>CAVKXW010000094.1:0-12969 GCA_963660215.1 Bacteroidaceae bacterium | reverse complement strand
CTCTCAAACCCATTAGGCAAGTCGATGGATGCAGTATATACATTATCTATATCATTGTTATACTTCACACCGAACTCTAAATCCAACTTGTTGTTCTCCACTTTTTGAGGAAATAAGATAAACTGGCAAGTAATGGCATTGCTCATGCTTTTACCGATTTCCATTGTTTGTGGCTCAGCACTGCCTGTAAGCTCACAGCCTCCAGTTTTTAAATTTACCCTACCTTCTGCTTTTATATTTTTCAGAGTGATTTTCTTTAGCTCATTATAATAACCTTCCACACCAGCACCTGTTTGGATTTTGAATTCTACAAAAGCCATCTTGTGCTTGAAGCGATGGTCTTTGCTTTCATCCGTTTCACCACTTCCATTCATATCCTTAAATGCCACAACTGGTGAAGTTTTCCTTGCAGCAACACTATTGGTACAGAGGAAGTCATAAGCTAGAGTTTCGCTTGGGGCTGTATAAGATATAGTCCAAGGAGTCTTTAACCATCCATACTCATCTATATCACCATTAGATGTTTGATAGGGATAATAAGCACTGAAAGTCTGTTCCTTGTCATCCATGAAATAGATAGGAGTCTCAGATGAGAAATTACCGCTGGCATCCGTAGCTACATACTTCACATTCGTGCCTTTCGTATTTCCATCCATTAGAACGAACACACCGATAGCGTCACCGACAGTCCACTCATTATTGTCTGCCGTTCCACGAGTATTGATGTTCTGGGATATATCCGCACGAACGATGGCAGCAACAGGACTATTGTTGCCGCCTCCCTCGTCATCATTGGCGCAAGCAGCAAACAGCAGGGCTGTCGCCGCAAGGTATATCAATCTTAACTTCTTCATTGCTTCTTACGTTAATAGATTACACTTTTCAGATTACTTAGCTTCATACTCGGTATCGTCCGTAACTGGAGTCCAATCTGTGATTGTACCACTTACCTTAGCCTCAGTACGAGTAACCGTCACCTTGGTATAGTGATACTTCTTACCCTCCTTCAATGCGCCTTGCATCGTCCACTCAAAGTAATCTCTTGCATCATTATTGAGGTCGAAACGTATCGTACGGCTATCACTTGACTCAGGAATCAAGATAGCCTCATAAGTCAAGGAGTTTGGCTTCTTGTACATAGTGACTCCCTTAGGCATACCATCATCAAAGTATGTGCCATCAATCAAGTTGAACTGAGCAGTGTTATTCGCCCCCTCGATGGTTATTGTCATATCTTCGAGGTCATCAGCCGTGAGTCCTGCACCAGGCTGAACATCAAAGACTACCTTGGTCAATGCATGGCTGAACTTCAACTGCACATTAGGTTGGTTCTTATCAACACCTTTTGTCGTGGCATACATCAGGTCTATCGCCTCTTGATTGCTCTGGTCGCTCACGTCAATAGGCAACTTGTAATCGCTCACCACCTCCTTATATGGGTAATAAGCATAGAAGTCTACGCTGGTATGTATCGGGAGATAGATAATCTTGGTTGCATCCACAGACGAGAACTTGCCATCGCCTTCGGAGGTGACATAAGAGACATTGGAAGCACCCTCTACGATGCTACCATCCGCCAGCGTCTGGTTCGCAGCAACCATATACACACCTATTTTATCATTTGCCGACCATACTGCATCCACGACACGAGTGCTGGTGCCGATGCTGCCATCAAACTGGACAGCCACCTTGTCGCCACTTGTCGTTGTATCTATGGAGTCTTCTGCACCACATGATGCCAGCAAGCCCATGCCTAAGGCTAGCACAAAATACATATTCCTCTTTTTCATAAGTCTCTATTATATATAAGGTATCACAATTAGTTGACCTGCGCTTCACCGTCATTTACGGTATCGCCTGCAGCCCAGTCATTGATGGTAACATCACCGAGAGTTACCTCGTTGCGACCAACTATCAGATTGACAACAGTTATCTTGCCCGACTGCAAGCTGACATTAGAAGGATGCGTATAGACATAATCGTCGCCATCTATCGTTATGATGATACTTGCAACATCATCTTGAGGAAAGAGAATAGCACCATATTTCTCATTAACAGTAATGACAGGAAGCACCAAGTCTGAACGAGTAGAGTTGGAAGAGACCGCCACTGTCTTTGTCAAAAGATTGACAGAAGCGTCACCTGCAGTATTCTTTACCTTCACAGAAGTAACGGTTGGAGTACCACCCCACTGATTACGATAATCTAGATTAACTTCCAACTTCGCCATCACATGATCGAACTTCAAAGCCACTGGGTTGTCTTGCGCCTTGATTCCATCTAGAGATGTAGCTACGAGCAAGTCGCAAGCCTCCTGCTTATTCAGGTCGAGAGAATAAGCCACCTTGGTGAGGTCGGATGGTGAGGAAGCCAAAGCTGGATACGCCGCTACAAAGAAGTGATTATCTTCTAGGTTTTTCCACAACATCTGAGGAGCAGCCGACCACTTACCATTTGCGCCCAATGTATTGATAGCATTATCAACCACTCTATCTGCTACAGCAGGGGCTACATCTTTGGAACCAGTCCAGGCAAACACACTAATCTTATCACCTGCCTCAAACACCTGAGTACCTTCGCCATTCGTTGCCACACGGCTCAATTCGCCTATGCCGCTAGAAATCGTGATATACTTGGCGGTTGATGCCTCACCATTCTCACTCTCACCACAACTACCCAATGCCAACGCTGCGGTGGCTAGGGCAAACAAACAAAACTTTGTCTTCATAATCATCTTTGATATTTTTATGTTATTACTTTTTGGAAAATCATATTTTGGTATAGAGCAGCATCTCGCCACCTATCAGGAAGAGGAACAGCAGGAAGAGGCAGATGTAGAGCTGCTCACGCTTCAGGAAGTCGGCAAATCCCGCTCGATGATGCGAATGCTCGTCGAGATAGCGCCGATAGTCTAGGTACATGACCAGAGCCAGTCCTAGGGCTAGGACGAGCAGGAGCACCACGCCTATCGTGTCGGCGGCATGAGGGGAAAGTGAAAATGGGTTTTCTCTCATTACACACAGTTCTTTTGGTTCTACAGTGTGCAAAGATAGTGTTTTTCATCGAAAAAGGGGTGTTTCATTCCTATAGTAGGTGTTTCATTCCTACCAAAAAGGTGTTTCATTCCTCTATGAATGAAACACCTTTTTATCTATGGTTATCGTTCATTATCAGAAGGTTACGCTTCTATCTACTCCAACTCGGCTTCCTCCGTCTCGTTTTCCTCCATCTCGGCTTCCTCCGCCTCCGAAGCAAGCGAATCCTTCCATTGTTTTGGGGTCATGCCTGTCTTCGCCTTGAACATCTTGTAGAGATGGGCATGCGAAGAAAAGCCACATTCCGCCGAGATGATGTCGTTGCTGTATTGCGAACCCTCACGTATCATACGTTGCACCTCGGCGAAGCGGATGTCGCTGAGCCATACTCGGAAGGTACTCTTCAGATGACGCTCGAAATAAAGGGTCAGTTCTTGCTTGGAGAGCCTCAACTTATAGCTGAGCAATGGCAGGGTAATGGTACTGTCTCGGAATCCTCCCTTCTGGCACCACTTCTCCAAGGCTTGCTCTATCTTCTGCACTCGTTCGGCTGGCAAGGTCTGGGAGTCTACGGGCTCCTCATCGTCTTCTTCTTCCAAATCATGCCCCCCATATCAGACTCCGTAGGCAAGATGTTGTAGCCATACCCGATGAAGTTCATCGTGAAGATGAGCAGGGAGATGAGCATGATGGGGGCGATGACTAGCAGCACAGGGCGATAGAGGATGGCTGCCGTGAGCATGATGATGGAGGCGCAAACGATGGCGTAGCTCGCCCAGGTGTATCGGTCGTAAGGCAGCATATCCTCAGCCGTCTCCTCCTCCATAATCTTGCGATGATGACGTATCTCCCTGATATTGGCGGTGATACAATAGAGCATACAGATTACGAAGCAGAGGAGCATCGCATAGAGCATAGGTCCCGGATGAAGCTTGCCCGACTGCGAGATGCCGACGAAGAAGGCGATGAGCAGAGCTACATAGCTGATGATGCCCACCGTGATGTATCGCCGCCTGCCCTCCCGATAGCAAACCACATGGAAGGTGGCATAGGAGATGAGGAACACCACGGGGGTGAAGAAGAGCAGGTTGACCACCGTGCCCAGTTCGTCGCTCTTTGCCCTGAAGCCTTGCGACATCTGGAGCACGAAGTGGATGGCAAGCAAGCCCATCGCACCGACAAGGAGCCAACGCGACACCTCGTAGCGAGGGTTACGCCACCTCATTTGGAAACGAGAGGCCACAAGTATCAATGCCAGCATCACGCATACGACGCACCAGGTAAACTGTATGAGAAATAATATGTTCATTCTATGTGATATTCTTAAATTACGCTACAAAAGTACAACAATTATCGGAGAAAACAGCGATAATCCCATTAAAAAATGTTTTCACGCCTAAGAGTTTTTTCCGTTGCACGTCGTGGGATGTACGTTCCACGCCGTGGGATGCACGTTCCACGTCGCGCAACGTACATCCCACGACGTGCAACGGAGATTTCTGTTAGGAGAAAATACTTTTTCTTCTAGGCTTGCTGGCTTTTTCTGCTAGTCATACCGACTTTTCCCTATACCTATTAATATATAATATTACCTAAAAAACAAGCCCATTCTCCCTTTATATCTATTCTTTTTATTATCTTTGCATCCGATTTATGCCCTAGGGCAACCAAAAGGAAGAAATATAATACATTAAAGTTTAAACAATAATGAAACAGTACAAATTAGTGGACAACATCTTCGGATGGGTCGCATTCGTGATTGCGGCCTTCGTTTATTGCTCCACGATTGAACCGACAGCCAGCTTCTGGGACTGTCCTGAGTTTATCACTACTGCTTACAAGCAAGAGATCGGTCACCCACCTGGGGCACCATTCTTCATGCTTCTGGGCAATTTCTTCACACATTTCGCTAGCGACACCACACAGGTGGCGAAGATGGTGAACACGATGAGCGCACTCTTGAGTGCCGTCTGCATCATGTTCCTCTTCTGGACCATCACCCATTTGGCTCGCAAGCTTATCATCGGCGACTGGAAGGAAATGACCACCGCCAAGATGATAGCCATCGAAGCCTCGGGTATGGTGGGCGCACTCATCTACACCTTCAGCGACACCTTCTGGTTCTCCGCTGTCGAGGGTGAGGTTTATGCGTTCTCCTCTGCCTTTACCGCCGTGGTATTCTGGCTGATACTGAAGTGGGAAGACCACGCCGACGAACCTCATAGCGACCGATGGCTCGTGCTCATCGCCTATATGACCGGTCTGAGTATCGGCGTTCACTTGCTCAACTTGCTTTGCATCCCAGCCATCGTGCTCGTTTACTACTACAAGAAGGTGCCACAGGCCAACCTAAAGGGTTCGCTCATCGCCTTGATACTCTCTTTCTTGGTAGTGGTAGCCGTACTGTATGGTGTGGTTCCAGGTATCATCACCGTGGGCGGATGGTTCGAGCTGTTCTTCGTCAACGTGCTCGGATGCCCATTCAACACTGGTGAAATCGTATACATCATCTGCCTCGTAGCCAGCGTTATCTGGGGTATCTACGAGACATTCAACGCCAGCGAGAAGAACCAGAAGAAGCAGAACATCGCCTTCATCCTCGGCTTCGGTATGCTCGGCATCCCATTCTATGGCTATGGTTGGACGGCAGTAATCTGCGGTGTCATCGTATTGGCTATCCTCTGGTTTGTGCTCAATTACAAGCGCAAGAAGGAGGTGGTAATGGGTATCGACGAGGCTACTGGCATCGAAAAGAAGAAGATGCAGCTCTTGCCTCTTATCTCGGCTCGTGTCAAGAACACCGCTCTGCTCTGCATGTTGATGTTGATGATCGGTTACTCCAGCTATGCGCTCATCGTAATCCGCTCATCCGCCAACCCTCCTATGGACCAGAACTCTCCTGAGGACATTTTTACTTTGGGTAGCTACTTGAGCCGTGACCAGTATGGCGACCGCCCATTGTTCTATGGCCAGGCTTACACCTCTCAGGTTGCCCTGCAGGTAGACGGCAACATGTGCAAGCCTGTGATGAAGGAAGGCGCACCTGTATACCAGCGCAAGGAGAAGGCTTCGAAAGATGAAAAAGACTCTTACTTCGTAGTGAGCCACAAGAATAAGTATGTCTATGCACAGAACATGCTCTTCCCTCGTATGTACGACGCAGCCCATGCACAGGCTTACGAGGACTGGATGGGTGGCGTAGACGGCAGCGAGGTGCCTTACGACCGTTGCGGCGAGAACATCATGGTGAAGATGCCTTCACAGGTGGACAACCTCCGCTTCTTCCTCTCCTACCAGTGCAACTTCATGTACTGGCGCTACTTCATGTGGAACTTTGCCGGACGTCAGAACGACATACAGGGCAATGGAGAACCTGAGCACGGCAACTGGATTACAGGTTTCTCGTTCATCGACGATGCGATGCTCGGTGACCAGAGCAAGTTGCCAGATGACTTGAAGCAGAACAAGGGACACAACGTGTTCTACTGTATGCCTCTCATCCTCGGTCTCATCGGCCTCTTCTGGCAGGCTTGGTACACTCGCAAGCGCAAGGTGGTAAAGAACGGCAAGGAGGTGGAAGAGATTCTGCCTATCGGTATCCAGCAGTTCTGGGTGGTATTCTTCCTGTTCTTCATGACAGGTCTTGCCATCGTCATCTATCTGAACCAGACACCTATGCAGCCACGTGAGCGTGACTATGCTTACGCAGGCTCGTTCTATGCTTACGCAATCTGGTGTGGTCTCGGCGTGCTCGCCATCCTCGACCTCTTGAAGAAGAAACTGGGTCTCAGCGGTACTGCCATATCAGCCATCGTAGCCGTTATCACCCTGCTCGTGCCTATCCAGATGGCATCGCAGACTTGGGACGACCACGACCGCTCTAACCGTTACACCTGCCGTGACTTCGGTCAGAACTATCTGATGTCGCTCCAGGAGAAGGGCAACCCTATCATCTTCACCAATGGTGATAACGACACCTTCCCACTCTGGTACAACCAGGAGGTAGAGGGCGTAGGTACAGACGCACGTGTCTGCAACCTGAGCTATCTGCAGACCGACTGGTACATCGACCAGATGAAGCGTCCTGCATACAATTCTCCTTCCGTGCCTATCACATGGCCACGACTCGACTTCTGTTCGGGCACCAACGAGTATGTTACCGTGGAGCCATCTGCCAAGCAGCAGGTACTCGACTTCTACAAGGAAGACCCAGAGAACGCCAAGAAGCAGTTTGGCGCAGAGCCATTCGAGCTGAAGAATGTATTGAAGTACTGGGTACGCAGCAAGAACGCCGACATGCACTTCATCCCAACAGATACCCTCTACGTCACCATCGACAAGGAGGCTGTGAAGAAGAGCGGCATGATGATGGCTTCCGATACCATCCCAGACAAGATGGTCATCTCCTTGAAGGGCAAGAACGCTCTCTATAAAGGCGACCTGATGATGCTGGAGATGCTGGCTCAGAGCAACTGGACACGCCCTCTCTACGTAGCCCTCACCGTAGGCGAGGACAACTACATGAACCTCGGCGACAACTTCGTACAGGAAGGTCTTGCCAACCGTATCACTCCTTTCACCACCAACGTACCAGGTGCCAAGAAGTTTGATACCGAGAAGGCATACTATAACATCATGAAGCGATTCAAGTTTGGCAACTTGAAGCAGAAGGGGCTCTACATCGACGAGACCACCATGCGCATGTGCTACACCCACCGTCGCCTCCTCGCACAGACAGCCCTCCAGCTCATCGCCGAAGGCAAGAAGCAGAAGGCTATCGACATCTTGAAGAAGGCAGACACCGAGATACCTACCTACAATGTTACCCTCGACTATATGAGCGGTGGCTTGGATATGGCTCGTGGCTGGCTCATGACAGGTCAGAAGGCGAAGGGCAAGGAGTATACCGAGGCTGTATGGAAAAATGCCTACCAGTATCTCGACTACTATCTGTCGCTCTCCAACGACCGCTTCCTCCAGAGTCAGAACGACTGCATCCGTCAGTTGATGATTATGCAGAGCATCTGCGACGTGGCAGGTATGGTAAGTCCTCAGCTTCAGCAGAAGTATGAGAAGACCCTCAACAATATGTTCACGCTGTATCACGGACGTGGCGGCAGAATGCCTGAGGGAGGACAATAATAAACATTAAACTCTAAACATTATCTAAGATGTTTATCGAACAACCAGCCCGATGGCTGAGATGGCTCTATCCGAAGGCGATTTGGAGAATGGACAAGAACGAACACTCGGTATATCTGACGTTCGATGACGGTCCTATCCCCGAATCGACCCCCTTCATCCTCGAAACCCTGAGGAAGTATGGCATCAAGGCTACCTTCTTCATGGTGGGCGAGAATGTGTTGCGCCATCACGACCTCTACAACCAGATTGTGGCGGAGGGTCATCAGGTGGGCAACCATACCTTCAACCACATCGGAGCCTTGAAGCACCGTGTCATCTCGTACGTGCTGAACACCAACAAGGCAAACGACCTCATACACGCCCATCTCTTCCGTCCGCCTCATGGATGGATGCGCCCGAGCGAGTATTGGTGGCTGCACCGCACGTACAAGGTCATCATGTGGGACTTGGTGACACGTGATTACTCCAAGTGGCTCACAGCGGAGGACGTGGTAAGCAACGTGAAGCGATACGCCCGCAACGGCAGCATCATCACCTTCCACGACTCGCTGAAGAGCATCGATAAGCTGAAGACCGCCCTGCCGCAAGCCATCGAATGGCTACAGGCACAGGGCTATGAGTTTAAGACATTTGAATAAACAAGTCACTTAGAATGCCTAAGTATCATAATTATACTATGTAAGTATGATACTTAGGCATTCTTAATAATAGATAGAATAATGAGCAAAAGAATCAATAGCTACCAGGCAGTAGCCTCGTTCGTAAGAGCATTCTTCGAGGCTTACGCCAGAGGCATCATGGATGCCACAGTAGGCGGCGACGACTTCCAGAAGAAGAACGACCCGAAGGAAGTGAAGCAGATGATGCTGGAGCACTACGGCGAGGTAAACCAATACTTCTTCGACATTATGTTCTCCACCCTCGTGCGCCTCAACTACAAGACCGCGGAGGAGGCTAACGAGCGCATGCAGAAGAACTTCGACAGCATGAAGCAAGCCGACCCGACCTTTGAGCCAACGATGCTCGACTACCTGCGCATCGCCTGCAAATCGCCACAGCTCTACAAGGCGATGGAGACAGAATACAAGCGCAACTTCACCTGGCTCTTGCAAGGCAAGTTTACTACCATAGAAGAGCACGTGCGCGACTACACCCACGGCATCCTCATCAGCCTAGCCGACGAGCCGATGGCTATCCACCTCCTTGTGCGCATCATCGTAAAGGCATACGCCGCCGGACTAAAATGTGGCAGCAAGGAGGGCGAGCAGCATCAGCTCCACATGCCTACCCTGCACGGTATGCTCCTCAACAACGTGAACATCCTGCTCAACGAATGCCCATTAAAGGGAGATGCAGAAGACCCTGTGGCACTCTTCAAGGAGGCCTGCAAGAACGAGGAGGAAAACATCAATGTATTGTTCAACACATTGAATGATGCGATGAAAGAGTTGGCGGAGGAGTAAAGAGAAAGAAAAAGGAGATTTTTGCCAATAATGCCCCAGAAATCTAACATTTATTGCGAAATACTATAGAAAAAAGCTGGAAAGCTTGCTAGTTTCAATTAAATATCGTAAATTTGCGCACTAGATAAAATAATATGATTATGATGAACGGAGAAAATTACATACGATTCGATTGGGCGATAAAACGCTTGTTGCGCAACAAGGCAAACTATGTTGTGCTAGAAGGTTTTCTGACCTCCCTATTAGGCAAGAAATTTAAGATTCACCGTTTCTTAGAGAGTGAAAGTAACCAAGAAGACGAGGATGACAAATACAATCGTGTGGATATTCTGGCAGAAAGCGAGAATGAGGAGTTATGTATCATCGAAGTACAAAACAGTCGCGAGCAAACCTATTTTCATCGTATGCTCTATGGTGTGTCCAAGGCTATATCAGAATATATCGGTCTGGGCAAGCCATACGAGGCTGTCCGCAAGGTCTATTCCATCAACATCGTGTATTTTGAGTTAGGACAAGGCAAGGACTATGTTTATCATGGAAAAACCGAGTTCATCGGCGAGCATGAGCCTCACGACACCCTAAAACTCTCTATCAGACAAAACGAAAAGTTCTTCGGAATCAAGGACCCTGACATCAGAAAGCGAAAGAATGCAGGAGATATTTTCCCAGAATACTACGTGCTACGTATCAATGACTTTGACAAAGTAGCTACCACACCTCTTGATGAGTGGATTGAGTTCTTGAAAACAGGAATCATTCGTCCTAACGCCACAGCCGCCGGCTTGCCAGAAGCTCGCGAACGCCTACGTGTAGACACCCTCTCCACCGAAGAGAAACAGGCTTACTTCCGCCACATGGACGCTGTAAGACACATGAAGAGTCTCTTCGACACAAGTCGTGACGAGGGATACCAAGATGGAATAGTTGAAGGTAGAGCGAAAGGAATGGAAGAAGGTAGAGCGAAAGGAATGGAAGAAGGTAGAGCGAAAGGAATGGAAGAAGGTAGAGCGAAAGGAATGGAAGAAGGTAGAGCGAAAGGAATGGAAGAAGGTAGAGCGAAAGGAATGGAAGAAGGTAGAGCGAAAGGAATTAACGAAGAAAAAATTGCCAATGCCAAACGTTTTTTAGGCTTAGGTCTTTCACTCGAACAAGTAGCCCAAGGCACACAACTTACAATCGAAGAAGTAAAGAAATTAATGGAGTAACAAAAAAGCGATTGCCTCAGATGGGACAATCGCTTTTTTGTTATTTATTATATTATTACTTATTATTGCATATCATACACTACCTGCATAAGCTTCTTGCCGAGTTCATCTGCCTGCTCCATGGTAGAAGCCTCGCTATATACACGGATGATTGGCTCGGTGTTACTCTTGCGGAGGTGTACCCACTTGTCAGGGAAATCAAGCTTTACACCGTCGATGTCGGTAACGGTAACATCCTGCTCCTTGCCATACATCTCCTTCACCTTCACGAGGATGGCATCCACATCGGTAGATGGAGTGAGGTCGATGCGGTTCTTGGCAATGAAGTAATTAGGGAAGCTGGCACGAAGTTCACTTACCTTGCAACCCTTGTGAGCCAAACTGCTCAGGAAGAGGGCGATACCTACAAGGGCATCACGACCATAGTGGCTTTCTGGATAGATGACTCCACCATTGCCTTCGCCACCTATCACGGCGTGTACATCCTTCATCTTGGTGGTAACGTTCACCTCGCCTACGGCAGCAGCGGTATACTTGCCACCATACTTCTCTGTTACATCACGAAGAGCACGAGTAGAAGAAAGGTTGCTGACTGTATTACCAGGAGTCTTGCTCAAAACATAGTCGGCTACGCTGACCAAGGTATACTCCTCGCCAAACATCTTTCCGTCCTCACAGATGAATGCCAAGCGGTCTACGTCTGGGTCTACTACGATACCCATGTTGTAACCACCCTTCTTCAGTTCGTCCATAATGCCACCGAGGTTCTTCTCCAATGGCTCTGGATTATGTGCGAAGTCACCGTTAGCCTCACCATTGAGGAAGGTGTATTCTACGCCCAGCGCATCGAGCAACTCAGGGAGGATGATGCCACCCACGGAGTTGATGGAATCCACGCAAACCTTGAAGTGAGCGTTCTTGATAGCCTCTACGTCGACGAGCTTCAAAGCCAACACAGAGTCGATGTGACGCTTGTTGAATGTATTGTCCTCTGTATATTTGCCGAGGTTATCGACATCCGCATACTCGAAGTCTTCCTTCTCTGCGATAGCCAACACCTCGTTACCATTGTCCTTGGTCAGGAACTCGCCCTTCTCATTGAGGAGCTTGAGCGCATTCCACTGGCGTGGGTTATGAGAGGCAGTAATGATGATACCACCAGCCGCACCGCTCATGGTAACCGCAAGTTCGGTAGTAGGAGTAGTGGCAAGACCGATGTTGAGCACATCATATCCCATACCCATCAAGGTACCACATACCACATTCTTCACCATCTCGCCAGAGATACGTGCATCACGACCTACCACGATGGTATTGCTCTTAGACGCTCCGCTACGACGGATGAAGGTAGCGTAAGCCGAAGTGAACTTTACGATATCGAGCGGATTGAGAGTATCGCCCGCTGGACCGCCGATAGTACCGCGGATACCAGAAATTGACTTGATAAGTGTCATAAATATATCTTTTTAGTTGTTTATATTTATCTTCCTCTCTGCAAGGTCATATCATACAAGCAAGCCTGAACGCTACCCGATGCCGATGTGGTGCCATAAGAGTGAGGAACCAAAAGGCGAATATGGGCGATACGATCGGTATCGGCCATAGGTCGACCTATCTTGAGCCAAGAGAAAGGAATCAACCATCCACTTGGCACGGTTGAGCTATAAGTGCCAGTATAGGAACTATAGTTGTAAGTAATAGCCATCAGGCACATCGTTGGGTCTACAAAAGAGCCAGAGAAAGTGCCAGAGGTGTTGGTGACGCTCAGCTTATCTACATAATAAGAATAAGCAGGCACCTTGTTGGACAAGGTGAGGCAATCGTCAGAAATCCTAGCAGCATAAGACAAATTGTACTCATCAAAGCGCACCAAGACATTGGCTGTCTCCCCTTTCTTGATATAGTCGCCACATCCTTGCTCTATGACCTGCATATAGATACCATTACTATTGAAGAGCACATACTCATTGTTGTTAGCTGAAGTATCTGTCAAGGTCGTTCCTGCATCAAATCTACGTTGAAACTCCTCTTCGCTGATAACCTTGATGTTCTCATTACGCAAGAAAGCACTGATAGAATCGAGCTCTCTGTCACGTTGGTCCTTATAGGTCTCAGTATCAC
>CAVKXW010000093.1:0-13013 GCA_963660215.1 Bacteroidaceae bacterium | reverse complement strand
GTAACACTACAGATTCTGGTCCTGTCATTCCTGGTTCGAATCCGGGTATCCCAACTAATAGGTAGGCATCTTTCAGTAATGGAAGATGCTTTTTTTTGTGTGCTTTTGGAAGGGGGATATAAAAAGAGGATGCTCTTGATGGAAGTGAGCATCCTCTTTTTTTGCGATGTAACGTTATTTGTTTTCGGCGTCGATGGCCTTGATTTTTTGCTTTACCATCTCCAGGTCGTTCTTCAGCTTTTCTACCTTGCGGTTCATTTCCTCAATCAGGCTGTTGCCCTTCTTGCTTGAGGTGTTGAAGAAGCCTAGGTTGTTCTCATAGGTGGTTATCTCGGAGCGTAGCTGGTCGTATCGACGGATGAGCTTGCCTCGCTCGTTGTCCAATGCGTTGGCACCTTCCTTGGCAACATTCTTTAAGTTGCTCTTGAAGTTGTCGAAGTGGCGCTTGGCGTTGGTGGAGTGTAGCTTCTCGTATGCGTTGTCGATAGCCTCGTGATATTCATTGTAGAGCTTGTCCTTTTCCTTGAAAGGCACATGGCCGATGGCATTGTATTCGGTGGTGAGCTTTTTGAGCTGCTGCTGCAAGTCGTCGCCTGCCTCTTCCACCAATGTCTTGATTTGGCTGATGATGTCTCGTTTCTTGTCAAGGTTGGCGTGCTCCTCGTTGCGTGCTCCTGCGTTCTGCTTGTTGCGTGCGTCGAAGAATTGGTTGCATGCGCCTAGGAATTCTTTCCAGAGTTGTTCGCCCTGTTTGTGAGGTGTCATTCCTATGTTCTTCCATTCTTTTTGGAGGGCGATGAGCATGTCGCCGGTCTTCTTCCATTCGGTGCTGTCGGCCAAAGCCTTGGCTTTTTCTACCAATTTCTGTTTCTTTTCAAGATTCTCTGCGTATTTCTCTTTGATAGCCTTGAAGAACTCGGCCTTCTTGCTGAAGAATTCGTCGTTGGCGATACGGAAACGCTCGAAAATCTTGACGTTCATCTTCTGTGGCGCGAACCCGATTTTTCGCCATTCGCCTTGCAGCTCTATTACCTGCTGGGTAGCCTTCTCCCAGTCTTTTGCGTTTTTGAGCTCGCCTTGGCTTATGGTTTCTACCTGTTCGCAGAGGGAAGTTTTCTTGGCTAGGTTTTCCTCTTCCTGGGCACGCAGGTCTTCGAAGTGCTGCTGGTGCTTCTTGTTGATGACGGTGCTTGCAGCTTTGAATCGTGTCCAGATGTTCTCTCTCAAGTCTTTCTCTACAGGGCCTATCTCGCGATATTGCTGATGTAGGTCTTGTAGCTGATGGAAGGCGGAGATTACGTCTGGCTCGTTAGCCAATTTCTCTGCGGCCTCGCAGAGCTTGGTCTTGGCTTCCAGGTTCTTCTTGAAGTCATATTCGCGAGCCTCGCTGTTAAGCTTGAGCATGTCGTAGAATTGCTCTACGTAGAGTTGGTAGTTTTTCCATACCTCGTTTGCCTTGTCGGCAGGGATGGCTTTTATCTCCTTCCACTCTTGCTGTAGGCTCTTGAAGTCTTGGTATGATTTGTTAGCCTCCTCTGGCGAGGTGGTCATGGCTTTTATCTTGTCGATAATCTCTAGCTTTTTGCGGAGATTCTCTTGTTTTTCTTCTTCTTGCTGTAGGAAGATCTTGGCTCTTCTTTCCTTGATGAGTTGCATTTCTGCCTTGAAAGCTTCTTCCGTGTCATCTGGCAAGAGTACGTATTTCTCTGGGTCGCCGCCGCCATCGAGATACTCCTTCATCTGAGCGTCTCTTTCGGCAAGGTGCAACTTGTAGAAAGTAGTCTTGAGATGGTCAATTTCCTCCTTGTTTGGAACTTCGCTGCTATGTGCGATTTCTTTTACTCTTTCGAGCACTTCCTGCTTGGTGGCGTATGCCTTCTTGGCAGGCTCTTCCATGGTGCTCTGCTGCAACAGAGCGTTTTCTTGAGAGTCCATCATGTCACTGTGTTTAGTTAATGATTCGAGTTCTTGGGCAGATGTAGCTCCTAGAGCTAATCGACCCCATAAAATTGTTATTAATTAATAAGTTGCAAACTTAAACAAAAAAAACGAATATCACGACAGGATATTCGTTTTTTTAAACTTTTTTTTATTTAAAATTGCATTTTCCTTGTTTTTGTGGGCTGAAACTCCTTTTTTCTTCTCTTTTCTAGAGCAATCGCTTATAGCGCAAGAAGCCCCAACTCAAGCCCGAAACCACTACGGATATGAGGATGGCGATGCCAAATCCCCATGGGTTGTTTTCCATGCCATTGAGCAGGTTCATGCCGAAAAAGGACGATATCAACGTAGGCAACATCATGACGATACTGATACTAGTCAAGGTACGCATCGTGGTATTCATGTTGTTGTTGATGATGCTCGAATAGGTGTCCATCGTCGATTCCAAGATGTCGGAGTAGATGCTCGTGGTCTCCCTAGCCTGTGTCATCTCGATGTTGACATCCTCGATGAGGTCGGCGTCCAACTCGTCTACCTGGAGCTTGAACTTCAGTTTTGACAAGAGGTTCTCGTTGCCTCGGATGGAGGTGATGAAGTAGGTGAGGGAGTCTTGCAGACGGCTCAGACCTATCAGGCTCTCGTTGTTCACGCCATGATCCAGGTTGCGCTTCGCTTTCTCTATGAGCGAGTTGATCTGCTTCAGTCGCTTCAGATACCATACGGCGGAGGAGAGGAAGAGGCGGAATATCATGTCCACGTAATCCGTAAAGCCCTCGCTGCGCTTCTGCTGGTAGCTCACGAAGTCTATCATCATGTTGGTCTCGTAATAGCATACGGTGATGGTGACATCTCGCTTGTGGATGATGCCGAGCGGCACCGTGGTATATGGCGTGCGGCTTCGTATCTCCTTGACGTAAGGGATACGGAGGATGATGAGCATCCAGCCATCGTCGTATTCGTAGCGGGCACGCTCGTCGGTATCGCTGATGTCCGAGAGGAAGTAATCAGGGATCTTGAATTCTTCTTCCAGCAAGCGCTGGTCTTCGTCGGTTGGACAAGTTACTTGTATCCAGCAGTTTGGCTGCCACTCGTTGAGCACAGTCAGATTCTTATCTATATTCCAAAAAGTCTTCATTGTTTGCTAATCTCCACTAATAAAAGTTTGGGGTGCGGAGATGAGCATTGTATTCTAGGCTCACGGACGGAACCTTAGGATGTTGTTGCCGAATCTCCACGCCTTACAATTCATTATTGTTCTCCGCGTGATAATCGTCCATTTTTGTTAATATTAAATTTGACTTATGCAAGAGATGTCGGGATGCCTTTAGGTGGCAACTACGTGATGTCTTTAGCCATCATGGCTACATCTTCTTGCGAATTCGCTTGCAAAGGTAGTGAAATCTTTTGAAACGAGAAACAAAAAAGCCGAGAAATTTCTTACTCGGCTTTTTTTTTTAGTATTTTTGTAACGTTTATCGTTTACATTCAGCTTCTATTTCCTAACTTATTTTGTAGGAATCTCGGCGAGCAACTGCTTCATGAGGTTCCAGAAAGGAGCTACGCAACTAATCTGGCAACGCTCGTTGGCTGTGTGAGGGCTCAAGAGGGTAGGGCCGAATGACACCACATCGAGGTTAGGGTACTTGCTCAGGATGATAGAGCACTCCAAGCCAGCGTGTACAGCCTGTACCTTGCCGTCTACGCCGTTCTGCTCCTTGTATATCTTGATGACGTGCTCCAAGATGTCGCTCTTAGGGTTAGGGTTCCAACCACCGTATTCACCGCTGCGCTCCACCTTCATGCCAGCCATGGAGAAGGTGCTCTCCAGCATGGTGGCGATGTAGTCCTTGTAAGAGTCGCTGCTGGAACGAGCCAAAATCTTGATGGCAGCCTTGCCTTCGCCGATGTTGATGATGGCGAGGTTGGATGATGTCTCTACGATGTCAGGCATAGATGGTGCCATACGTAACACGCCGTCGTGGCAAGCATAGATGGCATCTACGAGGTTGTCCTGGATTTCCTCAGGTACCTGCATCTTAGGAGTCTCTACGCTTTCGGTGAAGAACTCAATCTTCTCGATGTCCTCGATGCCGTCGAACTCTTCCTTCAGCTCCTCCTTCCAGTCGGCTACCAAGTCGTTGAGAGCCTCTACGTTCTCCTTAGGCAATGTCAATACCACCTCTGCCTGGAATGGGATGGCATTGCGCATGTTGCCGCCTTCCCAAGAAGCCAATCGGGCATCCAGTTCGGAGATAGCCTCACGTACGAAGCGAACCATGCACTTGTTGGCATTGGCTCTGCCCTCGTTGATTTCGATGCCAGAGTGACCGCCCTTCAGTCCCTTCAGGGTAACCTTTACGGCTGCATCCTCTTTGTCGGTCTCTACCTCTTTGTAGTCGAGGGTGGCGGTGATGTCGATACCGCCAGCGCTACCGATAACGAACTCGCCCCATACCTCGGTGTCAAGGTTCAGCAAGATTTCGCCGTTCAGTTCGCCTGCTGGCAACTCGTTGGCACCATACATGCCTGTCTCTTCGTCGCGAGTGATGAGACCCTCGATAGGACCATGCTGCAAGGTCTTGTCTTCCATTACAGCCATGATGGTAGCTACGCCCAGACCGTCGTCGCTGCCGAGGGTGGTATGATTGGCACGTACCCAGTCGCCATCGATGATGGTCTCGATAGGGTCGTTCTCGAAGTCATGCTTGCTGTCTGGTGATTTCTGAGGCACCATGTCCATGTGCGCCTGCATGATAACACCCTTGCGGTTCTCCATGCCTGGGGTGGCAGGTTTGCGCATCACGATGTTGCCTGCTGGGTCTTGGAAAGCCTCTACACCTGCTTCCTTAGCCCACTGGAGCAAGAAAGCCTGAATTTTCTCCAAATGTCCTGATGGACGTGGAACTTGTGTCAACTTGTCGAAGTTACGCCAGATTTCTACTGGGTTTAGATTCTTAATGTCAGCCATAATATTTTATTTTTTATGAGTAAATGCTAATGAAATCCAGGCATAGATGCCCAGGAGGATGACGAGCAATGTCTGCACCGAGTGCACGATGAGCACGAAATAGAGCGCATCGTTCTGCTGTATGCCATAGAGGATGAGCATCGTCTTCACGGCAAAATGCCAAGGACCTGCTCCGTTAGGGGTCGGTACGATGACGGCGATGCTTCCCACGATGAAGGTTACCAGTCCGCACATCAAGCTGAGGTGCGATGTCGACTCGAAACACTGGAAGGTGAGATAATAGTGCAAGAAGTAGCTCAGCCAGATGCCCAATGTGAAGAATACGAAAAGCGGTACGTTCTTCACCCCCCTTAGGGATATTACTCCCTGCCACAGTCCGCTCAGCGTAGCTTTCACCTTATTATATATAGCGAGCTTCTTGAGCAAGAAATGGAGCAAGATGAGCACGGCGATGCCGCAGATGGCTGTGACGAGATAGCCTGTGGCAGTGAATTGCCTAAGGATGCTGTCTACGCTGGTGCCTGTGGTGCGGAAGAAATTCAAGAACACGGGTATCTGTAGCAGGAATACGACACCAGCGATGATGAGTACCAGCAGCGAGTCGATGGCTCGCTCTGTCACTACGGTGCCGAGCGACTTGGGGAAGGAAATGCCGTCCCATCTCTTCAGTACGCCGCATCTGGCAAATTCTCCGATGCGAGGTATCACAAGGCTGAGGGCGTAAGATAGGAAGATGGAGTTGATGCTCACCCCTGTGCGAGGCTTCTCGTCGAGTGGCTCCAGCGACTGTTTCCATCTCCATCCCCTGAACATCTGTGCCAAGATGCCAAAAGGGAACGACAGCAGCATCCAGGCCCAGTTCATCTTGTGGAGCAACACGTCCTCCACCTGCTTGAAGTCGAACCCACGATACATCCAATAGAGGATGGCACCACCCAGAATGAGCGACAGCGCCACCTTAAATATATTGTTTGCTATCTTTTTAATTTCCATCATACGTGCAAAGGTACTACTTTTCTTGTCAATAGCGAACGAAACGGCATATTTTTAGCATAAATAAACGCTTCTAGGTCTTTTCTCTTCCCCTTTTTTGCCTAAAAGATGAAAAAAAACGCTTAGTGAGTATGGTTTCTCAAAAAATAATCGTATTTTTGCAAAATATAAAAACAGAATAAAACTATATGAAAGCTGTAAAGCCAAAGAAAAATCTCGGTCAGCACTTCTTGACTGACCTCAACATAGCCAAGCGCATCGCCGATACGGTGGATGCCTGCCCCGACATCCCTGTCCTCGAAATAGGGCCGGGCATGGGCGTGCTTACACAATATCTCGTGGAAAAGCCACGTCCTGTGAAGGCGGTGGAAATCGACTCCGAGTCGGTGGCTTATCTCCATGAGAATTTCCCTACGCTGAAGGACAACATCATCGGCGAGGACTTTCTCCGTATGGACCTCAACCAGATATTCGACGGAAAACAGTTTGTCTTGACTGGCAACTATCCTTACGACATCTCCTCGCAGATATTCTTCAAGATGCTCGACTACAAGGATCTCATCCCATGCTGTACGGGCATGATACAGCGAGAGGTGGCGCTCCGCATGGCTTCCGAGCCAGGCAACAAGGCGTATGGCATCCTCAGCGTGCTCATCCAGGCATGGTACGATGTGGAGTATCTCTTCACGGTCGACGAAGGGGTGTTCAATCCACCTCCAAAGGTGAAGAGCGCCGTCATCCGTATGACTCGCAACAAGGTGACCGACCTCGGTTGTGACGAGAAGCTCTTCAAGCGACTGGTGAAGACCGTCTTCAATCAGCGCAGAAAGATGCTCCGTGTCAGTCTGAAGCAGATGTTCCCAGGGGTGAAGCCTCGTGAGGACTTTTATACCACCGACATCATGACCAAGCGACCAGAGCAGCTCTCCATCCAGCAGTTCGTAGACTTGACCAACTATGTGGAGGAGGAATTGAAAAGACTGGAATTGATAAAATAAATAAAAGTATAAACTAAAAAATAAAGATATTATGATAGACGTAAAAGAAACTTTGAGCGCAGCAGGTGAGCGCATGGAGATGGCAGCGATGTATCTCGCAGAGGAACTCTCACATGTACGTGCAGGTAGAGCCAATGTAGCCATCCTCGATGGTGTACGAGTAAATAGCTATGGCAGCATGGTGCCACTGAACCAGGTAGCTACCGTTACCACCCCAGATGCCCGTACCATCGCCATCCGTCCTTGGGACAAGAAGGCTATCAAGGACATTGAGAAGGCCATCATGGACAGCGGTGTGGGTATCACTCCAGAGAACAATGGCGAGATTGTACGCCTCGGCATCCCTCAGCCTACAGGCGAGCGACGTAAGGAACTCGTAAAGCAGTGCAACAAGATAGCAGAGAAAGCTAAGATAGAGGTTCGCAACGTGCGTCAGGAAATCAAGGAAAAACTGAAGAAGGCTATCAAGGACGGTCTCTCCGAGGACTTGGAGAAGGACGCAGAGAACGACCTCCAGAAGCTCCACGACAAGTACATCAAGCAGCTCGAAAGCTTGATGGCAGACAAGGAGAAGGAAATCATGACCGTCTAGTCATTATATATAAATAATAGGTATACCTAATCATTATATATAATGAGAGGACTCGTTATCAAGAATACAGGCAGCTGGTACACCGTCAAGACCGACGATGGCCAGCTGATTGAAAGCAAAATCAAGGGCAATTTCCGATTGAAGGGCATCCGCAGCACCAATCCTGTGGCTGTGGGCGACTATGTGCAGCTGATAACCAATCAGGAGGGCACGGCTTTTATCTCTTCCATCGAGGATCGCCATAACTATATCATCCGTAAGTCGCCTAACTTGAGCAAGCAGAGCCATATCTTGGCAGCCAATGTAGACCAAGCCCTGCTTGTGGTGACGGTGAACTATCCACAGACTTCCACCACCTTTATCGACCGATTCCTAGCTGGTGCCGAGGCTTATCGTGTGCCAGTCGTCATCGTGTTTAATAAGAAGGACCTCCTCTCAGAGGAAGAACTCCACTACGAGCAGATGATGCGCACGCTCTACGAGACCATCGGCTATCAATGTGTGGAGATTTCCGCGGCTACTGGCGAGGGCGTGGATGCTTTGCGCTCCCTTATCAAGGACAAGAAGTCTTTGCTCAGTGGCAATAGTGGGGTGGGCAAGTCTACGCTCATCAACCAACTCATCCCTGATGCCGAGCAGCGTACCGCCGAAATCAGCGAGGCGCACAATAGCGGTATGCACACCACTACCTTCAGCGAGATGATAGAGCTGCCTGATGGTGGCTATCTCATCGATACTCCAGGCATCAAGGGCTTCGGTACATTCGACATCGAGAAGGAGGAGCTGACCAGTTATTTCAAGGAGATATTCCGATTCTCGCAAGATTGCAAGTTCTCCGACTGCACGCATACCCACGAGCCTGGTTGTGCCGTCATCAAGGCAGTGGAAGACCATTACATCGCCGCCAGTCGCTACCAGAGCTATCTCTCCATGTTGGAGGATAAGGACGAAAACAAGTATAGAGAAGCGTTTTAAGATATGAAAGAGCAGAAGGACATCAAGCAGCGCATCGAGGAAGGAGAGTTTGCGCAGAGTGCCGAGATTAGCACCAGCTATCTCGACGACGACATCTTGATTATCGACAATGTCAAGGTGTTGCAACATCCCGACCCCGTAAGGTTGCAGATGAACATGATAGCATCGTGCCAGCGAGGCAGCTTGAGGGCGGAGCTCAACGGCAGGACGATAGAGGTGGAGCCAGGAGATATTTTTATATCGCCTCCCAACTCTACGCTCGACATCGTCGAGGTGTCTGAAGATTTCGCCTGCACGGCGATGTGCGTGAGCAATCATGGTATGCTCAATATCCTTCGTTCGCACATCACGGTGTGGAATCGTGCCATGTATGTCAGCAAGGTGTCTGTGCTCAAGATGAACAAGACGGATATGGTCTTTTACCAGAAGTTTACCGACCTTGTGCGCCTCTGCCTAGACCCTAACTTCAGCGAGCGTAGCTCATGGCAACCTTACCGCCGTGAGATTGTGGAGACCTTGCTGAAGAGTGCCCTTCTCGCAGTAAGCAACCTGCTTCTGGAAGACTTGCCACGAGATACTGCCAATTCCAGTACGAGCGACCTCTTCGACCGCTTCTTGGAGCTATTGCAGAACAGCGAGGTCAAGCACCTGCCTGTGGAGCACTTCGCCCAGCAGCTCTGCATCACCCCGAAGTATCTCTCCATCATCTGCAAGCGCCATTCGGGCAAGACGGCGATAGAGTGGATTACGGAGTATACACTCTCAGACATCACCTATTACTTGCGCTCCACGAGTAAGTCGATCAAGGAAATCTCAGGTATCCTGGGCTTTTCCAATACCTCGTTCTTTGGCAAGTATGTACGTGAGCATCTCCATATTTCGCCACTGAAATATAGGGAAAGTGTGCGAAAATAGGTGGGTTTCGGAGAAATAATCCACTTTTCGTGCGAAAAAATAGAAAAAAGTTTGGTGATTTCGAATATTCGCCTTATCTTTGCATCCCAATCAATAAGCTAGCGTGCTATTGGTTGGGATGTATTGTCTCTGTCTTCAAGAAGACGAAAGATTCGGGGTTGACTGGATTTGACGGCGAGATGAGATGGTACGTAAGCATGCGGAGGCTCGTTGGCTACCTCCTAAATCTTAGTGAACAAAAAATTAATTGGCGAAAATAACTACGCTCTCGCTGCTTAATCGAAGTACAGTAGATTAACTTTATTCCGTCACTAGGTGATGGAACGGGACATCGCTCAACGGATGTAGTTCCGAATCTTGTTGGTCAAGCGGTGCAGGCAAATCGGAAATAGCTCGTGTACGCCTCGTTGCTCGGGTGAAGTTTTAGAGGATAAGGGTATGGTTGGTGGTCCAGGTCTTGTCATACCTCGAAAATCGAAGGCTGGAATAAGCATGTAGAAAGCGTATGGTTTCCTTGTGCGGACGAGGGTTCGATTCCCTCCAGCTCCACGACAAAAAAAAGAGAGGTGGGTGTCATTGATTTTATGGCACCCACCTCTCTTTTTTTTGTTGTAGGCTAGATGATTCTTTTGAAGTCATCGCTCTTCGTAATGGTCAGGCTCACGGAGTGATGAAAGGAATCAATCTGTTTCTTCAGCCGCCAGTTGAGCAGTTGGAAACACTCGCTACCCTTGGTCAGGTAGCCCAGACGATCGCCTTTGCCGATGGCAATGATATGGGCGAAGCGACCGTAGACTCCAGCGCCCGCAAGCATCGGAACCTTGCCGTCTACCATTGGGAACTTGTGGTCTGCCCAAGCTTTGTTGGTCTGCATCGTCACAGGATAAGTACCCTCGGGAAGGAGAAAATCCTCATTCTCAAGCGTGTTGCAAACTGGGTCGCCATCTATCAAGAGGCGTCCGCTAACCGCATGGCGATAGCATGCGAATCTTAGGATTTGTATATCCATATTTTTAAACATTTAATTTGAGGCTGAATTACCTCGGTTTTTCTTACTAAAAAGCCTACCTAGGTGCTGCTTGGCAACTAGGTAGGCAACACTTGTTCGCTGCCTAGTGGGCACGTGTTGTCTAGGTAGGCGCAAAACGAGCCTTTCTTGAAGGCAGATTGGTATTCTGCATTTCGTAGAACGTTGCAAATATACGCTAAATATTGCATAGTTGTTTCTGTTTTCTCAGAGATAGAGAGCAACATTTGTTTTTTGTTCTACATTTACTTTTGTTTCTGGATATCTACATCTTTTTCCGATATGGTGTCTAGCCCTACATTAGCGTCTGAAAATACTTACCTATCCCCGGAATACGCTGATATTTAGCCTTACATCTGTTTCCGACATTATAGATAATATGATGTTTATGATGGAAGAAAACAAGAAGAAAACATGATGGATGCGCGTGCGTGAGACAGTTTTTGGTCTTCAAGGCAAGGCGGATTTTTTCGGGGCAAGTCTGAGAAAAGCAAAACACCCAAAGGGAATAATCCGTAAATTTGCCCCCGACATCTCAAGGCAACACAATTTTAACAACCCTTATAGCAAAGCCCAAGGAGGGGCTACCATTATGGAACAATTCCTTATCCCAGACAAGGCTCCCAAGCCTACCATCATCCTGGAGACAGGTGCCATGGCACTGTTTCAGAACACGTATACCATGCAAGAGCACAAGTATGTGATGAAGACGATAGCGGCGATGCAACCCGTCGTGAGGCACGCCATCAACCAAAAGGCTCGCCATCGGCGCGTAGACCTCTCGAAGGTAAACCATCTGGACAGCGACATGTATCTGGAGATACCCTTTGCCCAGCTGGAGCAGCAGCCCAGCCATTACCCCAACCTGGAGCAGGCGCTCGCCAGGATTTCGGAGAAACCCGTCAGGATTCCTTTCCTCTCGGATTATCCCCAGCCGCCTTCCGCCCAACAGGCGGTGAGGAGCCAGGTGGGGCTGAAGGAATTTCCACGCCTGCTGCAATATAAGCGCAGTTTCTTGCGCAGCAGGAAACGCTATGCCCTGGTCACCATCCCGTTCGAGGTGTTGCAATACTTGCTGGCGGTCGACTTTGGCTACCATCGCATCAATCTCGACCTCATGTTTTCGTTTCGCCACTATGCCACGCGCCGCCTCTATCAGCTCACCGAGAGCCGCATCAAGCTGGGCATGGGCGAGTTCTATCCATCCTTGCTCTTCAAGATGCTCACCGAAAACTCCACCTATGCCGGGCTGGGACATCTGGAGAGCCACCAGTTGGCGGATGCCCTGAGGGAGATAAGAAATGCCTACGACCACAAGCGCTACGACCTGAAGCTGAGCTATACGAAAAGGCAAATCTTGAATAAGTTTACGCCCAGCCAGACGGTTCTCCACTTTGACGTGACCTATCGCCAAGATGACATGGCGGGCAAGGATGCGGCAAGCCAGCAGCAATTCTCGCTAGACGTGAGCATCGTGAAGTCGAGGTTGGTGAGCTACTGGAGGATTGACGAAAAGGTGGCCACGGACCTTTGCCAGCGCATCGTGGCAGACATGTTGCCGAGAATCCGTGTGCTGCTTGACGAGGCAAAAGCCAAATATGCGGCAAAGAAACTCTATCAGCCCGCTGGCTTCATCGTGTCGGAGATGAAAAAGATTGTGGGGTGAAAGGGGGGATGCAAGTCTGAGAAGACTCTTGATTTCGAGACGAAAATGTTGTATCTTTGCATCGTTAACCAATAGATATACAAACTACTTAAAAATTAAAAACAATTATGGCATTAAAAATCAAAGCACAAGAACGCAAGCTGGCGTTCACCAAAGACGAAGCTGGCAACTTCGAGTATGCATTCATCATGCAGCCTGAGATCTACAGCAAGATCGGCGAGGACAAGATCATCGCTGAGGTGGCATTGCGCTGTGGCATGACCCAGGCTGCCGTCAACGCTGCTCTCACCGAACTGGGAAACGTCATCTTGAACTGGGCGACGGAGGGTCACTCCGTGCCTGTGCCAGGGCTGGGCTCCATGCGATTCGGCGTGAGGGCCAAGAGCGTGAAAGACGTGGAATTGGTGAAGACCGACCTCATTACCTGTCGCCGAGTCATCTTCGCTCCAAACAATGACATGAAGAAGGTGATGGAGGAAACCAGTGTCAACATCACCTGCTACGACCGCAATGGAAACATTGTGAAACGTGTCAACTCCGCCGACCAGGGCACGGTGGAAGACCCTGACCCAGAGAACCCGACCCCAGACTCTGGCAATGGCGACGGCTCTGACGCAGGCAATGGCTCTGACGCTGGCAATGGAGATGGAAATCTTGAATAATACTTTTTTAAAAGACTAAACGACAATGAGCAAAATGACAATTAGAAAAGAAACTTGGAAGACTATCATTCAGGTAGCCATCTCCGTACTGACGGCCATCGCCACAACCCTAGGCATCACGAGCTGTTCGTAAGCCCATCCTTCCGAGGGGGGTAAGTCTCCTCGGAACCTACTAAAAAAGGTCGCTATCACCAAGCAAGTTGGTAGATAGCGACCTTTTCGGCGCAGTTCAAATCTTCGGGGTTTGCATGAGACAAGGCTAACCAAAAATCATGC
>CAVKXW010000092.1:0-13028 GCA_963660215.1 Bacteroidaceae bacterium | reverse complement strand
CAGTATCACTACATGCGGCGAAAGAGAAAATAGCCGCGCATGCCATTATTGCAAACAATAATTTCTTCATTCTTCTTTTAAAAATTCTTGATTTATTGCGCAAAGGTACAAAAAAGAAAAGACAACACCGAGAGTAATAGGCTGATTTTATTATTATTTAATACTATTTCAAATACTCCTCGAAAGCCATAATTGCCTTTTGAGCTATCAGCTCGGCCTCCTTCATACTGCAAAACAACTTGCCACCAGAAGCATTGAGATGCCCACCACCATTAAAGTATTGTTGTGCCATCTTATTGCAAGGCATATCATCTACCGAACGAAGACTTACCAAGATCTTATTATCTACATCCGTATCCTCACGAAGAGATATAGACAACTTATGACCTTTCAGGCGGAGAGGCTCATTAACCAAGCCTTCCAGATCGCCCTTGACAAAGTCGTATTTTTTCAACTCTTTTCTAGTAACAGTATAGTAACTGGCATGGAGCGACTCGATGACTTGCAATTTGTCATTCATCAGATGTCCACGAAACCTAAGGGCTGGCAAACGAAAGTTGTTGAATACATGACGATAAATCTTGTCCTTGTCAATACCCTTGGTTAGCAACTGACAAATAATAAAATATATGGCAGGATCAGTAGAATTATAGGTGAATCCTCCTGTATCCGTCATCATGCCACAATAGATGCAAGTTGCCCAAGTTTTGTCCAATGCAGGAAAACCGCCTAATTGCCAAACCAAACGAAACACCAATTCGCTGGCACTACTGAGATGAGGTTGTGAAATCATCAACTTAGCCTCTAGATTCGGGCTCAGATGATGGTCTATCACAATACGTGGTGCTTGGCAACCCGCTAAAACTGGATCCATCTCCTCAAGACGTCCTTCACTAGAGAAATCTAGGCAGAATACAAGGTCAGCCTCATCAAAAGCCTTTTGAACAGCCTGGGGATTCTTATCATATCGCAAAATATTCTGAGCGCCAGGCAGCCAAGAGATGGCATCTGGTATCATATCAGGTACACAAATAGTAGATTCCTTGCCCAAAGAACGTAGGTAGCCAGCCCACCCCAAAGTAGAGCCAATGGCATCACCATCAGGCGACTTATGGGCACAGATGGCTATACGACGAGAAGCCGCTATGGTCACTCGGAGAATAGCGGCTTCATGTTCTGTCAATTTAGAAATATTTATATCCATCAATCTGATTAAAAGAGCTTGTTTGGATATACACCCTCATTGATGAGGTTCTGAATCTTATCTACCACGCTCTGACGGTCGGCTGCGTATGTTACGCCAAACCACTTGCTGGTGGTATCGAGAACCTTGACGGTAGCTGTACCCTCGTTGATGAGCTTGTTGACCATCAATGGGATGAAGAACTCAGCCTTCTTGTTCTCCATGTTCTTAGGGTCGCTCAAGAATTCCTTGAAGTAAGCCTCGCTGTGCTCGAAGTAGTCTGGAGTGAAGCCCCATACGTTCATAGATACAGGGGTGTTGTCCTCTACGGCTACCCACTCGCCATTCTCGTCCTTGTAAGATACCTTGCCGTCGATACGCATAATCTCAGTGCGCTCTACGCAGGTGGTCAAGTTCTCGTGAGCGTCCTTAGAGCAGATACCACGTGCTACGGTACCGTTGTCGCTCAAGGTGTTGCCTACACGGAAACCTACCATGGCATAACGGTTGGTGCTACCCTCAGGAAGCTCAGAGAGGAACTTGCCAATAACCATGAAGCAGTCGCGGTTATAGAAGTCATCGCAGTTGATAACGCAGAAAGGCTCCTTGATGATGTCCTTTGCCATCAACACAGCATGGTTGGTACCCCATGGTTTCTCACGACCTTCTGGTACAGAGAATCCCTCTGGCAGGTCGTCCAATGCCTGGAAGCAGAGCTCTGCTGGGATATGTCCCTCATATTTAGAGAGGATTTTCTCACGGAACTGATCCTCGAAGTCCTTGCGGATAACGAAAACAATCTTACCAAAACCAGCCTGGATGGCATCGTAGATGCTATAGTCCATGATAGTCTCACCATTAGGTCCCAGACCATCGAGCTGTTTCAAACCACCGTAACGGCTACCCATGCCGGCAGCCAAAAGCAATAATGTAGGTTTCATTTTACTAATATTTTAATTAATAGTTGATAGTTATGTTACTATTTATGTGCAAAAGTACTAAAAAAAATGCACCTAGCGACATCTTTTCATTCTTTTTTTTGATTTGCATCAATATTTGTCCTTTTTCTATCCTTTCCCGTAGATTTCCTTGTCTTTAGAATGGATAGCCCACGGCGAGATGCAATGTCTGCGCATCCTTAAACCTTGGGATGTTATAGAATCCACTCTTGCCTGTATCATATGGCAGATGCAGACCGATGCCCCAGTCCACGCGAATCACAAACATGCCCATGTCATAACGCACGCCGATGCCTGTGCCCACAGCCATCTGCTTGTAGAACTTATCAAACTTAAACTTCTCGTACTCCGAGAAAGAGCCGTCCTTCATCCACACGTTACCCGCATCGAGGAAGAGCGCACCATAGAAGTCGCCATAGAGATGTGGGCGATACTCCAAGTTAGCCTGCAACTTGATGTCGCCCGTACGCAAGATATTGGCATACTTGTTATTCAGCACGCTATAGTCTTGCTCGCCAGGTCCGATGCCTCGCACGCTAAAGGCACGGATGCTGTTGGCTCCTCCCACATAAAACATCTCGGTGTATGGGGCCTGGTCTGAGTTGCCGTAACTCCAGATGAGTCCTGCATTGAGATGCCCTACCAGAGAGGACTTGTCGCTCATCTGCCAATACTTCACGAAGTCGGTCTCCACTTTCAAAAACTGAGAATACTCGTTCTTGAAGAGCGTCTTGTCCTTATCGTTCCATTTCTTGCCAGCAGCCAGATAACCGAGCGACAAGATGTTGCCTGCCTCGCTCACCGTGGTAGACCACACGATAGGGTTGCGATACTTCTGCGCACTATTATAAGTATAGGTGTAACTCATCTTTGGCACAAAACGGTCTGCCATCGAGGTCATCACGTACATATTGTTGGATATGATGCTGTCAAACTTAGCCGTGGTGGAATTCATATACTCATACGAAAGAACCAACGGACTGAACGAATGATGGTGCTGGTAAGACGTTGCCCAATTATAGGTCAACTCACCCGATGTAACATGGCGGCGGAAATAACCTGCACGATTCAGGACATTCATGGATGCCTTCACCGTGGTGGTTGGCGTACCATAATAACGGCGAGGCATGTGACCATTCCTAAAGCGTTGCTCGTTCTGAGCCATCGTGCGGAAGGCATTCCAAGGGGTGATGATGTTAGGGAACGACAAGGAGGCATCGGCACCAAACTCATAGGAATTAATCTTATTGGAGCTTCCTCCCTGCATCTTGATGGTTTGCCACTCGTGCGAACCATGCACATTGATGTCTAGCTTCTCGCCACCACGAAAGGCATTGCGCTTGGTAAGACCGACCACAAGCTCTGGTCCTACCCTACCCGTCGTCTTACCCTTGGCATTTGCCTCGACATAGAAGTCGTATGGCTTGTCGAACACCAGGTCGATGTTGGCATCCAGCGTATCACGATAGGCAATGTTGCCCAGGCTGTCCACCACCTGGGTGGTTCGTGGCGTAAACTGGAGATTGGTATAACTAAACAATCCCATCGACTGCAATCCAGCCTTGGCATTGTTCTCACTATCCACCTTGTAAAGGCTACGAGGGCGCAACTTCAACTCACGCAATACGACACCAGCACGTATCGGCATCTTCTTGCCTGCATAACGGAAACTAAGGTAACGGCGCACGAAGGAATCGGTCATCTCCTCCATAAACTGTTTCTTGAAATTGATATTGATGTTGCCGATATACCACTGGCGCTTTACCTCTGGCTCGATGCTATCCACCATCATCAGGCGCATCTGCACCTTGCCTGGCACATTCACGGTATCGGCAAGATAAGAGGCATAACCATTCTGGTAGTAATAGTAGCCGTTGTTGCGGAAGAGGCGTGTCAAACGTTGGCGCTCTTGTTCGAGGAGAGACACATTGAAAGGACTGCCTTTCTTGATGATGGATTCCGAAAGCGAAGCATCTATGAGCTGTTTGCCATGGGCAGGAAAGTTGAGATAAGCCACGGAGTCGAGCGTCCAGAGATGCCCCATGTTCACCTTGTACTGCACTTTGGCTTCCTTTGGATTCTTCTGGGTCAGCACCTCATAGTCCACCATTCCGTTGAAGTAGCCCAACTTATCCAGTTGGTTCTCCGCCACCTGTGCACGAAGCTGCGGATTCACGTTTGCCATCAACTTAGGTTGCGAACCGAATGTCTTGGAAATCCATTTGCCCAATCCTCCCTCCGACTGCGAGAAGGCATTCCATATCCATAGGCGCACAGGGAAAGGTGTGCGATAATAGCTGCTCCCCATGAACGATCCCGTAGGAGCCGACGCTAAGGCAAACTCCATCTCCTCGATGGCAGAGTCGGCATAGGAGCCTTTCTCATAGTTGGTGTATTCGATAGGTTTCAGTCCTGCAAACAACTGCTCACCCTCCTTCAAGGCACTCGTGGACGAGCACCCAGTAAGCAATTGACTAGCCAGCATCACGCTAGCTGCTATATATATAATAAGGTGAAGTCGATTCTTATTTCTCATTTTGCACGCTTATTTTATTTCATTTTCAATGGGTCGAACATCTGGGATGTCTTCGCCTTGTTGACGGAATCCTTCTTCTGGGCACTTGGCACGGAATCCTTCTTCTGCACGCCGCCCATCGCAGGCAAGGTCTGCTTAGGAGTTTTAAATTGGAAGATTTCCTTGAAGCTACCCAGCTTTCTCTTCCAAGTGAAACCGCCGCCGTACTCGCCGATTTGACCTTCGAGCCAATCGTAGGTGTTCGCCTTATAGAAGGCACGCACATACATGCTGGCTCCCTCGTTCAGTCGATATTGCAACTCCACGTTGTTGAAGAAGGTAGAGTTATTGTTCGTATTCTCCAGTTCGGCGCCAGTGGAAACCTGGCCGCCCAACGTAAAGCTCAGTCGGTTATTAAAGAATCGCTTGGCAAACTTGAAGTTGTAGTCGGTATGGAGACCGCCTGCGGCATTCGTCGTATTGTCCACCGACATACCGACATCCAGACCAATGGAACGCATGGCGGTACCTGCGATATTGTTGATTTCCGAATTGAGGAAGGAAGTCAAGGCACTGTTCATCGAGAACGCACTGGTATTGCCGCTCGCCAGATACATGCCCGAAGCCAACATGGTGATGGCTATCTTGCCTCGCTCCTCTACGCTCATCGAGCTCAACTCATCCTGTATCGTCTGGTCGTTGGAAGCTGATATGATGAATTGGATGCCTGGCTTCTCCAAGGTCTGGGTCAACTTCACACCACAAGTGAAGTCTACCGAACGGCCGCTTCCTTCTCCCTCGTTCACCGTCGTCTTGATATTCTCCGTCGCAGTGATATTCAGGGTTGGGTTCATTGGGTCGCCCGTAAACTGGATGAAGCTACCATCCTGGATGTCGAAGGTTTTCAATGGGATGACAGGCAGCGAGTATTTCATCTGTCCGTTGTTGAGTGTATACTTACCTGTCATCTGGATGCCTGCCACCGAGTTATACCTCATCTGCAAGTCGCCGCCTCCCATCAAGTCTACATAGTTGGTTTTCTCCGCATTGAGCGCACAGAGGATGTGGGCTGATTCGTCGATGGACATCGCCAATATCATGTCGAAGCCTTCGAGGGCAGGACGCTCCACTGTTACCTCCTTTCCACTCTTGAAATCGGTAAACTTCACCAGCTCATCTAGCTGGGTATCGGTGGTCAACTCCGACTCGCGCAGGATATAGGTCATGTCCGTATTGCCCAGCACATCGAGCTTGCCCCTCATCTTCAGATTAGAGAGTTCGCCCTGCATGTTTCCGTAGAAGTTGACATACGCCTTTCCGAAAGCCTCCGAGCGTGCATTCTCCTTGGCATCGATGAGCAAAAAGTTTTGCGCCCTCATCCTGACATTGAGCAGCATGTTGCTGACATTGGTAAAGTCGAGGTCGCCTTGCAGATTGAGCGGACTCTCGTTGTTGGCGTACATCATGAAGTTTTCGAAGAGCAGTTTGCTGCCCACGATGCGTACAGGGTCGTTGGCAAATCGCATGGTGATACCGTATGGCACACTCACGAGATAAGCTGAGTCAAGATACACCTCACCCTCTACATCGAGTTTGTTGAGAGCGCCCTTCAAGGCAAGCGTTCCCTCGCCATATCCCTTCAAACCTATTATTTGGTCTGGCACAAAACCATTTATGAAATGAAGCGGCAACCTGCCCATACCTAACTCCGCATCCAAGTATCCTTCACCTTCCGACTTGTAGGTACCCTTCACAGAAGCCACCTCATCACCCTCATACATCAAGATGCCATCCACATAATGCGAGCCATCGCTCTTTGGCATATAGGTGAACTCCGTCCCTACATCGCCCATCGGACATTTATCGTATACCAGATTGTCGATGCTCAAATTGGACGAAACCGAAAGTTCCTCTTTCGTCTGGATGACATGGAAGTCACCGTCCATGATGCCAGATACATCAGGCATATAAGGGATTACACTCAGTATCTTGTCGAGATCGAAGTTGCTCATGCTGACGGTGATGTCTTGCAGGGCATCCTCATTATCATCGTTGCTGTATACTCGCACGCCCATGCCACCTGCCACCTTCAATATCAGATTGGCAGACACACGGTCGTCATCACTTAACATCAGATAATTGTCGTCGTTGGCAGTAAACTGCTTATAGCCCAATATCGGATGGGTATCGATAAGCGAGATTTTGATACCGTTGTCTTGCAACATGGCAGCCAAGCCGACATCCACGCCCAGTTTGTTGTTGGCATCATAGATGCGGGCGTCGATGTTGGAACCGAGTTCCTGTACCTCGCCCTCCACCAATGCCTTGAACACATACTGTGGATTATTGCGATTATTCTGTATGCGAGCAGCATACTTGATGGTGTCGCCCTGCGTATGTACCAAGGCACGTATCGTATCCAACTGTATACCGCTAGCCACCAGCGAATCGATGTTCATATAACCATTCAGACCTGTAACTGGAGATGCCGTCAAGTCCATGTCTAGCGACTTAAACTGGTAACCACAATAATTGATGAATCGGGAGATGAAATTGTCCTTGCCTGTAGTCAGATAGATATGCCCCAAAGGGAACTGGTCCCTTATCTTCACCTGATCGATATGGCGGTTCTTTAGCTGCTTGACTAGTTCGGTCTGTAGTCCATTGATACGCTTCAGCAGTCCCTCATATCCTCCATGGGCATCCATTCTGAGATGAAAGTCGCCACAATCAGCGATGGCGTGTGTGGTATCCTTGCGAGTCAAGATTTCCACATCCACCCCCACAGGGCGATAGGTTCTCTCTGGAGTTGTCAGCGTTATGTCGCTCATCGTAGCCCACAGATTATGCGACTCCTTGAGGTTGGAACGTATATCCACGTGTCCGCAAAGAGCAGCATTCAATGGCTTCTGCGTTACTTGCAAGAGATAGAGGTTGGCATCACGCACATCAGCGGTGAGAGTAGCCTGCAAGTCCTTGGAGTTGGTAAGCGCATCCACACTCACCAAACCTGTAAGCAACTGGTTCTTGCTATCCACATCGGCATGTATCTTGCCATTGGCGATGTGGGCATCCGCCAAGATATTGTTCAGCTTATATTTGCCGTAATGTATGTTCGCCACCTTCGCCTTGGCATCAAGACGAGTACGAGGCGAGAGCATATCCGTACCCGCGCCTTTGGCATCGAGTGTTCCCGTGAAAGCATAGAGGTCTTGCCTTGGCAAGAAATGCTTCGCCTGGATATTACGTGCCTGTATCTTGGCTTGGTAAGCGAGGCGATTCATATCTATGCTACCATCCTTCAAGGTCTTGGCATCTACCTTGGCATCCACCTTCATACTGCCCTTTCCCTCCGTAATGGCTAGTTTGGTGGCATACTTGGTACCATCCATCTTCACATTACCTTGGATGCCGATGCCACTAGGTATGCGTATTTCTCGCATCAGGGCAGGGTCGAGCATCGCCGTAACAAAACCGAGGTTATAGGTGCGAGCCTTGAGGTCTACATTCGCTTTCAGGCGAGCCATGTCCGTGAGATTAGCCACTTCGCCATCGGCACTCAGATTAAACGCCGTCGGCAAACTGACCTTCACGCCAGAGAACGTAGCCTGCTGCATATTTCCCCTGAAGGTTCCTTCCAGACTCAAAGGATAGTATGGCCAATGGCGCTTCATAGGCTTAGGCAGCATATCTCCCACAAAGAGGAAGAGGTCGGAGCGACCTATCGCCCCCTTCAGTTGCGCCATCAATTTGCCTGGCTTCACATCGTCAAAGGCGTTCATATCCATATCGACATTTGCCTGGAGATGCGATACTGGGGTACGAAGGTACATATCGGGCAATTTTAATTTTACGGAGTCCATCACAAAGCGACCATTGAGCTGGTCTACTTGCAAGCCGCATTTCTCCTTAAACTGTGCCTCTCGTATCTTGACATCTATCTTCGAATCGCAGTAATAGAAGGAATCCGCTTGCATCGACAGAGCAGAAAGTGCCAGGTGGTTGAAGTCCATTCCCGACATAGGACGTTCGAAATTGTTATCATAATTGACACGACCATCCTTCCAGGTCAACTTATCTATCTGATACAATCCCTTATAAAGATCAAGATATGTGGTCTGGGCTAGAGCATCGCCCAAATAAGCATTCACCTGAAGGGTATCTCCAGGCATGTGTAGGGTAAAATCGGTGTTTTTTAGTTTTAGCTTTTGTATGTTTATTTTCCAAAAGTTAGTGCTAGGTGTGGTATCAGGCGGAACGGTATCGCTCAGTTCCACGGAGAGTTTGGCATCCGATAGGAGCGCATCGTCCACATTCACACGCTCCTTGCCGAGGTCGATGCCATGGGCTTGCAAGCGCAGTTTGCCCACATCACCCTTGATACGAGCCTCGTGGATAAAGTTGGTGGTATTCACCTTCATCTTTGTGAAGTTGAGTTCGTCCACCATCACTTGACTGCTGAATAGTGGCAACAACTGCACGTCAACCACCATCTTCTGGATGTCGGCTACGGTATCTTTCTTGTTTCTTAAAGCTATGTTTGGATTATTCTTGAGTGAGTCGATGGGTTGGAGCACTTTCACTCCCTCCACTCCTAGCTTGAGAGGGAATTCCAAGAGTACTCGGTCTACGGAAATATCCATGCCTGTCGACTCCGAAGCGTATGCAGCCACTTGCTTTACCGCCCAATTCTGCACAGGAGGCAAATAAAGCAAAACGGTTAGTAATAGGATGAGCAATATCGGCGTAGCGACAATGATACCCATCCACTTCACATACTTCTTCATAAGCATGGATTGTTTATGATTATAATTGTTGTCTGAGCAAGTGGGGTATTGCCCCTTTTACTTCAAGGAGCAATAGCTCGCCACAAATTATCATCTGGCAACGGTGCCTCTACCACGATGGTCTCCTTGGATACAGGATGCACGAACTCCACCTTGTGAGAGAGGAGCGAGATGCTGCCATCTGCATTGCTGCGAGGAGAGCCATACTTTAGGTCGCCCTTGATTGGACACCCCATCTTAGCCAACTGACATCTTATCTGATGATGGCGACCTGTCATCAAGTTTACCTCCAGGAGCGTGTAATGGTCGGTATGCCCTATCACCTTATACTTCAATATCGCCTTCTTCGAGTTTTTCACCTCATGGTCGTAAGCATAACTCTTGTTTTGTTTCTCGTTTCTCACAATCCAATGAGTCAGCGTTGTCTCAGGTTCCTTGGGCATATTTTTCACTATCGCCCAATAGGTCTTGTGCACCTCGCCATCTCTGAACATACTGTTGAGTCGGCTCAGCGCCTTGGAGGTCTTGGCAAACACGACGAGTCCAGAAACAGGTCGGTCAAGTCGATGCACCACACCGAGGAATACATTTCCTGGCTTTTGGTACTTCTCCTTGATATATTGTTTTACCGTCTCTGAGAGAGGCTCGTCGCCGGTCTTGTCGCCCTGCACGATTTCGCCACTTCTCTTAGAGACGATAATAATATGGTTGTCTTCGTAAACTACCTGCATTATCTATTGAGTAATGGATAGATTACATATTCATACCACCGTCGATCTGAATAACCTGACCACTAACGTAGCTAGACATATCAGAAGCGAGGAAGAGACATACGTTGGCGATGTCCTCTGTCTGACCACCACGACGCAATGGAATCTTCTTCATCCAGTCCTTGCGGATTTCCTCTGGCAACTGTGCAGTCATGGCTGTCTCGATGAAACCTGGAGCTACAGCGTTAGCACGTACACCCTTAGGACCCAACTCCTGTGCGATAGACTTAGCGAGGGCAATCATACCAGCCTTAGAAGCTGCATAGTTGCACTGACCAGCGTTACCGTGAACACCTACTACAGAAGCCATGTTGATGATAGAACCACTGCGCTGACGGAGGAAGATAGGAGAACAAGCGTGGATGAAGTTGAAAGCAGACTTCAAGTTTACGTTCAAAACAGCATCCCACTGAGCCTCGCTCATACGAAGCATCAAACCATCCTTAGTGATACCAGCGTTGTTTACCAAAATATCGATAGAACCGAAGTCAGCGTGAATCTGCTTAACGGTCTTCTCTGTCTCTTCGAAATCAGCTGCATTGCCAGCGTAAGCACGGCAAGTTACGCCAAGAGCCTCAATCTCCTTGCGAGTAGCTTCCAAACCTGCAGCCATATCGTCGTTGAGTACGAGGTCTGTGAATGCGATGTTAGCGCCCTCAGAGGCGAACTTCATAGCGACAGCCTTACCGATGCCGCGAGCTGCACCTGTAATCAGGGCAGTCTTACCTGTTAATAATCCCATTTTCTTTCTTATTTAATTTTTATTTAATTAGTTACTGACTATAATGCTTGAAAAAGGCAACCGAAATAAACTTACAATTTTACACCAGACTTACCCAGAGCGCCATAAACGAATTTGGCAACAAGTGGTTTACTCGACTCGACATTCATACCATGGCCTAGACGACCATAAATAAAGGGCACCTCAAGCCCTTTGATACAATAGTGTGTAATATCGGCTACCAAGTCAATATTATCGATATCAAATTCTCCATCCGCCTTTCCTTCTGCATAAACTCTTCTAAAGATTTCTATCTCATCTTCGTCAAAGTTTTTTCTAGCTTTCTCCACCATCCAGATGTTACGAAAGAACTCAGCTCTTAAATTTCCATTTCTCACTACAGTTTCCTTAATCATGCTGAGGTGAGTATAAATGAGCTCGATGATTTTGTCTTGCGGACGCATTTTGCAATTAGCAACCTCGTCCAGCTTATCAGAAAGACGCTCCAATTCTGATTCAATAACAGCATAATAAACGTCCTCTTTCCTACTAAAATAAGTATAAAGAGTGCGCCGACCTTTGCCAGAAGCCACTGCGATGTCGTTCATCGTAGTATTAGCAATGCCATTTTTAGCAAAGAGTAGTCTAGCTACATCTACCAACTTTTGTCTTGTTTTAGATACTGACATTTTGAAGCTCCTTATTATTTATTGATTGCACATAAAATATTATTGTGCAAAAGTAGCATTTAAATTCGAAACCAACAAATTTAAAATGTTAAATTAACAAATAAAGGGATAAAAACCACCCTTGGTATGCAACACAGGGAGCGTGAATCCTAACATCTCACGCGAGCTCAAAAAATTGATTTCTTTTGCAGTCATTTTTTTTCATTGTCCGTTTTACCAGCCAATGACATTCTACATAAATCGTTCCTACACCGTCCCTCCTCAAAACGGCAAATCGGATAAGATGTTGTTAATCAACCTCTTACCCGATATTAGTTGCGGCGGCAGGACTCGAACGTGCGACCTCCAGGTTATGAGCCTGGCGAGCTACCAACTGCTCCACACCGCGATATAATCAACTCATTCCTGAATTGCGTGTGCAAAGGTACTACTTTTCAATGATATAGCCAAATATTTTGGCAATTATTTTTAATATAATGCTATTTTTTATCAGAAATTAACCTATCACGCAGGATTTCATCCTAATTTGAATCAAAAAACTGACAAATAGACAAAAAACAAGTCCGACTACTCATATAGCGGAGCAATCGGACTTTATCCAAATCAATTACTTTTTCAAATGATTCATAACCTTCTCAAAATAGTGCTGCGTACGCTTCACGTTGTAGTGATTGCCTCCATTCCAAGAGCGGATGGCACGCTCGATGTTATTGAGAGGATTGTAGACACTCTGCATCAAGAGAAACATCTCCTTACTCTTAGAGATACTAAATCTATCAGCCAAAGTATAGCGCTTCTTACTTTTCTTGCGCTTCAGAATATTATTACATTCTGCTACAAGGATTGGAGTGATCTGCATAACTCCAACAGAGTTACCACTCTTAGCTTTGGGATTTCCCTCACTCTCTACTTGAATTATCGCCTCCATCACTGGATTCCAATCAAATTCAACTGTAGAGGATACATTTTCTTTCGTTGCAGCCGACGCTGCACTCATCTTTAAAGACAGCAACAAGATGCTGACTAATACCATTGTTATTCTCTTCATATTAATTGTTTTATGGAACCTGAAAAGCTGAACTACAACATCAGTGATTTCGCGATGGCAACTTTTGAGAAAAAGAACGGTTGCTCATCTCAGCTCCGTTAGATACCTTAACGGATAACGTCTCATGCCAATAAAAGCACAAAGGCACTATCCTTATTCTTATCGTTTGCAAAGGTACGAAAAAAAAACGAATTATGCAAGTAATCCACTGATTATCAGTACTATTTTAGGATATAAAAACACTTTATAACATCTTGGCTTGACATAAATCAAACAAAAAGCCCCGACTACTTTCGTAATCGAGGCTCTTGATTGAAAGAAGGCGGCTACCTACTCTCCCGCATTGCATTGCAGTA
>CAVKXW010000091.1:0-13383 GCA_963660215.1 Bacteroidaceae bacterium | reverse complement strand
AGTCAACAGTCCAAGAGTTTACGAGGTTGTCATTGGCATACATACTGTTGGCAAATTACATAGAGTACTGAGACAAACGGCTACCAGATGCACGTGTACCACCATCCATAGATGAGGCATTAGGCGACTGCCAAGAGCGGTTCTTGGTATAGTTGTAGCGTACAGCCAAGTGATGCTTGTCTGTGATGTTCCAGTCTACACGGAAGAGGAGCTTGTAGTTGCTCTCGTCGGCAGGGAAGTTTGTCCATGAGCCTGTGTCATAGCCATACTTATTCTTCACATAATTGGAAACCCTTTCGAGATCTGCCAATGTGGTACGAGAAAGATACTGCTCTCCATTGCCAATACCATCCTCAGAAGCTCTCCAACGGTTGGCGATAGTAGGAGTCTTCACCATTTCACCATTGGCGAAGAAGAACAACTTGTTCTTGATGATAGGACCACCGAGAGTGAAGCCCCAAGTGGTCTGAGAGTCCTTTTCACGCGCGCCAGAAATCTGCTCACGCTCGATGGCGTCGCCACGCATGTTCTCGTTCTTATGATAAACGTATGCAGTACCCTTGAAGGTGTTGGTACCAGACTTGGTGATAGCATTGACACCACCACCAACGAAGTTAGTCTGACGAACATCGTATGGGGAGATAACCACCTGCATTTCCTCGATGGCATCCAAAGAGATAGGAGCGCCACCACCAGGAAGCTTGGAAGTAAGACCAAAGTTATTGTTGAAGTTTGCACCATCCACAGTGAAGTTGGCAGTACGACCATCGGCACCAGCGAATGACATTCCGTTTCCACCATAAGGAGAAAGACGAGTAATATCCGTAATGCTGCGGCTAACGGTTGGCATGTTAGCAATCTGTGCATTAGAGATATTGGTGGAAGCACCAGTCTTCTCTACACTAAATTTAGAACCCTTTGCGACAACGACAACTTCACCAAGCTGTTTAGCATCCTCGTCAAGGGTCTCCTTCAAGTTGTAAGTTTCACCAAGTTGAAGAGTCACGCCCTTAACGACCTTGGTCTTATAGCCAATATAGCTAATCTTGACCTCGTAAGGACCACCGACACGCATACCGTTGATCGTAAACATACCATCAATGTTGGTTACGGCATTGTAACGAGTTCCAGAAGGAACGTGAATGGCCTCAACCGTAGCGCCAATCACTTCTTCACCACTTGCAGTTACAGAACCACTCAAACCGGAGGTTGTAATCTGCGCCATTGCTGTTGAAACCATAAAGGCCAGCAAAGCAATGAGTAAATGCAATCTTTTCTGCATACCTTTAAATAAAATTAATTAATAATGTGGGGTTACCCCCTATTATATGTTATCGGCTGCAAATTTAATCAAAAAAATCGATATATCTGTTACAAAAAAGTGAAAAATGTATTTTTAGAGCACAAAAAAAATCCGCATTAAGCAAATAATGCGGATTTTCTTCAAATCGTAAATATTTATGGGGTTTTGCTTACAATCGATTTTCACTCCTTGCGTTTCCAGATATTAATCACTTTCCTGCGGATAGCCACAATGTTCAGAATGGAAACGACGAGGAACAGCCCCAGGCCCAAGCCGACAGCTGGCAACATGGTACCTTCGGCTATGTCGGGGAAGATTGCCTCGATGAAATCCATGTAGTAGCCACGCACGAAGTAGAGAATCACCCATGCAATGAAGAGCACCACGAGGTTCAGGCTCATCGTAAGCACTTGATAAGGCTTCGCCACATTGCCAGGGCTATAGCCGATGAGCAGGAGGTTCTCTAGCTTGCTGGAGTTTTTCTGTACCAACAGGTAGATGCTGAGCATCAGGATGTAGAAACTCAGGATGGAGATGACCAAGCCGATAATCATCACCATCGACACCATCATGCGAAGGAAGTAGGTGGTCTTCTCGGCATCGAGCTTGTCGGTCTCCACCTCGTAGCCGTTCTGGTCGAGATACTTGGTGATGCTGGCATCGCCAGGGTTGCCCACCTCCACTATCAAGCGATTGGGGTCGCTGTGCTGGCTAGGGGCAAACTGCTGGTTGCTCCAGTCCATGAACGCCTGTGGCACGAGGATGGTGTTGAGGCGAGAGGAGAAGCCGATGACCTTGCCCTTGAACTGCCTCTTCTGCCCATCGTGCTGAATGAAGATGTGGAAGTCGATCATGCCCATCAGGCCGTCGCTAATCTTTGGCAACGAATGGCTCTGGGCGAAACCGAAGTTGTACATATTAATATAGGTACGCGGGAGGATGATTGGCACTTCCTCGGCACCTGGGGTATACTTCCAGTCCTTGAGCGGCACGTCGACGAAGCCATCGGGCACGCTCTCAAAGAAGAGCTCGCTGTTCAGCACGTTCACGCCGTTGACACCCATCTGGGCATCTACCTTGTATTCGGTGGAGGTGAACTTGCCCACCTTCTTCACGAATTTCTGTTCGCCGACGTCATCTATCTCGGCAGAAGAGAAAGTATTGGAGCGACCGCTGATGGTGTTGCCCATGCCTATCTTCTTGCTCATGATGAGGTAGTCGGCTTTCATAAAACTGTCTTCCTGAGTGAAGACAGGCAGCACGTCCTTGTAAAACTGGAAGCCGAAAAGGACGATGAGCATACCGAAGAGGTTGGCGAAGGCGAAGCCTGCGAACTGCGGTATGCTGATATGCTGACGAAGTAATTTCCAAACCAGATTCATTTTTGAAAATGTTGAATGTTAAATGTTGAATGTTAAATTACAACTTAAACACGTGCTCGTAGTCCAAGTCCATGTGCTTGCCGATGCTGGTCACGATGACGCCAGCGCCCTGTTCCCTAGCCTCCTTCATCATGATGTCTGCCATGATGGCAGAATTGTTGTCATCGAGGTGGCTGATAGGCTCGTCGGCGAGGATGAAGTCGAATGGCTGGCAGAGGGCACGCATCATGGCGACACGCTGCTGCTGGCCGAACGACATCCTGCCTATCTTGGCATCCACCTTGTCGGCGATGCCGAGCATGTCGAACCATTGCAATATCTGCTCACGGCTCTTGAAACCCGTAATCTTGTTCTTGATCTCCACATTCTCCATGGCGGTGAGCTCAGGGAAGAGGCGGAGTTCCTGAAAGAGGTGGCTGACGTGGCGTTTTCGCATTTCCACCCAGTCGGCTACCTTATAGCTGGCGGTAACATCATTGTCGAACATCACGCTTCCGCTGTAGTCGTGACGATAACCGAGGATATAGCTGCAGAAAGTACTCTTTCCGCTACCGCTCTCTGCCTCGATGAGGTAGAGATGTCCCTTCTCGAAGGTGACATCCTGCTTCCAAATCTCCGAACGCAAGTCTGTGCGCTGGGCGAAGACCTGTGGGAGAACGGAATGAAACTGAATCTTTTCCACTTTATATATATTATATATGTGTTTGTTGTTGTCTTTGCTAAAAGTGACAGCTGACCAGTTGACCTTTTGACCTTTCTGTCTTACTTCAATGTGTAAACCACCGAACTGAGGTTGCCAAACAATGGCGATAGCAATCCGGTGACGGCAGAGAGCGCATCGCCCTTGCCACCCTGTGCACCGCTATCGCTCTTGCCGAGGTTGACCACCATCGCCAGCTTCTGGCCCACGACGAGGCGCTGCACGTTAGGCGAGATAGGATGATTGCTTGGCTTCACGGCATACTGAGCCAGAAGCTCGTCACTACCGCTATAGAACTGCAGATCATCGGAGACTCCAAAATAGAACGAGGTCTTGCCGTCGGTATAGAAATAGGCATTCTTGCCCCAGTTGGCTATCTGGGCACCCGCAGGGCATGAAGTTTTCCAATATCCGACATCGCCCAACCACTTGCTGTGAGCCAACTTAGCGCCCATCATCATCTGCATGTCGGCATCGGTGAGCGAAGGCATCACGATAGCCATGTCGCCATCCACGCTTCGGATGATGTTGTCCATGTCCACCGCCTGGTTGATGCCCATGAGGAGGGTCTGTAGGCTGCGGTTGCTTTGCATCATCGGCAGGAACTCCTCGCCCTTCACATTCATGAAGATACCAGCCAAGGCATCGGCGGGCATCGACTTGACGTACTGTCCCTTGATGGGGCGATAGGTCTTGACAGCCTTCTGCAGGGCTGCGTTGATTTCTTTATTGAAGGAGAATGTTTCGCCCTTGATTTGCAGGATGCCGTCCTCGACATTCATCTCGGCGGCTATCACCACCTGCGAAGGGTCGGTATCCTTAGGTGCGCCCAACACAAAGGGAGCCACGAATTTTTCGGGCAAAGCTTGCACCTGCGCCACCATTGCCATCGGCGAAGAGATGCTGTCCAAGCGCTCGAACATAGGGGAAGCTGTGATGCCATCCTCCTCGTCGGCCTTGAGATACTTGGCCATCTGCTGCTGCAACTGTGCCTGGGCGTCAGCCACCACGGGGCCCATCACGAGGAGAGCCTTGTCGGAGAAGCCCACTACCCAGGAGTCTTTCAACACGGAGAAATGAAAGCCCTTGCGTTCGGTGACGGGGGTGCAGATGCGCTGCTTGGCAAGAGAGGAGAGCCATTCCTCGACATCGCCCTCGTCGCCCACCTTGGCGCAAAGACCGAGGTTGCCGTCGGCGCTCTCGAAGAGATACATTTTCTCGGTTACATCGATGCCACACTTCTGCACATCATCCACATGCAAGAGGGTTTTCAGCATGCCAGCCTTATCGGCAAGGTGGTTGTCGCCAGCCATCTGCTGCATGTCTACAGAGATAATGGCCGTACTTTTCTTAGGAATGGCATTGAGATAGTCAGTGCCCGAACAGGAACTTAGCAATATAATAAAAGCTGCCAAGCACCAGAACTTCAAATTCTTATACAATCTTTTCATCATTAAAATATTTCTTTCATAGCCTAGAGGGCTAACCTATATACGTCTAGCTATATACGACATGTTGACGGCTACCAGTCCGGCAGTCTCCGTACGCAAGCGGCTGGTACCCAAGGAAACGCTCTCGTAACCATTTTCGAGCGCCAATCTCACTTCGTCGATGGAGAAATCACCCTCTGGGCCTACCAAGACCGTAATATCAGCATCTGCCTCATCACAAGGACGTGAAACCTCTTTGAAAAAATCTTTCTTCTCCACCTCCTCATAGCAATGGCAGATGAACTTGCGCCCCGGGCGAGGGGTGGTGACAAACAGCTTGAAGCCCACCATGTCGTTCACCACAGGCTTCCATGCCTTGTGGCTCTGCTTGACGGCAGAAACCACTATCTTGTCTACCCTGTCCACACGTATCACCTTGCGCTCGGAGAACTTACAGTTGAGGAACGACAGTTCATCGAACCCTATCTCCGTAGCCTTCTCTGCCATCCACTCGATGCGATCCATCATCTTGGTAGGCGCGATGGCAAGATGGATGTGCCCATGCCATGCCGGCTGCTGGGGCATCGTCTCCTTGAGCTCGTAGATGCAGCGCTTGTTGGTGGCTAGCGACACCTCGGCACGATAGAACGCCCCGGCTCCATCCATGAGAAACATCTCGTCGCCAGGCTGAAGTCGCAACACACGCAAGGCATGGGTGGCTTCCTCCTGTGGCAACTCTGTCTGCTGGGCAGCATCGGGCACATAGAAAAATCTCACTTCTTTCATAACAAGGAATCTTTTTGTTTTTCGCGGCGTTTCATCTCATCACGGATGAAGGATGCCGTCTCATAGTTCTCCTCCAAGACTGCTTGGTCCAAAGCCTGCTTGAGCATTGGGTCGGGCAAGGCAAGGATAGGCAAGGCTATCTGGGTGACTCCCTTGTCAAACGGTGTGGAAAGATACTTCAGCACATCCAAGGAGCAGCACATCTCTATGTTCGACACCAAGGAAAGCAGCACGGCATGATCAGGCTTCAGCGGCATCTCCTCATTGGTGTACTTATCTATGAGCACTGCCTTGAAGCCCAGGTCTTTCACACCATCCAGACGGATGCGGAAGTCTGAAGCCTCGGCACGGCGGCTCAACTTTTTCCATAACAAGGTAACCACATTCATTTCTGCCTCAGCCCCGCCTTCCACGATTTCCTTCAACTGATAGGCTATATACTTCTGCGTAACGATAGCCAGAGAGCGTTTTTCTTCCTCGTCGGTAAGGGTGATGATACATGTGCCATCACTTCCCGGGATGCCAAAGGCACCTATGTATTTCAATTTAAACAGCATATCTTTGTTCCTTTCTGTTCATTCTAACTTCATTTTCGTTCCCTAGATATTTTTCTACTTATCTCTGGTGCTCCTTCTTGGGACGAAAGAGTATGGCGAAGGCCACACCTACCAAGAGCGCATAGCCTGCGAAGACGAACCAGCAGGTCTGCCAGTCGCCCATCAAATATCCATTTTTCCAATGGCAGTAGTGATTGATGACCTGTCCTGCGAGAATGGTTCCGATGGAAGCTCCCAAGCCATTGGTCATCAACATAAACAAGCCCTGGGCAGAAGCCCTCACCTTGACATCGCACTTCTGGTCGACGAACAAGCCGCCCGACACATTGAAGAAGTCGAACGCCACGCCATACACGATGCAAGAGAGCACGAAGAGCGTAACACCTGGGAAGGCAGGATTGCCTATACCGAAGAATCCGAAGCGTAATACCCATGCAAACATGGCGATGAGCATTACCACCTTGATGCCATACCGCTTGAGGAAGAATGGAATCAAGAGGATGCAGAGCGCCTCCGCCACCTGGGAGATGGACACGAGAAGCGTAGCATTATTAGCCGCAAAGGTATCAACCATCGTAGGGTCGCCCTTGAAGCTGGTGATGAAAGGTGTGGCATAGCCATTGGTTACCTGCAAGGACATACCGAGCAAGGCGGAGAAGATGAAGAACATCGCCATCTCTTTGGTCTTGAAGAGTTTGAAGGCATCGAAGCCCCATGTCTCCACCCAACTCTTGTTTTCCTTCTTCACCACTGGGCACTTAGGCAAGGTGAAGCAGTAGAGGAAGAGCACTACGCTCAGTACGCCAGACACGAGGAACTGGAAGTGGGTGTACTGGAACTTGTTGGCATTCTCGCCCAAGAGGAACGAGAAGGAGCCGTTGTCCCATGTGGCACAGTTGACAATCCACATCGTGAGGATGAATCCCACGGTACCGAAGACACGAATAGGTGGGAAGTCCTTGATGGTATCTAGCCCATTGCTCTTGAGAATGGTGAATGCCGAGGTGTTCGACAGTGCCAAGGTAGGCATATAGAAAGCCACGCTGAAGGTGTAGACAGCCATGAACAATGCCTCGTTAGGAGTGGCGGAAGCCTGTCCCATCATAAACAAGCCTATCATGGCAGCTCCAGCCAGGAGATGGCAATAGCCCAAGAGGCGTTGCGGCTGCACATACTTGTCTGCCACAATGCCCATCAATGTAGGCATGAAGATGGACACTATACCCTGGATGGTATAGAACCAAGAGATTTCAGCACCCATCCCAGCCTTGCCAAGATAGTTTCCCATAGATGTAAGATAAGCTCCCCAGACTGCGAACTCCAGGAAGTTCATCAACGCCAAGCGTACTTTCAGATTCATAGTTATAATATCTTTTTTAATACAATATAAATGCAAAGATACACATTTTATCGAAAAGTAAGCAAATTTTTGAAGAATATCCTTGGGAAAGCTAGCTTATTTAACAAAATATATGTAATTTTGCAGCCAAATTCAAAATATAAGAGAGAAAATGTTATTAAAATTTTTCCTTACTTGCAACAAGATCGGAGCCTTCACCCTGGGTGGAGGCTACGCCATGATACCTATCATGGAGAGAGAATTCGTAGACAAGAACAAGTGGATGGACAAGCAGGAGTTCATGGACATCATGGTGGTGGCGCAAACCACCCCGGGCATCTTCGCCATCGACATGGCGAGCCACATCGGCTACAAGCTCAAGGGTGTATGGGGCGGCATCGTGGGTGCCGTGGGCATCGCCTTGCCTAGCATCATCGCCATCCTGATCATCGCCATGTTCTTTCGCCAATTCAAGGACAACTACTGGGTGGCTAAGTTTTTCTGCGGCGTGCGTCCTGCCGTGGTGGCGCTCATCGCAGCCCCTTGCTTCAAGATGGCGAAGACGGCAAACATCAACCGCTACAACATCTGGATACCTTTCGTATGCTGCGGTTTGATAGCCCTGCTAGGCGTATCCCCTATCTATATCATCATCACCGCAGGCATACTGGGGTGGCTGTATGGAAAGGTAAAAGGGTAAAAGGGTAAAAAGGGTAAAAAAGTAAAAAGGTAAAAAGGTAAAAAACAAAAAAGATTATGCTATTCTTAAAGTTATTCCTCATATTTACGAAGATTGGAACATTCAACTTCGGAGGCGGATACGCGATGCTATCGCTCATCCACAACGAAACCGTAGTAAAGAACCATTGGCTGTCGAACGCCGAGTTTACAGACATCGTGGCTATCAGCCAGTCTACCCCTGGGCCTATCGGCATCAACTGCGCCACCTACGTGGGCTACACCTCCTGTCTGCATGCGGGCTATCCCGAATGGGCAGCCTGCCTAGGCTCCGTATTGGCATCGCTCTCCATCATGTGGCTCCCCTTCATCATCATGATTCTCATCAGCCGCTATCTCATCACCCATAAGGACTCCAAACTGGTGAAGGACATCTTCTCCGGTCTGCGCCCTGCCATCATCGGCCTGATAGCTGCTGCCGCAGCACTCTTGATGAACAAGGAGAATTTTGGTTCGCCAACGGAGAACCCAGTCTACTTCGGAATAAGCGTGGCTTTGTTCTTGGCAACTTTCTTATTGACAAGATACAAGAAAACAAACCCTATCCTGTTGCTCTTCGTATGTGGCATCATCGGAATGATCGTGTTCTGATAGGGACAAAAAAAAATTGATTGTCTCACGACAACCAATCTTTTATTAACCTTAATAATCTAATACCATGAAAAACACGTTGCAAAGGTACAAATATTCTTGTAACTTGCAATAGATTATATTCAAAAACTTCTATTTTTTAACCTTCCTTAAACACTTTTCCATTCCAGTTAAACTTTCTTTGCAGTTTTATGATATTTACTGCCTTTTTATCTTCGGCAGAGAGCAAAGGCAAAGCCAAGCGCACCACGATGCTATTCTCATGCTCAAAGAGCATCGCACTCACCATCTGGGGCTCAACCATCTTCTTGAGCTCCAGGAATCGTTCCAGGCTCATCGTGTCGGACTTCTGGACGAGCGACTCCGCCAAACCAGCCAAGGACTTGCCATCAAAAAGACGGCTTGCATCCAGGGGCTGCCAGTCTTGTCGATAGAGGTATACTTCGCTCTCCTTCTCGGGAGCTGCAAAGGTTCTGACCATGCAGAGCAACGAGTCGGTGGCTACAGAAGAGGCATCGCCCGAAACTGGAGCTCCGAGCCATGGCAACTTTTTGATTTGCATGGTGGCAGCCTGGCTCAAGCGTATCTGCACGAAATCAGCCGTGAGGGTATCCATCACGCTGTTTTCACCCAAAAGATTCTTCACTTCCGCCTTCACGCCAATCTCTTGCAGCTCGGCAAACTCCAAGCGCAGGTTCTTGTCGAGATAAGGCACGAGGGAGTCGGGCATCGACACCAGCAAGTCTTTCATCGACTTGGCGCCAACGCCAATGCTTGCCAAGAAGAGGCTAGCACATATCATAATTAATCTCATCTTGTTCATCACTACAATTCCTTAGACCATTTCTTGCCCCAAGGGGTAAAGAGCCAAAGCAAAAAGGCGGTTGCAGGAACCAAACAAATTGCAAAAGTTAAAGCCAATGTATTCATACTCTTATCTTTTAGAAATTATAAATCCAATTATTGCCAACACCAGGGACAACACTACACCTAATAGTATTGCAGAAACAGTACTATCTTGGCTAGTTTGCACAATGCCAAACAAAGCCGCCAAACCACCTAACACCATTATAGTGTAAGTAGACTTACTTATATCAAAGAAATACTTCACAACTGTTTCTTTTGTGAACTTTTCTTTCTCCTTATCGTCCCTTGCTGTCATATTCTTTCTATTTTCCGACAAAAGTACGGAAAAAAAATGTAATCTCCAAGCTTTTCCACTATTTTTCTTCCGTTTTTAACCATATTAGAACAAAAGAGAGGAGAAAGCTCCCACGACGAGAACCTTCCCCTCCAATTATCTAATTCTTTTATCGTAACTTCAACTTTATTCCTCGACCGCTGCCTGCGCCGCCGCGAGTCTAGCTATCGGCACTCTAAACGGTGAGCATGAAGCATAATTCATGCCTACCTTGGCGCAGAACTTCACTGACGAAGGCTCGCCACCATGCTCGCCACAGATACCTGTGCGGAGGTTAGGACGAGTCTTGCGACCGTTCTCCACAGCCATCTTGATAAGCTGGCCCACACCCTCCTGGTCGAGCACCTGGAATGGGTCTACGTTCAGGATCTTCTTCTCCATGTATGCAGGGAGGAAGCTGGCGATGTCGTCGCGAGAATAACCGAAGGTCATCTGCGTAAGGTCGTTGGTGCCGAATGAGAAGTACTGTGCCTCCTCGGCGATCTTGCCTGCGGTGAGGGCTGCACGAGGAATCTCGATCATCGTACCAATCTCAAACTCAACCTCGACACCTGTCTCGGCGAACACTTCCTTGGCGGTAGACTGGATGATAGCCTTCTGCTGCTTTAGCTCTGCCACGGTACCGATGAGCGGAACCATGATCTCTGGGCATGGGTTGTAACCCTCCTGCTTCAACTTGCAAGCCGCACCGAGGATGGCACGTGTCTGCATCGCTGTAATCTCAGGGAAGGTGATGCCGAGACGGCAACCACGATGACCGAGCATTGGGTTGTTCTCCGCGAGCGAGTTGACACGCTTCTGAATCTCAGCCACGCTCACGCCCATCTCCTTCGCCATGGTCTCCTGACCTGCTAGATCGTGAGGCACGAACTCATGCAATGGTGGGTCGAGCAAGCGGATATTCACATGGCAACCATCCATTGCCTTCAAGATGCCATAGAAGTCTGCCATCTGATAAGGGAGGAGCTTGGCGAGTGCCTTCTCACGTCCCTCCACGGTCTCGGCGAGGATCATCTCACGCATCGCCACAATCTTCTGGTCATCGAAGAACATATGCTCGGTACGTGTCAAGCCGATACCCTTGGCGCCGAACGCACGAGCTACCTCTGCATCGTGTGGCGTATCGGCGTTGGTACGCACCTCCATCTTGGTATACTTGTCGCAGAGGTCCATCAACTCCTTGAAGTCGCCAGAAAGCTCAGCAGCCTTGGTCTCGATCTGACCTGCGTAAACCTGTCCTGTAGAACCGTTGAGGGAGATGAAGTCGCCTTCCTTATAGACAGTGCCGTCGATTTCCACAGTCTTGGTCTTATAATCCACGTTGATGGCACCTGCGCCCGAAACGCAGCACTTGCCCATGCCACGAGCCACCACGGCAGCGTGAGAGGTCATACCGCCACGAGCAGTCAAGATACCCTCTGCGGCAGACATACCTGCGAGGTCTTCTGGCGAGGTCTCGATACGTACCATCACCACCTTCTTGCCGTCCTCATGCCAAGCCTGTGCATCGTCGGCATGGAACACAATCTGTCCGCAAGCGGCACCTGGTGAAGCAGGGAGTCCCTGTGTGATGACCTTCGCCTTGGAGAGGGCGAGCTTGTCGAAGACTGGGTGCAAGAGCTCGTCGAGCTTCTGAGGCTCGCAACGGAGGATGGCGGTCTTCTCATCGATCATGCCCTCATGGAGCAAGTCCATGGCAATCTTCACCATCGCCGTACCTGTACGCTTACCGTTACGAGTCTGGAGGAACCAAAGTTTGCCCTCCTGTACGGTGAACTCCATGTCCTGCATGTCGTGATAGTGGTGCTCCAGCTTGTCCTGTAGGGCATCCAGCTCCTTGTAAAGCTCAGGCATAGCTTCTTCCATGGAAGGATATTTTGCTACACGCTCCTCCTCGGAGATGCCTGCACGCTCAGCCCAACGCTGAGAGCCAATCTTGGTAATCTGCTGTGGCGTGCGAATACCTGCCACCACGTCCTCACCCTGTGCGTTGATGAGGTACTCACCGTTGAAGAGGTTCTCGCCATTGCCAGCGTCACGAGAGAAGCAAACGCCTGTGGCGGATGTATCGCCCATGTTACCGAATACCATCGCCATGACGGATACGGCTGTACCCCACTCGTCAGGGATGCCTTCCATCTTACGATAGAGGATGGCACGCTCGTTCATCCAAGAACGGAACACAGCGCAGATGGCGCCCCAAAGCTGGTCGATAGGATTGGTAGGGAAGTCCTCGCCAGTCTGCTCCTTGATGGCAGACTTGAAGAGAGCCACGAGTTTCTTGAGAGATTCTACGGAGAGATCCTTGTCGAGAACCACGCCCTGCTCTTCCTTCACCTTCTCGATGATAGCCTCGAATGGGTCGATGTCTTCCTTATTGACTGGCTTCATGCCGAGCACCACGTCGCCGTACATCTGTACGAAACGGCGATAGGAGTCGTATACAAAGTGAGGATTGTTGGTCTTCTTCACCAAGCCCTCAGCCACCTCGTCGTTCAAGCCTAGGTTGAGGATGGTGTCCATCATACCTGGCATGGAGGCACGTGCGCCAGAGCGAACCGACACGAGGAGAGGATTCTCCACGCTGCCGAACTTGCTGTTCATCAAAGCCTCGGTGTGGGCTACTGCCGCCATCACCTCGTCCTGGAGGAGATCCTTGATTTTCTCCTCGCCCACTTTATAGTATTCGTTGCAAGTGTCTGTTGTGATTGTGAAGCCTGGAGGAACAGGCACACCGATTAGATTCATTTCCGCAAGGTTTGCGCCCTTGCCGCCGAGAGCCTCACGCATCTGAGCGTTGCCCTCAGCCTTACCATTACCGAAAGTGTAAACTCTTTTTTCGTTCATAACTACTGTAGGTTTCTATTTTTTAGTTATTTTTTGTTTATTAATTATGATGCAAATATACAAATATTTTTTGACACTACCAAACGTTTTACCATCTTTTTGCTAACCCGAGATTACATTTTATATTGTTGTCGCACACACGCTTCTTTTTTTAACAATCCATACGCTGAGACGAGAAAAATGGGGGAAATCGTAAGTTAGCAATCAGCAGACCACCTCCCGAAAACTGCGATATACATAAAAGTGACAGTTGACCTTTTGACTTTTTCGAAAAACATACAAAATTGCCTCCCGACGTAAAGATTACTACATCACGACATAGCCGACGATACGTGGCGACGTAGTAAAAATTGCGTCGCCACGTAAAAACACGCCCATCGGGAGCCATGAAAAAGCAAAAAGGTCAAAAGGTCAACTGGTCAACCGTCACTTTTAACCACTTTGCAACTATCGGCAAGAATGCCAAGGAGAAAAAACAAGCAAAGAATCGCTACATGATATATAAATAA
>CAVKXW010000090.1:11774-13453 GCA_963660215.1 Bacteroidaceae bacterium | reverse complement strand
TATATACCCTGCCCTTGTTGTCCGTAATTTGGAATCCGTTTCCCTTTGTCGTAATTCGAAGATTCTGGTAAGGAAGGGTGGCGTATTGTTGATAGGTATCCTTTGCACTCATGACATAAACGAACTCGCCTTGGTAGTCTGGTAGGCTGAAGTAGTAATCGTCAGGTTGTCCGTCTTTGTCGTTTCTTGCCAGTTGGTATCTGTACCATTGGCTGTTATTACTGAGGTCAATGTCACATTTGTAATTGGCGTAGAAATCGTCACGTCCACGGATTGTCCTTGAGATCATTGGTTCACACTGTAATGACCAGTTTTGTCCTACCCAACCACTGGCTGCGCCAAGTTTGACACCTGAGGCATGATAGTTCAATGTAATCGGAATCTTGATGTCAGCACATTTTATCTCAAACAAGGGTATGGATATGTTCACTAGTCCTGTGCTGTAGTTGACTGGGTACACTATATTTCTGACCATCCCTGCCATGTCTGGTGATGCAGTAGGCATATCGGTGAGGATGCTCTTGAAATCAGGCATTTCGCTGACTTGTGCGTAATTACCCTGCACATATAGCAAGGTCATCATGCAGGCTAGGATTCTTGTTGCTTTCATGTTGGGTTATTTTACATTGAACTTGATGTTGAATTGTTGGTCGTTGATTCCGATTCTTACTATATATTCTCCTCGTGGAAGACTTTGGTAGTTGAAGCTATATGTACGCTCTTCGTCTGGATTTACCATGTAGCTTTTTGATTGGTAAGTTATTCCGCCAAAGGAGGCAATGGTAAAGGTTACTTTTGTGTTGTCTTTGGATTTGTATGTGACTTCAATTTCATGAGAGTCTTCATGGTTAGTTGCTTTATATTCCAATGGAGAATAGAGAGCTTGGGCTTTTTGGCTTCTCTTAGTGTAAGATTCTTGTCCGGCAATCTCATTAAGGTAAGCTTTGTAGAGAGGTTCTCTTACATAGTATGCCGCTCTATAACTATCAGTATTGCCTGTTATTTCGTATGTGGAAAGAATGGGAAATAGTTCCCCTTGTCTGTACCAAAAGTTTTCCTCTTCTCTTATCGTACTTTCTATGCTGTCCGATGTCAAATTTGAATAAGATGTGTTGCGTATGTTTTTTACCCTATAAATGTTTTCTAGTTTCGAACCGTCGGGCATAATGATGTCGTTTGACGTAGATACTGACGACTTGTAGGTGACGTAAAACTTGAATTTTAGTTTATCTGCATAGTATCCTTTGCCAGATGCCGAGTCTGCGATGAACTTTCCTTCGTTTAGTGGAAATGTCAGCTTTAGTTCCGGGTGGTTATAGACAAGTTTGGTTAAGGGTGTCTCCTTCTCGTATAGCCATAACGAATCGTTACTAAGCTTGCACGTGGAAATGCTTTCCTCGTCTAGTACTTGGTATGTGTTTTTTTCTTTAGACACAGCAAGAACATTTAGACTGGGAATAGGTGAGCCCAATAAATCCCTTAGATCAATGATGCTTTCTGTTGGAATTTGGGTATTAATAGCAACTTTTTCAATAGTCAAAGGGGATGTGGGAATTTCTACACCCTGACTTTTGGCAGTTTGGGCGTAAGAGAAATGGGCAGCTATTCCGCATCCTAATATTGTTATGGATGTTTTCATGATCGATTCTTTTAAAAATAAGTCTAGGTTTATAAGGTGG
>CAVKXW010000090.1:0-11183 GCA_963660215.1 Bacteroidaceae bacterium | reverse complement strand
CGTGTACGTTATTGCCCTGGTACTCATAGAGTGCCATGGCAATAGCAGCATAAATGTTCTTATCCATTATATTAATGTTTTATATTCAACATTACATTGGCATACAGCCATGCTTCTTAGCTGGCAAGCTCTGGCGCTTGGTTGCGAGCTGAGCCAAACCACGGCAGATGCGGAAACGAGTGTTGCGTGGCTCGATCACATCGTCGATGTAGCCATACTGGGCAGCCTGATATGGATTAGCGAACTTATCAGTATACTCCTGCTCCTTCTCTGCCAAGAATGCCTTTACATCCTCGCCTGCTTCCTTCTTAGCCTTGGCTTCCTTGCCGCAGAGGATGGCAACGGCACCGCTGGCACCCATAACGGCAATCTCTGATGATGGCCATGCGAAGTTGAGGTCGGCGCGAAGCTGCTTGCAGCCCATCACGATGTGGCTACCACCATAGCTCTTGCGCAATGTGATGGTAATCTTTGGCACGGTTGCCTCGCCGTAAGCGTAGAGCAACTGGGCACCGTGCTGGATAACGGCGTTGTACTCCTGACCTGTACCTGGCAAGAATCCTGGTACATCCACGAGAGAAACGATAGGAATGTTGAAGGCATCGCAGAAACGTACGAAGCGAGCTGCCTTGCGGCTGGCATTCACGTCGAGCACACCTGCGTAAGCTGCAGGCTGGTTGGCAACGACTCCTACGCTCTGGCCATTGAAGCGAGCGAAACCTGTGATGATGTTCTTGGCAAACTTAGGCTGTACCTCGAAGAACTCTCCGTTGTCGGTTACGGCACCAATCACCTTGTACATATCGTAAGCCTGGTTAGGGTCTTCTGGGATAATCTCGTTGAGGCTGTCGTCCATGCGGTCGATAGGGTCTGTGCACTCTACACGTGGAGCCTCCTCGGTATTGTTGCTAGGGATGTAAGAGAGCAAGCTCTTGATCATCTCGATGGCCTCTTCCTCTGTCTTGGCTGCGAAGTGGGTAACGCCACTCTTTGTAGCGTGAACGGATGCGCCACCGAGGTGCTCGGCGTCGATGTCCTCGCCAGTCACGGTCTTAACCACCTTAGGACCTGTCAAGAACATGTAAGATGTCTGCTCCTTCATGATGATGAAGTCGGTGAGGGCAGGAGAGTAAACGGCACCACCGGCGCAAGGGCCCATGATGGCAGAAATCTGTGGGATGACACCAGAAGCGAGGATGTTGCGCTCGAAGATCTCACCGTAGCCAGCGAGTGCGCAGATACCTTCCTGGATACGAGCACCACCAGAGTCGTTCATGCAGATGACAGGTGCGCCCATGGTCATAGCCATGTCCATTACCTTGCAAATCTTCTGTGCCATCGTCTCTGAGAGCGAACCACCGTTTACGGTGAAGTCCTGGGCATATACATAAACCAAGCGGCCTGCAACGGTAGCACTACCTGCTACCACGCCATCGCCGAGGTATTGTTTCTTCTCCATGCCGAAGTTGGTGCAACGATGCAACTTGAACATGTCGTATTCCTCGAAGCTGCCAGCGTCTACCAACATTTCGATACGCTCACGAGCGGTATATTTGCCACGTGCATGCTGCTTTTCGATGGCTTTCTCGCCACCGCCGAGACGAGCCTGTTCGCGCTTTGCGATAAGCTCCTTAATCTTTTCTACTTGTTTGCTCATAATTTATTATTATGTATTGTTACTTTTCTAAGATGATGAACTTACGAAACGTAGCGCATTTCTGCGCAAATTTCATAATTCCGTGCAAAGATACGAAAAAAACCGCAGATAGCGAACTATCTACGGTTAAATATTTAGAATAATTTGAAAAATCACAATTTTTTATGATTTTAGAACTCGAAGAGCACTCGGGCGTTGAGCAGTCTGCCTGTTAGGTAGTTAGGAACGGCATATTGCTGGCTCGTGACATCGGTTACCCAGTAGTAGCTGTTCACATTGTCTATGCCGAAGAGGTTGAGGCAATCGATGCCGAGCGTCACATTCTTCAGGAAGGTCTTCTGCTCGTGATGTGCGTTGTCTAGCAGTTGGTAGCTCATGCCTATGTCGGCACGGCGATAGGCGGTGGCTCTGAAGCTGTTGGTCTCTAGCTCTCTGTGGGGGGCTGAGAAGGGGAGGCCGTCGGCAAACGCCAGCTTCAGCGACATGCGCCATCGCTTGCTCCCCGGAAAATAATCGGTGAAGAAGAGGTTAACGGCGTAGCGTTGGTCGGTGGGCAGGGGGATGCTCTTGCCGCCGAGTTTCATCTTGGTGTCCATGAGCGACAGGCTGAGCCAGGAGTCGGTGCCAGGCACAAACTCGCCATATAGCTTCAGGTCGATGCCTGCCGCATGACCGCTACACTCGTTCTCGCCGTAGTACACTACCTTCATGTTGCTCACCGAGTAGGGTACCAAGTTGCTCAGTGCCTTGTAGTATGCCTCGGCGGTGAACTTGTATCGCTGTTCGTTCATGCTGAATCGATAGTCGTAGCCTGCGATGAAATGGATGCTTCGCTGGCTTTTTATCTTTTGGTTAAGCGATGCCACGGTGATGCCGTTCAGGGTGGTGGTGTCTCTCAGTTCCTTGAAGAAGGGTGCCTGGTAGTAGAGCCCGGCAGCCAATCGCCAGGTGGTGTTCTCGTGTCCTGCAGGGATGATGGCGAGGGATAGGCGAGGGCTCACGATGGTTTCTTTGTTGAAGTTCCAGTGGCTCATCCTGATGCCATAGTTCAATACATAGAGACTTTGTGACGAAGCTTCGCCCTCTCCTTGGGTGTCGCTGCCGTCTCCATTGCCACCGCTCGTAAAGCGATAGGTGTCTTGCAGGTATGCCTCTATGCGGTTGGCGTTCAGCTCGTTTCGGGCTTTCAGCGAGTATGCCATGTAGAGGTCTTTCCCAGTGTGTGGAAGGCTGTATCCAGCAGAGTCTCTCATCTCATATTCTACCGAGTTCTCGCGGATGTTTTCTTTCTTGAGGGTGACGGCTGCCTCCATGTCGTGTTTCTTCATCTTGTGCTTCAGCATCAGCTTGGCGCTCATCACCTTGGCTGTGAGATAGTTGCGGGCATGTTCGAAATAGGTGCCCACGCCCAGGTTCTCTGCAGTTTCGGCTTGGTCGAGCCAGTATTGACCTTGTATGTCGTAGCGCTCTTGCTCCTTGGTGTAGAAGGCGCTGCCCGAGAGGGTGATACTAGTGCCTGGGGCAAGCTGGCGGGTGATGCCCAGGGTGCCAAAATAGGTGAGGAAACGGTCTTTCTCCTGTCCGTCGAAATATACCTTGAAGCTCTTTGCGTCTTCCATGGTGCCGAAGGTGGTCTCTCGGTCGGATGGCTCAAAGTTGTAATGGTTGTCGGAGATGTTTCCGATGAAGTCTATCTTCCACCGCTTGTTGGGCTGATAGCTCAGATAGGTCTGGTAGTCGAGATAGTTTGGCTTGTATTCGCCCTTGGTGTCCATTGTGCCCAGCAGGTAGCTGGTGGTTTTGTATCTCACGCTGTTGAGCCACGACAGCTTCTGTGTGCCCAGTCCGATGTAGGCGTCGGCTCCCAGCAGGCTGGCCGCCACGCTGCCTTCTGCCATAGGCTTCTTGTCCTTGGCTCTCAGCGTCTTATAGGTGATGTCGAGCGCAGAACTCATCTTGTCGCCATATTTTGCCGCATAGCCTCCGGTGGAGAATCCTATTCTCTCTACCATGTAGGGATTGATGATGGAGAGGCCCTCTTGCTGTCCGCTCCTGACGAGATAGGGACGGTATACCTCCACATTATTTATATATACGGAGTTTTCGTCGAAGGCACCTCCTCTCACATTGTATTGCGAGGAGAGCTCGTTGTGTGTGCTCACGCCGGCTTGTTGCTGTATGAGTCCTTCCACAGCATTTCCGTGGGCTGACGGTGCCAGTCTCATGTCTTTGGGCTTCAGCTCCTGCACCTGGTCGCTCTGTATCTTTTCTCCGTTCACGTTTACCTCGCCCAGGGCGTTGGGGGCTTCATATAGTACCACCCTGAGGGTTTGCTTGCCGCGCGGCTTTCGCAATACTCTCTCCTTGGTTCTGTAACCAAGATACGAAAACTTGACCACCACGCTGTCGGCGGAATGCAGCTGTAGGCTGTATTCTCCCTTTAGTGAGGTGAGGGTTGTCTTGCCTTGGCTCGCCACGGATACCACGGCGAGTTCTAGCGGTTTGTTGTCCGTGTCTACCACTTTTCCCCTCAGGGTGAATTCCTGGGCCAGCAGCTGCACGGATGCCAAGAGGCATATAGCGAGTATGGATAATCTATGTTTCATATCCCTATAAACGGAGCGCATTGCGATTTATTGTTAAAATATCATACGATTGACATCATTATACTCTATTTTTTGTACTTTTGCAGTCAAAAACGTGATAAAATAACATCTAAAGTCAGAAATATAAAACATATAAGATGAGAAAACAGACCCAGGCTATACATTTGCCTTACGAACGCAGAGATGCCTACGATTCGCTGAGCGTCCCAGTGTACAACACCCTTGCTTATGAGTTTGACAATGCCCAGATGATGGCGGATGCCTTTACTGATAAGATCAAGGCGCCAGACTATTCTCGCGTAGAGAACCCTACGGTGACCAACCTTGAGCGCCGCGTCGAGGCATTGACGGGTGCCCGTCATGTCACGGCCTTCAACTCGGGCATGGCTGCCATCAGCAACACCATCCTTTCGCTCGCCGCTCAGGGCAAGAACGTGGTTACCTCGAAGCATCTCTTTGGCAATACCTTCGCCTTGCTTACCGGTACCTTGAGTCGCTTCGGCGTGGAGACACATCTCGTCGACCTTACAGACATCGAGCAGGTGAAGAAGGCGATAGACGACAATACCTGCTGCGTGTTCCTCGAAATCATTACCAACCCTCAGCTGGAGGTGGCCGACTTGCAGGCCCTCGCCGAGGTGGCGCATGCCAAGAACGTGCCCCTCGTGGCTGATACCACTGTCATTCCTTTCACCCAGTTCTCTGCCAAGAGCCTGGGGGTAGACATCGAGGTGGTTTCTAGCTCCAAGTATGTGAGTGGCGGCGCTACGTCGCTCGGTGGCTTGGTCATCGACTATGCCACGTCTTATACCAAGGATTTCGGCAAGCGTCTCTATGGCGAGATGCTCTTCAACTTTGGCGCCTATATGACTCCACAGGTGGCGTATATGCAAACCATCGGCCTGGAAACGCTCGATGCCCGCTATCGGGTGCAGAGCGGCAATGCGCTGGCGCTGGCCCGGAAACTGCAGTCGCTGCCACAGATCGTGCGTGTGAACTATGTGGGGTTGGAGGACAATCCTTTCCATGCGCTAGCCCAAAAGCAGTTTGGCAAGACGGCAGGTGCCATGATTTGCATCGACCTGGAGAGCAAGGAGGCATGTTTCCAGTTCATCAACCACCTGAAACTCATCCATCGTGCCACCAATCTCTTCGACAATCGCTCGCTTGCCATCCATCCTGCCAGCACCATCTTCGGTGGCTTCACCGACGAGCAGCGCCAGAGCATGGATGTGCTTGACACCACCATCCGTTTCAGTGTGGGCTTGGAAGATGTCGACGATTTGTTTGAGGACATAAAGCAAGCGCTGGGTTAAGTGAAGAGTGAAGAACGAAGAATTCAATAGCTTTTATATGATGAAATACGATTTCGATAAGATAATCGATCGCTCGGGGAGCGACGACTTGAAGCATGGTGCTCTGCTGCCACGTTGGGGTAGGGACGACTTGCTGCCTTTGTGGGTGGCGGATATGGATTTTGAGACACCTTCATTCATCACCGATGCCTTGAAGAAACGACTGGAGCATTCGCTCTTTGGCTACACCGTGGAGCCGAAGGATTACATCCCTAGCATCATCGACTGGGTGCACGACCACCATCAGTGGGACATCCAGCGAGAGTGGGTTCGCTTCATCCCAGGCATCGTAAAGGGTATAGGGCTGGTTTGCAACGTATTTACGAAGGAAGACGAGAAGGTCATCATCCAGCCACCAGTCTATCACCCATTCCGATTGACCCCTGAGGGCAACGGACGCCAGGTGGTGTTCAATCCGCTGAAGATGCGTGAGGATGGTTATTACGACATGGATTTCGACAACCTCGAAAAGGTGTGCGATGACAAGTGTCGCGTCTTCATCCTCTGCAACCCTCACAATCCGGGGGGCATCACTTGGAGTCGTGATACCCTGCTTCGTCTCGCCGACTTCTGCTACGACCATCACCTGCTCGTGATCAGCGACGAGATTCATGCCGACATGGCGCTCTTCGGGCACAAGCATATTCCGTTTGCCTCGGTGAGCGACAAGGCGCGCGACATCAGCATCACATTCCAAGCACCTAGCAAGACCTTCAATATTGCGGGCATTGTGAGCAGCTATGCCATCGTACCTAATGAAAAACTTCGGCAGAAGTTCTATACATGGCTGTCTGCCAATGAGTTGGATGAGCCTACGCTCTTCGCTCCGATTGCCACTATCGCCGCTTTCCGACAGGGCGAGGCGTGGCGTAAGGAGATGCTTGCCTACATCGAGGATAACATCCGCTTCGTAGAGGATTATTGCCGTGAGCACATCCCAGGGGTGCGTCCTTTGCGTCCGCAGGCATCTTTCTTGGTATGGCTTAATTGTCGTGACCTTCACCTTAGCCACGATGAGCTTCTCGACCTCTTTATCGACAAGGCTCACTTGGCGTTGAACGATGGCGAGATGTTCGGTCCTGGAGGCGAGGGCTTCATGCGATTGAATGTGGCAGCGCCAAGAAGTGTCATAAAGCAGGCTTTGGAACAGTTGAGAGATGCTGTGGATAAGCTTTGATGATGACTTACGAACGAGTATCCTTACTATGTAAAAAAGTTTACATTTTTAGGGTATTTGGAAAAAACGGTTAAGAGAATTAAATTTTTCTGTTAGTCAAAAAAATATTTTCTCTTAACCGAAAAAATTTTTTCTCTTAAGAGAAAATAAATTAACACTTCTGTTCTCGTGAAAATTAACATTTCTAAAGAAAATATCGGGTGGTAAATTAAATTTACTTTTCGCAGTGGATTCGAGGCATGTCAGCGAAGCTTTTCCTTCTCTTGCTCCTGCCATCAACAAAACTCCCGCTAGGCAATCATGGTGATTCCTAGCGGGAGTTTTTATATATAATAATGTGTAGAGTCGATTACTTAGCCGACTCGAACTCGCGCAAGAAACGAGTATCGTTCTCGGAGAAGAGACGGAGGTCGCTCACACGATACTTCAAGTTGGTGATGCGCTCCACGCCCATGCCGAAGGCATAGCCAGTGTACACGTTGCTGTCGATGCCGCAAGCCTCCAAGTCGTGTGGGTCTACCATGCCGCAGCCCAGGATCTCTACCCAGCCAGTGTGCTTGCAGAAATTGCAGCCCTTGCCGCCACAGATGTTGCAAGAGATGTCCATCTCGGCGCTAGGCTCAGTGAATGGGAAGTAGCTAGGGCGCAAGCGAATCTTGGTATCGGCACCGAACATTTCGCGAGCGAAGGTGAGGAGCACCTGCTTGAGGTCTGTGAAGCTCACGTTCTTGTCTACATACAAGCCCTCTACCTGGTGGAAGAAACAGTGGGCACGGGCGCTGATGGCCTCGTTGCGGTATACTCGACCAGGGCAGAGCACACGGATAGGTGGCTCGTGGGTCTCCATATAGTGGGCCTCGTCGCCAGAAGTATGGCTGCGCAGAAGCACGTTCTTGGTCACGTCGCTAGGGTCGCTCTGCTCGATGAAGAAGGTGTCCTGCATGTCGCGGGCAGGATGGTCGGCGGCAAAGTTGAGCATGGTGAACACATGCTTGTCGTCGTCTACCTCCGGACCCTGATAGAGCGTGAAGCCCATGCGAGAGAAGATGTCGATGATCTGGTTCTTCACTACGGTGAGTGGGTGGCGTGTGCCGAGAGCCACAGGATAGGCTGTGCGTGTGAGGTCTATGTCGTCGCTAGACGCCTCGGCCTCTTCCATCTGCTCCTTCAAGCCATTGATCTTGGCCTGGGCGGCTTGCTTCAATTCGTTGATCTTGATACCAACGGCTTTCTTCTGGTCGGCTGCCACGTTGCGGAAGTCGTTCATGAGGGCATTGATCTCGCCCTTCTTGCTGAGATACTTGATGCGAAGCTGCTCCACCTCCTCAGCATTCTGAGCGGTAAGGCCATTCACTTCGGTCAAGAGTTCTTCTATTTTTTCTAACAACATAATCTATATTATTTTTGTCTTTTTTGCTTGTTATTCTACGTATTTTATTTATTTTGAGTGCAAAGATAACATTTTTTGCTCAAAATATGAAATATCTCAAAAGAAAGTTGTACTTTTGCATGGAAAATTTGAGAAATTTTATAAGTTTATGAAGAAACTATCTTGGATAACAGTTATGATGGCGGTGCTAACCATCGTCGGATTCTCCTCCGTGGGGTGTACCGACAAGAAGGCACCGTCGGTCAATGACTCGGTGATGGCTGATACGGCTGTTGCCGATACACAAGCCATGGACTCTACCGAAAAACTGATAGAGGAAACTCCGATGCCGAAGGCGGCTGATGAGTTGTTTGACGATTTCTTGTTCAATTTTGCAGCCAACAGAAAGCTGCAGAAGAGTCGCATCGTCTTCCCGCTGCCTGTATATAGAAACGGAAAGGTGGTGCAGAAGATAGCGAAGAACCAGTGGAAGATGGAACATTTCTTTATGCGCCAAGATTACTATACGCTCATCTTCGACAACCAAAAGCAGATGAACCAGGTGAAGGACACTACCATCAAGCATGTGGAGATAGAGAAGGTGTTCTACGACAAGAAGCTCGTGCAGCAGTTCCTCTTCAATCGCATCAACGGGCAGTGGATGATGACCAGCATCAATTATAAGCCGATGTATCAGAACATGAACGCAAGTTTCTTGCAGTTCTACGGGGAGTTTGCTACGGATACGGCCTTCCAGGCACGTCATTTGCACGACCCGGTGAAGTTTAGTGGGCCAGACCCTGATGACGACTTCAGTACCATGACGGGCGATATAGCCCCGGAAACATGGCCTGCCTTTGCGCCTGAGTTGCCACATGGCATGATTTATAATATCATCTACGGACAGAAATATACCGAGAGCAACCAGAAAATCTTCGTGATTAGAGGTATCGCCAATGGAATGGAGACAACGCTCACCTTCCGCAAGATAGGCGGAAAATGGATGCTCATGAAACTTAATATGTAACGAGATATGAAGGATCTTCGCGACTACAGCCTCTTGGCTCACAATACGTTTGGCATCGATGTGCATTGCCGTCGATTCCTGGAATATGAAACGGTGGAGGAAGCCCAGCAGATAGTGGGTGGACTTACGGCCGCCGACCGTCCCTTGCTCATCCTGGGTGGCGGAAGCAATCTCTTGCTCACTGGCGACTATCAGGGCACGGTGCTCCATTCTGCCATCAAGGGTATAGAGGTGGTGGACAAGGAAACCTTGCGCTGCGGCAGTGGCGAGGTGTTCGACGATGTGGTAGACTTTGCAGTGAAACACGGACTCCATGGAGCCGAAAACCTGAGCATCATTCCTGGGGAAGTGGGGGCGAGCGCCGTGCAGAATATCGGTGCCTATGGCGCTGAGGCCAAGGATATCATATACAAGGTGGAAGCCGTGGAGATTACTACGGGCAAGGTTGTGGAGTTTGATAACAAAGACTGCCAGTATAGTTATCGTCAAAGCAAGTTTAAGCATGAGTGGAAGGACAAGTTCCTGATTACCCATGTGACATACAGGCTGAGTGCGTCTTTCACACCCGACTTGGATTATGGTAATATCCGTTCAGCCCTCGAAACCAAGGGCATCGACAAGCCAACGGCACAGCAGTTGCGCGACGTGATCATCGAGATACGCAATGCCAAGCTGCCCGACCCAAAGCTGCTTGGCAATGCAGGTAGCTTCTTTATGAATCCTATAGTAGACAGAGAAAAGTATGAGCAACTGGTTGCCCTCTATCCCGATATGCCTCACTATACGATAGACGCAGAGCACGAGAAGATACCTGCCGGCTGGATGATAGACCAATGTGGATGGAAGGGTAAAAGCCTGGGCAATGCTGGTGTGTATGAAAGACAGGCACTGGTGTTGGTGAACTTGGGGGGTGCCAAGGGCGAGGAAGTCGTGCATCTCTGCCAAACCATCCAAAGAGATGTGAAGCGTAAGTTTGGCATCGATATATTCCCCGAGGTGAATGTGAGATGATGCCCTCAGGGGGTAAACGACAGATAAAAATAGAAGAGCAAAATGAAAATAACGTTGCTTGGCACGGGTACCTCAAGTGGTGTGCCTGTGCTAGGATGTGATTGCAGAGTATGCCGTAGCAAGGATCCGCACGACAACAGGCTGCGTTGTGCGGCGATGGTGGAGACGGCAGAGACCCGACTCTTGATAGACGCAGGACCTGACATCCGACAGGAGCTGTTGCGCATGCCTTTTCGCAAACTGGACGGTGTGCTCGTCACGCATATCCATTATGACCATGTGGGAGGTATGGACGACTTGAGGGGATTCTGTGTCTTTGGCGACATCAATGTCTATGGTGATAAGCTGGTAACCAGCACCTTGCCCCATACCATGCCTTATTGTTTCCCTGCCAACCCCGAAGAACTTTATCCTGGGGCTCCAAAGCTCACCCTACATACCATTGAGCCGCATGAGCAGTATCAGATAGGTGACATCTCCTTTGTGCCGATTCGGGTGATGCACGACAAGATGCCTATCCTCGGCTATCGTTTTGGAAAACTGGCTTATATCACAGATATGAAATCGATGGCAGAAGAGGAATATCCATATCTTGAAGGTGTGGAGGTGCTCGTCATCAATGCCCTCAGGTTCGATCGCCCACATCACAGCCATCAGCTTGTGGATGATGCCATTCGAGTTTCCCGTCGGATAGGAGCCAAGAAGACCTATCTCATCCATGTAACCCACCAGATAGGGTTGCATGACGAGGCTAACAGGCGTTTGCCAGAAGGGTTCGAGTTTGGATATGATGGAATGGAAATTCAGCTATGATTAAAGAGAAAGAAAGAGTTAACGAGTATTAAAGTTTATGTTAAAAATATAAATAATTATTAAAACATCAGACTCTTCGCTCGAAAAATTTTGCAATATAGTATAAATAAACTATCTTTGCAACGTGTTTTTCATAGTATTAGATTTAAGGTTAACAAGGTATGGGGT
>CAVKXW010000089.1:0-13592 GCA_963660215.1 Bacteroidaceae bacterium | reverse complement strand
CCCTTGTCATCTATCTGCGCAAGAGCCTCACTCGCAGGCTTGTTGATTTTCACCTCAAAAACGAAAATAGCCGTCGGAGCAAACATCACGGCATCCGCCCTACCCCTACAGCTTTTTACCTGCGTAAAGGTCGCCACATTCATCATTGAGAGCAAGACATAGAGAATCGTCTCATAGTAACACTCGCTCTTCTGCAAGTCTGCCAACACATCCTTGCCACCATCTGGATAAGGAATCGAAGCGAAATAGGCTTGCATCTTCTTCATAGCCGCATCAATCTCGCCATTCAGCAAGTCACGGTAGAAATGGGCAGCAAAGCCAAGCGACTTTCCATCACTCACACCAGAATACATTGGCAAGAGATTCTCCATCAATCCTGCTCGCACCTCCTGATTAGGAATGCCAAGATAATAACCCTTGGTCAATGGGTCGTAGCTCTTGATGGTGAGATAACCGCTCTGATAAAGGAGCGGAAGGGCATCGCTCATCTCTTCCGTTGGACGGTCGAAAGATGAGGCGAAAGCAAACATATTGTCAAGTTCCGTGACATCAGTCTTGAAGTGTTGCATCTGGCGTATCAGATAAGAAGAGGTACCCGACGAATACCAATAGTTGCCTATCATTCCCGATGCAAAGCAACGCACCAAACTATACGGATTGAAAATGTCCTCGCCATCCCCTGCGAAATGATAACCATCATAGTTCTCTCTTAGGAGTTCTCGCATTCTCTCGAAAGACACGTGGTTTTTCTCAGCCAATCGCTCGATGTCTTCTTTCAAGACTGTATCCAACTCGTTCTTCGAAATGCCACAGAGGGCAGAGAACTCTGGATCCATACTGATATTGGTAAGGTTATTGATGGTACTGAAGATACTCAACTGAGAGAACTTCGTGATGCCTGTGATGAAAGCAAAACGAATATGCTTATCATTCGCCTTAATAGGAGCATAAAACTCCTGCATCACAGTCCTTACAGCCTCCAATCTATCTTGGTCATGCAACACATCAAGAAGAGGCGCATCATACTCATCTATGATGATGACAACTTTCTTACCTGTCTTTAGTTCTGCCTGTTCTATGAGGTGTGAAAAACGATTGCCCGCACTTTCCCTGGCATTCGTTATTCCATATTTTTTCTCGTAATCTTCAAGCTGTAAGTCAAATTTTTCAGGGAAAAGTGAAAGAGAGCAATTCTTGAAAGTTGATAAATCGAAGTGAAGCACAGGATACTCTATCCAGTCTTTCTCCAACTGTTCCATGGCAAGCCCCTTGAACAAATCCTTTTGTCCAGAGAAATAAGAATTGAGCGTACTACTCAGCAATGACTTACCAAAACGGCGTGGACGACTGAGAAACACATACTTGTATTTCTTCACCATCTTATATATAAGGGCTGTTTTATCAACATAGACCATCCCTTCCTCTATGATGTCGCTGAATGTCTGCACACCACATGGGTAAATTCTGCTCAAATCCATAATTCTTGCCATTTTATAGTTTTACAGGGGCAAAGATAACACTATTATTCGGAAACACAAAACAAAAAGAGAGAAATCAGCTTCCTTGCCATAAAGAAAACCGATTTCTCCCTAACTCTTTAAACATCACCCTTTCTTCAATGCTCTCATCGCATTGAGTACAGCCAAGACCGTGACGCCAACATCGGCGAAGACAGCCATCCACATCGTACCCAAGCCCACCGTGGCAAGCACGAGGACGGCAACTTTCACGCCGATGGCGAAGATTACGTTCTCGTGGGCGATACGGATGGTGCGGCGAGCTATCTTGATGGCCAAAGGAATCTTACGTGGCTCATCATCCATCAGCACCACGTCGGCGGCTTCGATGGCAGCATCGCTTCCCAAGCCTCCCATGGCGATACCCACGTCGGCACGCTTCAATACAGGCGCATCGTTGATTCCATCGCCTACGTAGGCAAGCGTCTTTTCAGGTGTCTTCTCGGCGAAAAGGCGTTCCACCTCCGTTACCTTGTCGGTAGGAAGCAGCTCGGCACGGCACTCGTCAAGTCCCAGTCTCCGAGCCACGTCCTCTCCTACCTCTCGGCGGTCGCCAGTCAGCATCACCGTTTTTTCTACTCCAAGCGTCTTGAGCTGGGCGATAGCCTCGGCACTACCCTCCTTCACCTTGTCGTTGATGACGATGTGGCCAGCATACTTGCCGTCGATGGCAACATGGATGATGGTGCCCACCTTGCGGCAGTCGTTCCACTGTGCGCCGATGCTCTCCATCATCTTCTTGTTGCCCACGCAAACCACCTTGCCGTTTACCTTGGCACGGATGCCGTGACCTGCGATTTCCTCCACGTCCGTCACCTCGCAACCGTCCGTCGCCTCGTTAGGGAATGCCATTCTTAGTGCAGCACCTATCGGATGAGTGGTAAAATGCTCGGCGTGAGCGGCAAGATGCAAGAGTATCTTTTCCTCGTCGGAATATTCGCCAGAATGAATATTTTCGTGAGATTCGCCTACGTGAATGTTCGTATCGCTATTTTCCGAAGAACATTCCTCGCCAGCATGAACAGCCTCCACAGCAAACTCTCCGTGGGTCAGCGTACCTGTCTTATCGAACACTACCGTACCCACCTTGGCAAGCGCATCCATATAGTTGCTTCCCTTGACAAGGATGCCATTGCGAGAAGCACCGCCGATGCCTCCGAAGAAGGTCAACGGCACACTGATGACCAAGGCACAAGGACAAGACACCACCAAGAATATCAAAGCCCTGTTGAGCCACAATGGGAAGTTGTCGGCAAAGTTGCCCATTCCGAACCACTCGGTTGCGACACCCAAGCCTCCCAAGAACGGTGGAACCAAAGCCAAGGCGATGGCGGCAAACACTACGATAGGCGTATAGACACGAGTAAAACGAGTGATGAAAGCCTCGCTCTTCGACTTGTTTTCGTCGGCACTCTCCACCAAGGCGATAATCTTCGACACGGTACTCTCGCCAAAGCTCTTGGTGGTGCGTACACGAATCACGCCCGTCAGGTTGATACAACCCGAAATCACCTCGTCGCCCTCGTTCAAGTCACGAGGCACGCTCTCGCCTGTCAATGCCAAGGTGTTCAGCGCAGAACTTCCCTCGATGACCTTTCCATCCAAAGGCACTTTCTCGCCAGGCTTCACCATGATGGTCTCGCCCACCTTCACTTCCTCAGGAGAGACCGCCTCCACCTTGCCATTTCGCTCCACGTTTGCCACGTCAGGGCGGATGTTCATCAAGTGGGAGATGCTGTCACGGCTCTTGCCCTCGGCGTAGCCCTCGAAGAGTTCTCCCACTTGGAAGAAGAGCATGACAAAGACTGCCTCTGGGAACTCGGTGTCAGTCCCTGGGAAGAAGCCGATGCAAAGTGCGCCGATGGTTGCGATAGCCATCAAGAAGTTCTCGTTGAACACGTCGCCGTGCATGATTCCCTCCAGTGCCTCGCCCAGCGTCTCGTGGCCTATCAAGAGATAAGGTATCAGATAGACGATGAGCAACTGCCATGTGGCGAGATTGCAATTTTTCTCGACCAAGACGGCACCTATCAATAACAGCACTGTCACTGCGATGAAGATGATCTTCGACTTCATTCCCCCTTCACCGTGGTCGTGATGATGCTCATAATTGCCATGTGCATGCTCATCAGAATGGTGTTCGTGATGAGAGCATCCACAACCGCAACCATGATGATGCTCGTGGTTGTGCTCATGCTTTTCTGCACAGCAGCAATCCTCGTGATGATGTTTCATTTCTTCCATAATTCTCAATACTTTTAGTTTTACTTTCTTGTTTTCGGGTGCAAAGGTATGAAAAAGGGCTTGCAACCAAGTTGCAAACCCTTCCTTTTTGAGAAAAATATATCCAAATGATGCAAAAGCTACCGCATGTCCTTATCGACCATCGCACAAACGCAGGAATCCGACCACACATTCTCAGCCGTCTCTATCATGTCGATGATGGTGTAGATAGGCAGGATAATGCCCATGATGCCGATCGGCGCATTCACGCCCGACATGAGCGAGAGGGTGAGGAAATAGCATCCCATCGGAACTCCGGCATTGCCTACCGCCGAGAGCACGGAGATGAAGAGCCAGAGTATCATCGTGCTCCAAGGCAGAGGCATTCCGCCGTTCTGCATCAAGAAGAGGGAGGTGACAAGGATGAAGGCTGCGCAACCATTCATGTTGATGGTGGTACAGATTGGCAACACAAATCGGGATACCTTGTTGGACACCCCTAGCCTATCTTCTGCCGTCTGCATGGTGACTGGCAGGGTGGCGGCGGAACTTTTGGTAAAGAGAGCCATCAGCACCGCTGGCATCATTTTTCCCAACGTACGCACTGGGTTCAAGCCCCTTGCCAAGAGGAACAACGGCAGGACGATGAAGAACTGGATGACGTTGCCGCCAAGGATGACCGCCACATACTTGCCAAGCGAAGCCATCACGATGCCTGCGGAGAACTGGGCAGACAACTGTGCGGCGAAAGCCACGATGCCCAATGGCAATGCCCATATCAGTCCGTGGATGAGCATGAAGAGCAGGTCTTGCAAACCGAGCAACCCCTTTACGACCACTTCCTTCTTGTCGGTCTCTGGCATCTTCGCCAAGGCGATTCCCACTGCCGCAGCCAATAGCAAGATGGAGAGGACGTTGCCATCGGCGAATGGCTTGATGATGTTGTTTGGAATCACGCCGAGGATATGGTCGTAGTAGGAAGTCTCGCCCAGGTTCTGAGGCAAGTCAGCCATCCCACTCTGCACCATCGCCGACGGCAAGTTGCCAGGGGAAACAATGTTATAAAGCACCAATCCCACAGCCGCAGCCGCTATCGTGGTGAGCAAGGTATAGACGATGGCGTGGCGGAATATCTTGCCAGTGTCGGCCTGGTTGCCAAGCGACGCCAAGGTGGTGACCACCGCCAAGGCTATCGTAGGGACGGCGAGGAGCTGGAACAATCGGGTATAAACTGTGGCGACGAAGTTCATCAGTCCATCGAGCCATCCGATGCCCAGCACACCCAGTACAGCACCTACCACCAACGCTCCGATCCAAAGCACCAACTGCTTGGTTTGCTTATTCTTACTATTGCTTCTCAAAGTCTTTTCCATATTTTTATCGTTTAACTCGGGGGCAAAGTTACGACATTTTCTTGAAACATCCTATCCCATCTATGTGGTATTTTTATTGCGAGAACAATGACAACATCTTCCTATAGATTATCATGACTGCTTACGATAGCTCACCACCGCCCAAGCATTCATCAGCACAGCGATGACGGCGAGGGCGAAGACTTGGTGGGAGACGCAATCCCAGTCGCCCCCACGAACGAACACCGTGCGGATGGCATCGATGAAATAGTACATCGGATTGACGTAGGTGGTGAGGTACGCCCAGTGGGGCATGGAGCGAACTGGCGTGAAGAGACCGCTGAGCAGCAACAGGCACACCACGAAAAACCACATCACGAAGACCGCCTGCTGCATCGTGTCGTTGTAATTGGAGATGACCAGTCCGAACCCACTGAAGATGAAAGCCAAGAGCATCGCCAAGAGATAAACCAAGCCCAGACTGCCTGCCGACGTGATTCCATACACCGCCCAAGCCAGCACGAGGCACACCGTCATCACCACCACGGCTATCAGCCAGTAAGGGATGAGCTTGGCGAGGATGAAATCCGCCTTGCCCACAGGTGTCACGTTGATTGCCTCGATGGTTCCGCTCTCCTTCTCGCCCACGATGTTGAGAGCTGGCAAGAAGCCGCACATCAGCATCACGAGGATTGCTAAGAGGGAAGGAATCATGAAAAGCTTGTAATTCAAATTCTTATTATAGAGGTAAAGGATGGAGACAGCCTCCTGAGCCTTTTTGCCAAGGCTGGGAGCAAGGCTGGCTCCATTAAGGCTAGCTCCGTTAAAGCCTGCCCCAAGACCGCCTCCACCTAGGCTTGCAGAAGCCGAGCTTGCGCCCTTTCCAGCCTCCATCATGTGCTGCGAAATAATGCTGGAGAGATAGGCGTTTCCCATGTTTCCCTTCGTACCGTTCACGGCATTGGTCGCCACGAGAATCTGCGGCTTCCTGCCCTGCCTCATGTCTCGCTCGAAATGGAGCGGAATCTCCACGATGGCATCCGCCTTGGAGCTTTCCACGTCCTTCATCGCCTCGGCGTAGCTCCCCTTCTGCCCTTGGAAGAGGAAATAGTTGCTCGCCTCGATGCGATGCACCAACTGCGAGGACATCGTGGAATGGTCGTTGTCCACCACCTCCACCGTGATGTTCTTCACCTCCATGTTCATCACCCACGGCATTACGCACATAATCATGATCGGGAAGACGAAAATGAGCCGAGGGATGAACGCATTTCTGCGTATCTGGAGGAATTCCTTCTGTATCAAGTATTTTATAACCATATCACTCTAATCTCTTTTTGAAGTTCAACAATGCGGCGGTGAGCAAGACCGTGAGCATGACGAGCAAGACGCTCACCTCGTGCGCCACCTTGTCGATGTCCACGCCCATAATCAGGAGCTTGCGCATCGCCGAGATGTAATACCTTGGAGGCATCACTGCCGAAACATATTGCAGGACGACAGGCATACTCTCCACAGGGAACATCATGCCGCTGAGCAGGATGCTTGGCAACATGAGCATCATCGCCGAGGCGAGCAAAGCCACGAGCTGGGTCTTCGCCACTGTGCTGATGAGCAATCCGAGCGACAACGCCACGAGGATGTAAATGCCCGACACCACGAATATCCAAAACAAACTTCCTGCCACTGGCACGTCCAGGATGTAATGGGAAATCAAGAGGATGCTCGTCAGGATGCAGAACGCCAACACGAGATAAGGAACGACCTTGGCGATGATAATCATCAGTGGACGGACGGGGCTTACCAGAAGCACCTCCATCGTTCCCCTCTCCTTCTCCCTCACGATGCTGATGCTCGTCATCATGGCACAAATCAGCATCAAGAGCATTCCCATGATGCCTGGCACGAAGTTGTAGCAACTGCGCATCTGGGGGTTGAAAAGGAGTGAAGAACGAAGAGTGAAGAGTGAAGAATTCTTCACTCCCAAAATTTGGGAGGCATAGTTGGCGTACATTTGCGCCATGTTAGGGTCTGCGCCGTCCACGATGACTTGCACAATGCTGCTTGATTCTTCGTTCTTCACTCTTCGTTCTTCACTCAAAAACACCACGGCGATGTCCGCCTTCTGATGTCGGATGAGTTGTTCCGCCTCGGCAGGCGTTTTCACTGTGTAAAGGATGTTGAAGTACTCGTTGGCACCCAACGCCTCCACGCATTGCTGCGTCTGATGGTCGAGCGAGGAAGTCACCACGATGGTTCGCACATTCCTCACGTCCGTGGAAATGGCGAAGCCGAAGAGCAACATCATCACCACGGGCATTCCGAAGAGGATGAGCATCGTGCGCTTGTCTCGCAGAATGTGGCGAGCCTCCTTGATTACAAAAGATATAAACTGCTTCATTTAAAAGTAAAAAAGTAAAAGGGTAAAAAAGTAAAAAGACTTCACTTCCTTGGGGTTCATTTTCTCATTGATTGTCTTGCTAAATAGGTAAAGACATGGTCCATGTCGGGCTGACGCAAACTTTGCTTCAGTTCATCGGGCGTACCCATCGCCTTGATCTTGCCGTCCACCATGATGGAGATGCGGTCGCAATACTCCGCCTCGTCCATGTAGTGAGTGGTCACGAAGACTGTGATTCCACGGTCTGCCGCCTCGTAGATGAGTTGCCAGAACTGGCGACGTGTGGCAGGGTCAACACCTCCCGTCGGTTCGTCGAGGAAGACGATTTCGGGTTCGTGGAAGATGCTCACGGAGAAAGCCAACTTCTGCTTCCATCCGAGGGGAATGCTCGACACGATGTCGTTGCCATGCTCCACGAAGTCCAATTTCTTCAGGAGTTCATCGGTCTTCTGCTTGATGGTCTTGCCGTCCATGCCGTAGATGCCTGCGAAGAGGCGGATGTTCTCCCTGACGGTCAAGTCCTCGTAGAGCGAGAACTTCTGGCTCATGTAGCCGATGTGCTTCTTGATTTGCTCAAATTCGGTGTTGATGTCGCAACCTGCCACCCTGCCCTCGCCGCTCGTCGGCTTGTTCAGTCCTGTCAGAATGTGCATCGCCGTAGTCTTTCCTGCGCCGTTCGCTCCGAGGAATCCGAAGATTTCTCCTTGCTTCACGGAGAAGGAAATATCGTCTACCGCATGGAACGAGCCAAAGGCTTTCACGAGATGATGAACCTCTATGGAAAGCGGTTGAAGTGAAGAACGAAGAGTGAAGAGTGAAGAATTCTCTTGCTCTGCTGCTTGAGTTTCGTTCTGTATACTTGCTTGCTCTACTGTTTTCTGTTGGAGGTTAGCAAAATTCTTCACTCTTCGTTCTTCACTCTTCACTCCTTTAGGGCAGAACACTTCCTTGAACTCTTCCAAGATAGCGTCGGGAGTGCCGATGCCTTTTACCTCCCCTTCTTGGAGGAAGGCGACACAATGGCAACGGCGTACCTCGTCGAGATAAGGAGTAGCCACAACGATGGTGATTCCTCGCTCCCTCAGCGTGGCAAGCATGTCCCAGAACTCCTTGCGGCTCACAGGGTCAACGCCAGTGGTCGGCTCGTCGAGCAAGAGGATGCTCGGCTTGTGGATAAGGGCGCAGGAGAGGGCGAGCTTCTGTTTCATACCACCCGACAATGCCCCTGCCTTCCTCTTCTTGAAAGGCTCAATCTGCTGATAGATAGCCTTCACGTTGTCGTACTCCGCCTCCACGGTCGTGCCGAAGAGCGTGGCGAAAAACTCCAGGTTTTCCTCCACCGAGAGGTCTTGGTAGAGGGAAAACTTGCCGGGCATGTAACCCGTCAGACGGCGGATTCCTCGCATCTCTTTCACCACGTCCATTCCCTCGACCGTCGCCTTGCCCTCGTCGGGCAGAATCAACGTGGCAAAGATGCGGAAGAGCGAGGTCTTGCCTGCGCCATCGGGACCGATAAGCCCGAATATCTCGCCCTTGTTCACCGAGAAACTCACGTCGTGCAATGCCTGCACCCTGCCGTATCGCTTGGAAATATTCTCTACTATGATTGCTTTGTTCTCCATTTCAAAAACCGTTGAATTGACTTTCACTTCGTCCGTCGAACTTTGTTTCTTCACTCTTCGTTCTTCACTCTTCACTTAAAGTTTCACCTCCCCATACATTCCTATCTTGATGAATCCGTCGTTCTCCACGGCGATTTTCACGGCGTACACGAGGTCGGCACGCTCATCGTCGGTGAGGATGGTCTTCGGGGTAAACTCCGACTTCGAGGAAATCCAAGTCACCTTGCCTGCGTACTCCTTCTTCTCGCCGCCTCCATAGTCGGAGAAGACTTTTACTTGTTGCCCTATCTTCACACTTTTTAGCTGGGCGGAAGTGATGTAGGCACGGAGGTACATGTGGTCGATGTCCGCCATCTTGAAGAGCGGTCTTCCGACGGTGGCAAACTCGCCCTGCTCCATGTACTTCTCCAGCACCGTTCCTGCTATCGGGGTGATGACGTGGCACTTTCTCAGTTCGTCTGCCACTTGTAGCTTCTGTACATCGGTGGTTCCCATCTGCGCATTGAGGCTGTTGGTGGAAGTATGGAGAGAAGAGAGCTGCGCCTCCAACTGGCGTTCCAATACCTGTACTTGGCTTCTCGTATCGTCGAGGTTCTTGCGGTTAGCTGCGCCCTCTTTTACCAGTCCTGCGAAACGGTCGTATTCCTCACGAGCCTTGGCGAGTTGCTGGCGTGTTGCCGCCACCTGCTTTGCGATGTCTGGTCGGCCTGAGGCATAGACGAGTTTGGTGGCTCCTATCTGCCGTGCTTTCAGATAGAGTTGCACGGTGTCGATTAAGCCTACTTGCTTGCCCATCGCTACTTGGTCGCCCTCGGTCACGGCGAACTCTAGCAGTTTGCCGTTTTGTTCTGCCGAAACGGTCACTTCCGTTGCCTCGAATGTGCCTGTTGCGTCGTACTCTTTTTCTTTGTCGCTACATGATGCGAGGATCAATGCTCCTAGCATCATCACTATATAAATGTTCTTTTTCATTTTTTACCTTTTTACCCTTTTACTTTTTTACTTTTAAAAGTTGTTGATGTTCCTTTGCTTGTAGATTTCCTTCAAGAGCAAGATTTCGTGTTGCGCCCTTTGCGCCCTCGCCAAACTCACGGCGTTGATGTCGCGCACAAGTTCGTTGACGCTCTCTGTGCCGAGTTGCACCTTCTTGTCGCTCTTGCTTCGGATGCTCTCCTGAAGGCGGACGATTTCCTCATCCTGCGCTATCTGCTTGCGAAGGGACGAGATGGTGCCATCAGCCTCTTCATTCTGTAGGCGGTTGTTGAAAAGGAAGGTCTCTCGCTGGCTGTCGTTCATCGCACGCTGCACCTCCAGTTTCTTGATGTCGTTCTTGCGAGTGTAGAGTGTGCCGATGTTCCAGGAAACCGACACGCCGCCTGCCAACATTCCGTTGTTCACCATATCCGATACCTTGGAATGCATCATCCCCATGCCGAAGAGAGAAACCGTAGGGCGAAGCTTGCTGTCGAGCTGCTTGCGCTGGGCATCGAGCAAGAGATTCTGCGATGCGTAATAAGAAAGTTCGGGGCGATTCACGCTCCACTTGCCGTTCTTCACTAAGATTTCATCAGTGGAAAGACTTCCGTTAGAAGAATGCGTTTTGTCGGAAACAGAAACTCCCTGATAAATATTTTGAGATGCTGTTGTAATTAGATCAGGTTTCTCCAACTTTTCACTCTCAGAAAACTCTTTCCCCACGAACACCCCAAGCATTCGGAGGTAAGCCTTTCGGGAAGCCAACAGAGATTCCTTCTGCTGATTCACCTTGAGCTTTTCCACGAGGATGGCATCGAGGTCGCTTTGGTTGGCGACCCCGCCCTTCATCATACTTCGGATGGTCTTCTCGCTCGTCGATAAGTCATTCTGCAACAGTTCGTTCTGCGCCAGCTGTTCATCCAATAGTAAAACTCCGAAATAGAGTTGGTCGATACGCTCGTTGATGGCGTACATCGACACGTCGAGCTGCCTTTTCTGCACCTCCGACTGTGCCGAAGCCACCTGCTTCTGAGCCGCAATCTGTCCGCCGTCGTACACATTCTGCCGAACCGTGACCGAGGCGTTCGCCAAATAATTCTTCATGTCGAAGCCCATCTGCTGCGTTTGGGCGTTCGACTTCAAGATGTCGGTGAAAGCGTACGCACCAGCCGACGCACTCACCTGTGGCAGCCATCCCTTCGCCGCATTCTCCAGGGTGAAGTCACGGCTTTGCTCTATCATCCGATACTGTTTGATGGCAGGATAGTTGCCGTGCGCCATCTCCCGACATTCCTTCAGCGAGATGGCCGCCGCCGAAAGCGATGCGAGCAATCCCATCGCCAATAAGATTCCTTTGTTCATCATATCTATTAAAATTTTTCGGTGCAAAGGTAAGGCGAAATCCTGAAAGCATCGTTATCCATAGCGAGAAAGAAATGTCCTTTTTGTACGAAATCAAACAAAAAGGAACAAGATTTCAAAATAAATGCTTATCTTTGCATCCAAAATCGAACAAAAAGAACATTGAGTAAGAATAAAATATAAGCTATTGAATTCTTCACTCTTCACTTAAAATTATGAAACAGCCTCAACGACTCACATTACAAAACATGTTTGACACGCTCATCGAGCAAAACATGTATCCCGACAAGTACTACTTCAAGGACGGCTTTGCCATCGCCATCGACATCAGCCGCCTCTTCAAGCCCTTCATCAACGCCCACCAAGGCCCTTACCTCTTCGACGATTACCGACTGGGCGTCATCAAGCGTGGCAGGATGCACGGCTTCATCAACCTGCAGGAGTGCAACCTGGAGGCAGGCAACATCGTGTTCATCTGTCCCGGCACCATCGCCGAGCCCATCGAGATGAGCGACGACTGCATCGTGATGGGCATCGGCATTCCGAGGGAAATATTCCACCTCGCCCATCCAGCGGGATTGCCCGAACTTTTCTCTGGCCTTGGCAAGCACGGCATTCAAAAGGTTACCACAGAGCAGACGAAAATGCTGAACCACATGTTTTTCTTGCTTTGGGAAATTGCCTATGCGCAGGAGGCCGATTCCAAGGCAAGCGCAGCAGGAGCAGGAAACGAGGAAGCCCAGCAGCAGGTGCTTTATCAGATGCTCTCCACCATCACACATTATTATAATGTCCTCTTCACCAGAGAGCTGCCCAAGACAAGCGGCCATCGCTCAGCCAACGACATCTTCGACCGCTTCATCCAGCTCGTCAACAACCATTGCCAGTCGGAACGCCAACTAGCCTTCTACGCCGAGAAAATTTGCGTCACCGAGCGGTATCTTGGCACGGTGGTGCGGCAGGCAAGCGGCGTAACGGCGAAGGAGTGGATAGACAAGGCGGTCATCACCGCCGCAAAAGTAAAGCTGCGCCACAGCAACCTGCAAATCGCCGAAATCACGGAAGCACTCCACTTCCCCAATCCGAGCTTCTTCTGCAAGTACTTCAAGCGGCTTACAGGTTGTACACCGCAGGAATACAGGCAAGGATAAAAAAATGCAGTTGCCGAAACTCTTGCATTCGACAACTGTATTTTTATTTTTTCTATACTGAAGAATTTACAACGCCTTAGCCCACTGCATGAACTGCTCCACCATTGCTGGCTCGTAGTGGGAGAAGAAGAGGCTGCGCTTCAAGTCGAGTGCCTTTATCTCCTGCATCTCTTCGGCTGAAAGCTCGAAGTCGAAGATGTCGAGGTTTTCCTGCATTCTCTCCTTGTGGGTGCTCTTAGGGATGATGACCACGCCACGCTGAATGAGGTAGCGGAGGGCTGTCTGAGCCAAGCTCTTGCCGTGCGCCTCGCCAATCTTCTGAAGCACAGGATTGGTGAAGAAGTCATTTCTGCCCTCGGCGAATGGTCCCCACGACATGATCTGGCAACCATACTTCTTCATGTACTCGTTGGCTTCCTCCTGCTGGTCGAAGACGTGGGTCTCCACCTGGTTGACGGCAGGCTTTACCTCCACATGCTCCTGCAAGTCGATGAAGCGGTCAGGATAGAAGTTGCTGATGCCGATGGCTCTCACCTTGCCCTCGCGATAGGCACGCTCCATGGCACGGTAAGTGCCGTAGTAGTCTCCGAATGGCTGGTGGATGAGCAAGAGGTCGATGTAGTCGCTCTTCAACTTCTTCAGGCTCTCCTGGATGGAGGCGTACGCCTTCTCCTCGCCAGCGTTAGAAATCCAAATCTTGGTAACGATGAAGAGTTCCTCACGAGGCACGCCGCACTTCTGGATGGCATTGCCCACACCCTCCTCGTTGTGGTAAGCCTGGGCGGTGTCTATCAGTCGATAACCCACGCTGATGGCATCGAGCACGCAACGCTCACACTCCTTAGAATCTACCTGGTAAACTCCGTAACCCATCTGAGGCATCTTCACCCCATTGTTTAATGTAATATAGTTCATAATCTTCTTTGTTTTAAATTGTTCAACGGTGCAAAGATAGTATATTTTCAGAAAACACAATGTATCTTTTTTAC
>CAVKXW010000088.1:8562-13702 GCA_963660215.1 Bacteroidaceae bacterium | reverse complement strand
AGGACAACAAGGTAGTGGCAGCCATCTTCGCAGGCATCCGTCCTGCCGTCGTGGCACTCATCGCCGTCCCTACCTTCTCACTAGCCAAGAACGCACATATCTCGCTCGTCAACTGCTGGATTCCTATCCTTTCCGCCCTGCTGATATGGCTCATGGGCGTGAACCCTATCTGGGTAATCATCGCAGCCGCCGTGGGTGGGTATATTTATGGGCAATTCATTCAACCAACGGAATAAACTATGATATTTCTTCAGCTTTTCATTGTATTCATACAGATTGGCATCTTCGGTTTCGGAGGTGGCTACTCGATGGTATCACTTATCCAGGGTCAAGTAGTGACGCAGTATCATTGGATGACGATGAGAGAGTTTACCGATGTCATCGCCATCTCACAGATGACACCAGGTCCCATCGGCATCAACACCGCTACTTATTGCGGCTACACCGCCGTACACAATGCAGGAATGAGCGGCATGATGGCGATTCTAGGAAGTGCCGTGGCAACATTCGCCTTGGTTCTTCCCTCCTTGATATTGATGATTCTTATCAGCAAGATGCTGTACAAGTATATGAACACCTCGGCAGTACAAAGCATTTTCATCGGTCTTCGCCCTTGCATCGTGGGCTTGGTAGCTGCTGCTGCCCTCTTGATGATGAGTCCAGAGAACTTCTCCACCCCAGAGAATCCTTGGCGATTCTATATCTCCATCGCCCTCTTCCTCGCTACATTCATTGGCGTGAAGGTGGTGAAGATAAACCCAATACGCATGATACTCTATTCTGCTTTCGCAGGACTGGTACTGCTTTACTAAAGACAACAAACAAGACAATATGAACAAGAAACTACTCTACTGCACAGGATTGCTTGCAGCCGCCCTACCAGGCCAAGCAGCCAACAACACCAATGCCACAGACAAGCAGAAGGCGACACCCGACCGCCCTAACATCATCTTCATCCTAGCCGACGACCTCGGTTTGGGCGACCTATCATGTTATGGCAGCCAGTGCATCAAGACACCTAACATCGACAAACTAGCCGAGACTGGCACACGATTCACCAACAGTTACGCAGGTTCAGGAATAAGCTCGCCATCCCGTTGCTCGCTGATGACAGGCAAGAACACAGGCAACACCACCATTCGTGACAACACTTGCACGGCAGGAGGCTTGACTGGTTACAAGATTAATCCAAATGGTGACACCACCATCGTAAGGAGAGCCAACATCCTTCCTACCGACACCACCATCGCCACCGTATTGAGAACGGCAGGCTACAAGACATGTCTCGTCAACAAGTGGCACCTCGACGGCTACGACCCAAAGTCATCACCTATCTATCGTGGCTTCGACGAGTTCCATGGCTGGTTGATTAGCACCGTGGAATCAAACTCACCTTATTATTACCCATACAACCGCTTCGACAACGACAAGCTCATCCACATCAAGGCGAATGAGCACGACAAGCATATCCGTCATAACACAGACATCTCTACCGATGACGCCATCGACTTCATCAAGCGAAACAAGCACAATCCGTTCTTCCTCTATCTCGCCTTCGATGCGCCACACGAGCCATACATCATCGACAACACTTCTTGGTACGACGATGAGTCTTGGGACATGAACGACAAGCGATACGCCTCGCTCGTCACCCACATGGACGCAGCCATCGGAAGACTCCTGAAGACATTGGACAAACTAAAGCTTCGTGAGAACACGCTCGTCATCTTCGCATCCGACAATGGTGCCGCCGTACAAGCTCCACTGAAACTCTTCAACTGCAACGCAGGTTTCCGTGGTCGCAAGGCGCAACTCTATGAAGGAGGCATCCGTGTGCCTTTCATTGTCAACCAACCTAACAAGGTACCTGTGCAATCGCTCGACAACATCATCTACTTCCCAGACATGATGCCGACCTTCGCAGCCCTCACCGGCTCTGAGAAGGCATTGCCACAAGGCTATAACGGCATCAACATCCTGCCGCTCTTCTATGGCAAGAAGCAATACGAAAACGGCAAGGAGGTGAATACAGACAACCGCCTATTGTACTGGGAGTTCCCTGGCAAGCAACGTGCCGCACGCAAGGGCGACTGGAAATGCGTAACCATCAAGAAGAACGCTCCACTCGAGCTCTACAACCTCAAGGAAGACCCAACGGAGAGCCATAACCTCGCCAAGGAGCACCCTGAGATGGTGGAGCAATTCGACAAGGAGATGCGCGCCGCACGCAAACCATCACCTAATTGGCCTCTTCCTGATGACAACAAGTAAGCAAGGCTGTGCGACACCATTCTCCAGACCAGTCTATGTGATGCTGAAGCCAGCAGGGGCAAAGTGCAATCTGGCTTGCAAATACTGCTACTATCTGGAGAAAGCCGATTTATATGACAACTCTCTTATCCATGAGGCAAAAGGCTTCATGGATGAAAGACTGTTGGAGCAGTTTACCAAGGAGTACATCGAGATGCAGACACAGCCACAAGTACTCTTCACCTGGCATGGTGGCGAACCGCTCTTGCTCCCCATCTCCTACTACGAGAAGGCTCTGAGCTTTCAGCGCAAATATGCAGGAGGGCGACAAATAGACAATGTCATCCAAACCAATGGCACATTGCTCACCGATGAGTGGTGCGAGTTTCTGAAAAAGAATCATTTTCTGGTGGGCATCTCCATCGACGGCACCCAGGACATGCACGACCATTATCGCCAAGACAAGCATGGATTGCCTTCATGGCAAAAGGTGATGGACGGCATCAACCTGCTCAACAAGCATGGCGTGGAATGGAACGGCATGGCTGTGGTGAATGCCTACAACGTGAAGCATCCCTTGGAGTTTTATCATTTCTTCAAGGACATTGGCTGCCGATACATCCAGTTTGCCCCCATCGTGGAACGCAAGTACATGGCAGACGGCAAGATGCATCTCGCCCATCTCTTAGACGAGACACAAGAGCTGACTGAAGAAAGCATCACTCCCGAAGACTGGGGCAACTTTCTCTGCACCATCTTCGACGAATGGGTGCGCCATGATGTGGGAACCTATTTCGTGGAGATATTCGACTGCATCCTAGCCTGCTGGGTGGGGGTAGCCCCAGGTATCTGCATCTTCGGCAAGGAATGCGCCAACGTGGGAGTGATGGAGAAGAATGGCGATGTCTATTCATGCGACCACTTTGTCTTTCCTTCCTATAAGTTGGGGAACATCCATGAAAACACCCTGTTATCCATGTTTTATGGCGAAAAGCAGCGAGCCTTCGCCAGTCTGAAGAGCAGCTGTCTGCCACGGCAATGCCAAGAATGCGATTTTCTCTTCGCCTGTCATGGCGAATGCCCCAAGAATCGTTTCGCCAAAGACCGCTATGGAAACGCTGGGCTCAACTACCTCTGCCAAGGCTATCACCAGTTCTTTGAGCATGTGGCTCCCTACATGGAATGGATGAAGAACGAATACTTGGCAGACAGAGCTCCTGCCAACATTATGCAGCTTTTCAAATAGCGCACACTTTCGCACAGTGCTCCATCTAGACAGCCATAAGCCATCATAAAAGGTGGATTTCCGCAAGAAATCCACCTTTTTACACTTTATTATACGTTTTGTCCACCTTTACTTTGTGCTTTTTGTGTACTTTTGCATCTGTGTATTAATAGTGGCATGGGGATGCAGGCTACGCCCAGACTTCATGCCTCTCAACAAGTAACAAATAAACCTAAGAAATAAAAATGAACAAGAAACAGTTTTTGCTTTCCGCATTGCTCGCCTCCGCAATGGCTGCCAATGCCCAAGTAACCATCAACGTGGATGCCTCCAACCCTGGCATCAAGGTATCTCCTAACCTCTATGGTATCTTCTTCGAGGACATCAACCATGCTGCCGATGGCGGTCTCTATGCCGAGCTCATCAGCAACCGCTCCTTCGAGGATGATGACAAGGACATCCCTACTTGGAAGACCTCCGCACAGGCTGGTGCGAAGATTAGCACACAGCTCATCAACAAGAATCTGCTCAACAAGGCACAGGGCAAGGCTCTCCAACTCACCGTCGCAGCCACCCCTCAGGCTACAGCCTCTCTCATCAACGAGGGTTTCTGGGGCATCAACGCCGTTCAGGGCAGAACCTATAAGCTCTCTTTCTGGGCTAAGGGTAGCTACAAAGGTGGATTGAAGGCTCGCCTCACCAACAGCAAGGGCGACAAGGTATATGCCGAAACTACCATCAATGGTAAGTTGGGCAAGAAATGGACCAAGTACACAGCCGAATTCACCGCCAATGCCAACGATGCCAAGGCTCAGTTTGAGTTGGTAGCCGATGGCAAGGGTACTATCCAGCTCGATGTGGTAAGTCTCTTCCCTCCTACTTTCAAGAATCGTGAGAACGGCTTGCGCCCAGACTTGGCACAGCTCTTATATAATATCCACCCTAAGTTCGTTCGCTTCCCTGGCGGTTGCTATGTCGAGGGACAGGAGTCTCCAGAGAACGCCTTCCACTGGGAGAAAACCATTGGTCCTATCGAGGAACGTCCTGGACATAAGAACGTGAACTGGCGTTATCGCACCAGCGACGGCATGGGATTCGACGAGTACCTACAGCTTGCCGAGGACTTGAACGCCAAGCCTCTCTACGTAGTGAACGTAGGCCTCTGGCATGGCGGCTTGACCCCAGTGGACAGCATCCAGCCTTGGATAGACGAGTGCTTGAACGCCCTGGAGTATGCCAACGGTCCTGTTACCTCCAAATATGGTGCGCTCCGTGCAAAGAACGGGCACCCAGAGCCATACAACATCGAGTACTTGGAGATTGGCAATGAGAACAACCAACCAGACGCAGCCGCACAGAGCGACCACTACTATGATAGATTCAAGAAGTTCAAGGATGCCGTCTTGGCTAAATATCCTAACATGCACTTGATAGGCAACGTAGTGGCGTGGGGCGACGACAACCCTAAGTGGGAAAGCAACGATAGTGTGGAGCTCCTCGACGAGCACTACTACCGCAACCCAGCTTGGTTTGCCGAGAACTTTAATAAGTACGACTCTTACGACCGCAAGGGCAGTGAAATATATGTAGGCGAGTATGCCGTGACCCAGGGCTTCGGCAACATGGGTTCGCTCGATGCCGCCCTCGGTGAGGCTGTCTACATGA
>CAVKXW010000088.1:1729-8016 GCA_963660215.1 Bacteroidaceae bacterium | reverse complement strand
GTGGATGGAACAACACCCAGCACGGCATCGAGCAGATTGTGAATGGAGCCAAGGCGCAAGTAGCTACCTGTCCAGGCAAGGTGGAGACAGGCAAGTGGTATGATGTAGAGCTGAAGGTGGTAGGCGACAGCATCCACGCCTCTCTCGATGGCAAGGAGATTTTCGCTGCCAAACTGAAGGCGAACACCCAGCCGGGCATCTTCTCTACCGCCACACTCGATGAGAAGACAGGCGAGATTATCCTCAAGATTGCCAACACCAGCACCGAGCATACTACGGCTAAGGTGAACCTCAACGGCAAGGACATCAAGGATGGCAAGCTCATCCGCCTCTCTGCCAAGAATGGCTTGGAGGAGAACACCATCGACAACCCTACCAACGTTTACCCAGTGGAGAGCTTCATCACCACCCAGAAGAACGGTGTGGAGGTCGAGGTACCAGCCAACTCGCTCAACATCTTGCGATTGAAGTAATCAAGAAAGTCTAGGGCTTCATTCCCTAGACTCAAAAATTAGAATCATTTTTTGAATAGTTGATAGATAGTTAGTTAGAAACTAAGAAAGCGGCAACCTGCGTGATGCAGATTGCCGCTTAATTTATTTTTATTACCTTTCTCTTTTGAAAAGTAAAGGGAGATTAACGATAGAAATCGAGTTTCTCGTGATTCTTATAGAGGTTCTGGTTCTGGAGTTCCTCGCTCTGAGGAATACGGAAGAGATAATACTTGCTATTCACCTCGAAATCACCACCTTCTGCAGTTTTCAATGTGGTATGTCCCTCAGCAGTAACCTCTTTGCCATTAACTACCATATCCTTTTCGAACTTTTCACGTACCACCTTTTGTTGGTTACGGATAATGTCAGTAATGGCGAAGCCTTCACCCCAAAGTTCCTTACGACGCTCTAGCCAGATAAGCTCCAACAAAGATTGCTTATCAGAGGCTGTTATCTCAGGAGCCTTGCAACCAGTCTTCATACGAGCCTGCTGCAATGTATAAAGGGCAGTCTTAGCATCATCCAAAAGATTTAGCTGACAGGCAGCCTCTGCTTTGATAAGGTACATCTCAGAAACACGCATCAAGTCAATGTCACCAAGTTCATTCTCTACATCCTTGAACTTAAACTTGCTATTCAACAATTTTGTAACAGACTTGTTCTGTGGAGTTCCTCCCCAAGTCTGGAACAAATCAGCACGATAGTCATTCTCTGCGAAATTCTTCATGAAGTTAGGATCCATACAGAGTGGACCATAATAAGAGCCATCTGTTGTATTATCCTTAAAGTGGAAGATATAGCTAGGGAAGCTGTCATCAATAGTTGACGAATATCCCCAAATCCACTCCTTGTTCGCACAATTACTGAAACCACTCTTATACTCTTCTTCCGTCATCAAGTAACTATTTACTTTGAGCGACTGGTCGGCATAGTCATAAGCATCCTGCCATTTACGGGCATAAAGGCTAGCACGAGCAAGAAGACCAAGAGCCACATTGTGGTCTATCTTATATTGGTCGATGGCATCACTTCCATGAGAATATCCCTCTGGAATCAAAGCTACAGCTTGCTTCAAGTCAGACAAAGCTTGCTCATAAACCTCACTGACGCTAGCAGCAGGATTACCTGTCAAAGCCACATCCATCGTAGTAGGCTCTGTATAAATTGGCACGCAAACTGCATCAGGATCTTTGTCGATGGCAAAAGAGAAATGAGAAGCCAACAGAAGGTACATGAATCCACGAGTTCCATAAGCCTGACCTTTAAGGCGATTTCTCTCAGACTCTGTGCCACTGGCATTATCAATGTAAGCGATTACACCATTACAGTTGTTAATTGCATCATAAGTAAAGTCCCACAACAGTTTGTCATATTGGTCACGGCTGTAGCCACTGGTCAAGGAATAGCAGCTTGAAAAGCCATAAGACCTAGACCTTACTGCATCAGAACCCATGAAATCGTCATTCAGCATGATTGAGCCCAAACCTACAGAAGCATACGACCATGCATCATTGAAAACATTGTTCCATGTACCTCGAAGCACATCCTCTGCGTATGCCGTACTCTTGAAGGCATTGGCAGCATCAAGAGAGGTAGTTGGTGATGTATCAAGGTCACAAGAAGACATGGTACCGAGCAAAAGTACCCCAATACCTATTTTTATTATATTATTCTTCATTATAAATTCCATTTTTAAAGTTTAACATTGATACCGAATGAAATGGTCTTCATCGCTGGATAACGCCAAGAAACCGTACCACTGATAGGTTGCTCTGGGTCCAGACCTTGCTGATGACAGAAAGTGAAGAGGTTTTCTGCTTGGATAAACACACTAGCCTCCTTCAACGTTGCAGGCGCAATGAACGTTCTTGGCAAATTATAGCTCAAAGTAACGGTCTTTAAACGTAGATAGTCACGGTCTACCAACCATCTTGTTGATGAAGAGGTAAAGTAACTGCTTCCTTGGTCAACCAACTTTGGAATATTTGTATATCTATTCTCTGGAGTCCAACGATTGAGGAGGTCTTTGGTAACACTATTGCCGCCGAAGCCAGTAACACGCATCATACTAACATAGTCGTTGTTATAAAGCTTACCACCAAGAGCGTATGAGAACAAAGCAGAGAGTGTCAAACCTTTCCAACTAACATCTGTAGAGAAACCACCCGACAAAGAAGGGAGAGAAGTACCACACTTTACCTTATCCTTGTCAGCACTCAAACTATTATAGTCCTCTGTAACTTTCTTGGTGCCATCCTCGTCATAGTAGTACCATTGAGGATTACCATTGTCAGGGTTTACACCAGCCCACTCATAGAGATAGTAGTCATAGAGCGAACCGCCCTCGACCCATTTCTTGCTGCCATTCCATATCACCTCAGATGGAAGTTTCACTATCTTGTTCTTATAGGTAGTGGCATTGACAGAAAGCTTCCACATCCAATCCTTTGTCTTGACAGGAACACCTGTGAAGGTAAACTCCCAGCCATAGTTCTTCAACTTACCAATGTTGGCATCGATACTTGTATAACCCGTAGAAGCTACAAGGTCACGGCTAAAGAGCAAGTCCTTGGAAGCACGCTGGAAATACTCGATTGTACCAGTAAAGCGGTCGCCAAACATGCTGAAATCAACACCGATGTTGGTATTCAAGTTCGTTTCCCAAGTCAACTCTGGAGTAGCCATTCTTGAAGCATGAAGCGTATTCTCACCCAAGAACTTACCGATGCTATAAAGTGCTTGATAAGCATAATAGCCTACATTATCATTACCCTGGGCACCATAGCTGGCACGAAGAGTCAAGTTGTCCAACCAAGAGTTGGTAGAAGCCATGAACTTCTCATTGGTAACACGCCATGAGCCACCAAAAGACCAGAATGTACCCCAACGGTGGTCAGGATGGAAACGAGAAGAACCATCTGAACGAAGAGAAACAGAAGCATAGTACTTCTTCTGATAAGAATATTCAGCATTACCAAAGAAACTCAACAACTTGTATTGGTCACTATTACCGTCAAATCCCGTCAAGGTAGAAGCCACATCAGGCTCATAATATCCATCAGCGATGACACCTGTACGAGAGCCAGAGAAGTTAGAAGTATTGTACTCGTAATACTCATGGCCAATCATGGCATGAACATCATGATCTTTGGCAAAAGTATGGTCGTAAGTTATAACATTATTGATGGTAAAACCTGTTGTACGCGTATTACCCTTGCTTACCGAACCTGTAAGAGGCTTCTTACCGTATGTAGGGTTACTGTAGTTATGTATAAAACGGCTATTATAGTCAAGATTGGCTGTCATCTTGTAGCTCAACCCTTCCATAGGCTTTATCAAGATAAAGCCCTGCACAGTAGCAGCATCACGCTTACGCTCCGCCTTGTCATAATAAAGAGACTGGGCAAAGTTGTAACCATTGTAAGAACTTGTACGATAATCACCATAATCATAAACACGATTGCCGCTTTCGTCCAAGATATACTCACCTGTAGTCAAATCACGCTCATAAACAGGATAAAAAGAAGGCAAAGAACGAGCAGCCAATACGATGTTGCCTATAGCCGTATCATTCTGCTTAGGATAGTCTTGAACAGAATGAGCAGCAGAAAGATTCATGCCCACCTGCAACCAAGACTTCAAATTGGAAGTTACATTGGTGCGCACGTTGTAACGCTTGAAGCCAGAGCAGATATAAGCACCCTGGTCGTCCAAATAGCCCAAGGAGATATAATACTTGGAGGTCTTGCTACCACCAGACACACGAGCACTCAAGTCGGTGTAGTGAGCATTTTGTGTAAGAGCATCCTCCCAACTATCATTCCAGAGGGTACGGGCACCACTTACCAAATTGCCATTATTATCGATTGGCTCTGGATATGCAGTACCGTATGGATTGATGCCAATCGTACCAACCAAAGTCTTCGACGCTCTTGCCGCTGCCTCTGCCGCAGAATAATCATCAGCAAGATTCTTATTGTATATTGATTCCCACTGCAACTTGAAATAGTCGTCTGTGCTCAACTGGTCGTAATCTGCCACCGCACGGCTAGAGAAGCCATACTTGGCTGTCAACTCGATGGTAGGAGCGGAACCGTTCTGTCCCTGCTTGGTGGTAATCATGATGACGCCATTGGCAGCACGAGAACCATAAAGAGAAGCTGCGGCAGCATCCTTCAATACGGTGACAGAAGCTATATCCTGACTATTGATGTTGGCCAACAAGCCATCATAAGGAACACCATCCACTACGTAAAGAGGGGTAGTAGAGGCATTGACAGAACCGACACCACGGATATAGACAGAAGCATCCTCACCAGGCTGACCACTGGTAGAGAACGACTGAAGACCAGCCACTGTTCCCTGCAAAGCCTTAGATACACTACTAACCTGTGATGATGCGATTTTCTCACCACCTACAATACCTGCCGAACCTGTAAATGAAGCTTTCTTGCGAGTGCCGTATGGCACGCTAATAACGATTTCTTCCAAAGAACGCTCGTCAGGGCTTAGCTCGATGTGAAGATTCTTTCCAGCCTTCACCACCTTGGTAGCCATACCGATGTATGACACCTCCAACTTGGCGTTGGCTGGTGCATCCAACGTAAACTTACCGTCGATGTCAGTGACCGAACCGTTCTTCGTACCGACTACTTTAACTGTAGCTCCAATCACCGCCCCCCCATCTTCTGTGGAGGTCACAGTACCGGAAACCTGAGTTTGAGCCAAGGCGATTCCTACACTCAGGAAAAGCCCTGCGAGAAACATCATGATTCTTTTTTCCATAAATTCTCTCTCTTATAAATAAATGTATAATTGTTTGTTTTTAAATACATGAATATTAACATACCTGCGTAAACGGCTGCAAAATTACACATATTTTTTCAATTTCCACCCTATTTCCTTAAAAATTATTATCAAACGCCAACAAATACCACAAATATGTTAGCAAAAAAACGGACATACGCCCATCTACCGATGCACGTATGTCCGTTTTTTATGAATACGAAAGCGTATTACTCTTTATCCCAAAGCGTAGTTGATGAGCAGCAACACCGCTAATATATATAAGGTAATGTTCAAGTCCTTGAACTTGCCCACCATCATTTTTATCAATACATAGCTCAGGATGCCGAGGCAGATGCCGTCGGCGATGCTGTAGCAGAGCACCATGGTAATCATCGTGATGAAGGCAGGGAACGACTCGGAGATGTCCTCCAGTTCGATGCGCTTGAACGAGTCGATCATCAGCACACCCACCATCACCAACGCACCACTCGTGGCAGCACTAGGGATGAGCAGGAAGATAGGAGCCAGGAAGATGCTCAGGATGAACAGGATGCCCACAAAGAAGGAAGTCAAACCCGACTTACCGCCCTCTGCCACACCCGATGCACTCTCCACGTAGGTAGTGATGGTAGAGCTACCGAGCAAGGCACCAGCGGTAGTACCGATGGCATCGCTCATCATCGCCTCCTTTACGCCAGGAATATCGCCCTTCTCATCCTCCTTGATGCCGAGCTTGGCTACCAAGCCCAGTACCGTACCGATGGTGTCGAAGATGTTGACGAGCAACAGAGAAAAGACCACCATCACCATCTTAGGGGTGAAGAAACCACCAAAGTCGAACTGGCAGAAGATAGGCATCACGCTATGAGGGGCAGAGATGGGACTCCAGTCGCTGGAAAACTCGGTTACTCCCATCGGAATGCCTATCAAGGTAGAGATGATGATGGCGAAGAACAAGGAGCCTTTCACTCTCCTAGCCATCAACGTACCGCTTATCAAGATGCT
>CAVKXW010000088.1:0-1482 GCA_963660215.1 Bacteroidaceae bacterium | reverse complement strand
CCCATCGCCTGACAGAGCGTGAAGGCGAAGAAGGCGTTCAGACCCATACTAGGAGCCTGTGCGAAAGGCAACTTTGCCATGAAAGCCAACAGGAAGGTGGCGATGGCGGATGCGATGGCAGTAGCCGTAAACAAAGCTCCCTTGTCCATGCCCGTAGTGGCGAGGATGGTAGGGTTTACTGCCAGGATGTAACACATGGTCAGGAAGGTAGTCATACCAGCTATCAGCTCAGTCCTAACCGTCGTAGTCTTAGGGTCGAAGCCCAATAATGCTTTTAACTTATTCATAATTAGCTATTCAATATCCTTTGGTAATTTATGAGAAGTCTTTTCGATTTTCTTTTCATTACTAGCCACACGGCGCTCAACCTTCTTAATGTCTTCGGCAGCAGGTAAATTCTCTGGTTTTATACCACGTTGCCCCAGCATCTGTCTCACGCTGACATTATTCTGAATATGCTCAGTCGTAATGCTACCCTCTCCATGCAAATCCTTTTGTTCTACATTGTAATTGGTCATTTCCGTCGCTAGATTTTTGGCTGCTATCGTCAAGGTAGGAAGAAAGTCAGCAAGAGGACGAGTTGACTTTATGCCTAGCCTTTTCTTCATATCTTCTGTCGTATTACCACCAAACAAGGCTGTATCACCCTTAGAGCGAATGCGCCCAAAGCCTCTATCATCCACGCCACGCTCGTATATATTACGAGAGAGTTGTTTCTCTGAAGCACGCAATCTATCACGAGTTTCTAGACGAGAGATTTGTTGCAGATGCTCAGCAACCAACTCTGCCTTTCGGGTTTGCAAAGCAAAATAGCCCTGTGCAAAAGCTATCTCTTCTTTCTTCGGGTCCCCATTCTGAGCTATCAGATAGCAAGCAAAACGTGTCAGCATAAAGTCCTTTACTTCACGCTTTGCCCCACTACCTAACGAGACCATTTTCGTGACCTCACGAAAATGGTCATCCACATTGATACTCTGCGACTTACAAGAATCTACTGCTCGACCTATAGCCACCAAGAAATTCTCCCATCTTGCATACCCCAAGATAGTTTGCAGTTCGCGTGCAAACCACACTTCCACCTGCTCCTTACCATTATCGCTTTTGATGAAATGCGTAATTTCATTAAAGGCAGCGGTATGTTGGTTTATTGTTTGTATATCCATTTCTTTGCCTTTATTAAATAACAACTGCAAAGATAGCCAATAATATTAGAAAGTGCAAATTTTTAACTGACAAATTGCAAAAAATATAAAAGCATACCTATTAGCTTTTGGAGCTAAACGTTGTACTGGAAGTACTATTTGGCCTGTGGCTGATGAATGAAAACCATAGGTGTTCTTAGAATAAAATATAGGAAAATTCTCTTCACTCTTCACAGGGACATATCTAAACACCTGTCTAATAAGCAATTACGCTTGTGAAGAGTTCAATCGCACTCTTCACAACTCTTCACAAAGTCTTCACCTCTTAACTATAGGTTGT
>CAVKXW010000087.1:11763-13738 GCA_963660215.1 Bacteroidaceae bacterium | reverse complement strand
AGTCTGCTTGTCCATGTCACCAGCATAGAACTTCAATGTTGCCTTTCCTATTCGATTGATGGCAAGATGTACTTGGGCACAAACCAACTTGTAGGAGTCGTCCAGTGCCTTGCCGTCGCAATTGATAGTCCATGCAACGATTCTGTCCTTGTATTTTGATGGAGAGTCTGCCATATTCCTTATATGTTTATATTATTGACTTTTTCTCAATGGTGGAAACAGAAGTTCTGTTCCTGCTGGAATGTTTCTGAATCCGTTGAGATTATTAAATCTTGCCACTTGTGCAACCAAAGTTGAATCGCCGTATGTCTCGTAGCAAAGTTTGGCAAGCGTATCACCATCCTTGACTGTTATGAGACGAGACATATCAGGAGAGTTCTTGGGGTATTTCTTGCGTTCCTCATCGCTTGCCATATAGCCAACGAACTCCATTCCAACTTTTGCCCTAAGTGCATCACCTACACCATTGAACAAGGAATAATCAACGTTCATCTTGGCAACCTGTCCCTTGAACATAACCGAGCCATAGACGATTTCTACATAGGATGGTCTATGCAACTCGCTATTGTAGCAATAAACACTGTCCTCTATCTCTTTGACCTTGGCGGTAGCAGTATCACCCTCTTGTGTTCCTTCAACGACCCCAGTACAGTCGATGGTGAAATCAAACGAGAGATTTTCGGAGTCATATCTTTCAAAGACATTGTTTTTGCCAATCGCTCCCAATTGCTTGTCTTGACGATAACGAATTTCCTTGCCTGTCTTTACATTTTCAGGATTCAGTAGAATCGTTATCTGGCCTCCTTGCTTACTTCTGAACTTGTCGTCAGAATATGCTTGTATGATAAGATGTTCCATAAGCAACTAATGTTAGCGATTGTTTTTCCTCTTATCCTGTGGATTTTCATCTACACGGCATTCGAGTTCTTCTAATATCTCATTCTTTATCTTGTGATAAATCTCCTCTGATATTTCTTGGTGAGTGATGACTTTTTTCTCCACCACCGTATTCACCCTGATTTCCTTGATAACAATTGGCATTACTTAATCCTCCTCAGTTTACTGTGTTTAAGGGTTAGTGTCTCTATCGCCAAACTGCTGTTCTCCGCATTCAAATCGTCAAGCTTCCATTTATATGGAATAGCTCTTAGACATTCCCAGGAACTTATCGGATTATTCTGCTCGTCAAGCAATGAAATAATCAATGTGCATGGCTCAATCTTCTTGTTTGTTTCCTTGAAGGTTATGCAGTCAGTCACCCATGCGTTAATCTTGTCAGAGAGTGGTTCGAGTGCCCGAGCAAGGACAATGTCACTATGACTTATACCAGTTGGCAACCATAGGTCATTGTCTCCTTGCTGAGCCTGTTGTTGCAATTCCAACACCTGTTCTATGCCACTTACCGTCCTAAAGGAGGCTGTGACATCACCACCTAGTAGCTTGAACACTACACTGAAGTGGAATAGCACTGGAGGTGCCCAGTTGTTGGTACTTGCTGACATCTTCTTTTATATTTAAATAGGTTTGACTCCTTCGTGAGCGAGCGTCATAGTTTCCATTGCCACGCTGTTACCTTCTGCCTTGAAACCTTCCACTTGCATTTTCTTAGGCCAAGCATTTACAACTTGCCAACTTTGGACAGGATTTCCAGACTCATCAAGTAGCTTGATGGTGATGGTCTCACGCTGAATAGTATTCATCTTCACTTGTCCAATGTAGTCCCACATTTTGGTGTCACTCATGAAGATTCCCTTCTTGAGGGTAATGTCGCTTGTCTTGCGCAGACCAGGCTGCTTCGTCTTTGTAAACTCAGGAGAGTCGCCTGCACGATATTCTATTACGTCAAATTCAGTCTCAAGCCCTGAAACCTCTTTGCAAGAAATAATTCCTACATTAGTAATTTCCACACTAAAGTGAAATTCAGGTACCGGCCAAGTGTTTTGGCTTTGTGTTGCACCAGTCTCTGCCATAATAT
>CAVKXW010000087.1:0-11483 GCA_963660215.1 Bacteroidaceae bacterium | reverse complement strand
TCAAACACATAAGCCTTGGCAGCATTCTTTACGGACTCCTCGATGAAAAGCATGGTGCGACGTACATTAACGTAACGCCAGTCTTGTGAATTTCCATCAAGTGTGCGAGCACCCCAAACCTTAATACCTTCACCAGGGAATGTACGAATGGCATTGATAGCCTTACCGTTCATTGGCATATTCATGTCTTCTTGTTCAAGGTCGCTTATAGTCTCTGTAGGACTATTTACATAATTGAGAGAAACGTTTGCTGGAGCTTTCCATACACCACGGGTGTTGTCCACCATTGCATATATACCAGCCATTGCAGCAGAAGGAGGAAGGAGATTGAGATATTCCTTAACCTTGTTGGCGGCATTTTTATACTCATCCCAATTTATCAAAAGTGCACTATGTGCATTGTTGCGTGCTGTATCGGTGATTTCTTTTCCTTCTTCAATCTTGAAACAATCATCCAAATACTTTTGAAGTTTAGAGTTTTCTCCAAATACAGAGTCCAATTTAGGAGCGGCTTCCCATCTGAGTACTGTTCCGTCAATATCCTTATCACTAATAACAGAAGTGTTCAAATAAGGATAGTATGCAGCACCATAAGAAAGATAATTTGAACCTATGGCTGTTTGGAATTCTTCTATTTGTTGCGCCATTGAGTCTTCATCTTTTTCCTTTGGATACACATCAAGGATTGCAAAACGATTCTGCATTTCACCACAGTGCATGATAACATCCGTTTGAATATTCTTGCAGGTTTCTTTTGCGGTATTTACAGCCTCTGGTATAACAATTAACGTAACCTCACGAATTTTCTTCAACGAATCCAAGGCTGATTTTATATTGTCATTGCTGATTTTTCCCTTTTTATAAGTTCCTATAGAGACAATATAGCAAGTTCCGCCTCCATTTGCAAAGAACATAACCATATTATAATATAAGGTATAGAGGGTAGTAGGCTTTGCTACCTTAAAGAATTGCCCTTCGACAAGTTCTTTGCTATATAAAGCATCGTTGGAATCTGTGGCTATGCTCAGATTGAACACAGGCTTTGGAGCACCACCAAAGTACTGAACAAATTCTGTCATAGAGGTGATTTTCCAAGGTTTGTTAGCCAAGGTTTCCGAACCATTAACAGCCTTCTCTGTGATTCCGATGAAAGCGGGGATGGCGGTTGCGGCCTCGACAACACTTGTCGAAAAGGCGTTCTTCTCTTGTATGTAAACGCCTGGGGTCTTCATTTGTGCCATACGCATTGATAATTTTTGATAAACAAAAGCATCTGTAGTCAGATTGCATTTTGCATTTGGTTACTAAAAATAGCAGACTTGTCTCAATTTATCCGCATCGCTTCTGAATTGACCTGGTATAGGATGCTCTATATTTCTCAGCAAAAACTGCTTCTGTTTTTTGTCGTGGTAAACAATCAGGTTCAATTTTATGTCATAGCGTTCTCGCATCGGCACTGCTTTCTCCGACACTGTACGGAATGCGTTTCTTCCAAATTCATTTGTCCTTTCAAATGAGCTAAATGTTAGTATTTCCTTATCTGTTTCCAATTTTAAGTGTTCTGGGGATATTTCTCTATTTGTATTTTGACAAATGAAAACATATTCCCAAAAACGGTTAGGAACTTTGAACTTTAGAATGTTCTTCAGTGGAACATCTTTCTTTGCTGCTTGCCATAACTCTTCTGTCAAATGAATCATTATGGTGCAAAATGGTATTCCCAAAGTTCTTCTTGTTCCAGTCTCTGTAATCAAATCAACGGCATCAACTTCTGATAGTCCAATTGGCAAGTCTATCTGATAGGCAACCACTGGATTGAAGATTTGCCATTCTGTGTAAAGAGCAAATGCAGGTTCAGACATCGAGACTCCAAGCCCTATGATGTCAGAATCGGTATCTAAACCTGCACTTTCCATATCATACAATATCGTCCATTCGTTTCCTTCTGTTTGTCGAAACAACAATCCTCGTTGCGCCATCAACTTTTGCGCTGAAGGCAGAACAGAACACATGAAGGCAAAACCGTTACCTTCTTTAAAGTATTCGTGCTCTATGCGAAAACTATATAATGAACGATATGTACTCATGCTGTCATTTTTAGGTTTGTACTTCTGTGTTCTGAGCTGTTGAACCGCTTGATTTAATTTCATTGGAATCAATCACAACTCCAGTGAGTTTACACACAACAGAAGGATAATATTGTCCTCCCATTGTTGTCCAAATGTTATGGAAGTCAAATGTGGATACAGTTTCCAAAGTTAGAGTATATTTCACATTGTCAACCATAAACTTCTGCTGTGACTGTATGAAAGCCAATGCCTTGGAAAATACTGACAATGACTCCGCATATTGCTTTTCCTCAAAGACTGCCGCAAACATTACTTTCAGATTCAGCAAGAATGGGGCAGAAGAGGATGTGAAGTTGCCACCATAGGTCTGAACTTTGTTTGAAATACCTCCTGCAGTCTCTCGTTCCACATTCACCAATGAAACGATTACCTTATTAGGAAATTCTCCAGTTCTTTGACCTATATGACCAACTTCTGCAAGCCCTTGTGGTCGATGGTAGTATCGACCAAGATAGCTATTGAGTTGCTCTGCGCAATATGTCAATATCTTCTTTATCATAACTATTCTATTTCTGCATCGAGAGGATCATTGTCGGCACCAGTGCCCCAACTCGTTATGCTTGCATCTCCTATCACAATACTATTATTCCTAACACGGATGGTATAAGTATATTTTTTACCACCTTCGAATCCATTTGGTAGGGGGATCGTTGTTGTATAATTATTAATTGTACTTTCATCATATAGTACGTTACAGCTGATAGCCAACTTGTTGTTTTCAAACTGTTGTGGAAAGAGTATAAATTGGCAGACTCTGTCTTCGTTCAAAAGACCTGTAACAGGCACGGTTCGCTTTTCAGAAGTCCCTGTGGCTTCTGTCGCACCTGTTCTTATATTAATCTTCCCCTGGAACTTTATCTTGTCCAATGTTATACTTTGAAGATTACTGTACTCTTTATCTACACCTTCTCCTGCCTTGACCGTAAATACAATCATACTCATCTTGTGCTTAAAGCGATGGTCTTTCTCTGGCAAAGATTCACCCACCTTATTCAAGTCTGTGAAATTAACCTGTGGGGATGTCTTGTCGGCAGTTGCTCCCGATGCAAAGAGAAAATCGTTTGCTAATAAGGTATTACTTGGATTGCTATAATCAATAGTCCAATCGTTAATTAGCCAGCCGTCCTCGTCGAACTTGTCATTATTGGAATCGTCAATGTATGGATAATACGCACTGAATGTCTGTTCCTTGTTGTCCTTGAAATAAATAGGAAATGCAGAAACGAAATTACCATATTTGTCATATTCATACTTTACATTTGATCCTTTTGTGTTTCCTGCGGAAGTGACGTACACACCAATGGCATCGCCAGTTGTCCATTCGTTGTTGTCTGCAGTTCCACGGGTTTTTACACTGTTGGAAATGTCAGCCTTCACTGTAGCTGCAACAGGACCACTGTTGTCGATACCGTCTTCTTCATTAGCGCAAGCTGCGAGCAGCAAAGCTGCTGCAGCAATATATAAGAATCTAAAAGTCTTCATAATTGTTATATTTTAAGAGTTGTTATTGTGCAATATGTTCATTATTGTCTCCAGCCTCATTCCAAGCTTCGATAGTACCAGTAAGAACTACACCTGTTCTGGTTAACTTCACTGTGGTATAGTTGTATCGGTTGCCACCCTTGAGGTCTGACTCCATTGTCCAAACAAACGGAGCATCATAACCATTGTTCAAGTCAAACACAAGTTGTCTGGTCGTTGATGTCGTTGGCAACAAGATTGCCTCGTATTGCTTGGACTGTTCCGTTTCTATGGTAGCTTTCATAGTAATGTTGGCAGGATTTCCTTCGTCTGAGATGGTACCATCCACAAGATTGTAGGTAGCCGTTGTGTTTTGGTCTTTTATGGTGACCGTCATCTTCTCGAGTTCTTCTTGCGTCAATCCATTGCCAGCCTGAACATTCAGAATCAAGTTGCTCAGCTGATGATTAAACTTCAGTACTACCTGTGGCGTAGCTTTGTTGCATCCTGTAGTCTTGGCATACATGAAGTCGATAGCTTCCTGACTCTTTTGGTCTGCGACATTGAGAGCCACCTTGTAATCATTGACAGTAGTCTGTGGATAGTAAGAATAGAAATCTACATCTCCGTCAATAGGAAAGTAGACGGTCTTTCCACCACTGATAGGCGAGAATGATTTACTGCCATCTGTCTGATAACAAACATTGTCAACTCCCTCTTTGATTGCGTCTGCCGAGAGAGTTTGGTTTGCTCCAGTCATGAAGATACCAATCTTGTCACCATCTGCCCAAGCTACTCCTGCAGCACGGGTGTTTACGGTAATGCCGCCAGTGAACTGCACGGCAACCTTACCGCTTTGGGTAGAAGGGGTTGTGTCGTCTGTGCTGCATGATACCATCGCACCAGCAAGCAATGCAAGGGCGAAAAACTTTGTCATCTTTTTCATATTTATACACATTTTAAAAATTATTATTTGATTTCTACTTCGTCGTTGAGGTCTTTCCAATTATTGATGGTCGCATCAAGATCCATCTTTGGCTGCATCTCATTGTACTTGAACCGTAATTCATATTTTCCTCCAACCTTCATCGCAGGAGCGGTAATGTCATACTCTTGCAAGGTCTCGTTAGGGAGCAAGAGGCGGAGATAGATATGAGAGGCTGGGCTTCCCTGTATGGTCGGCATCAGTCGTATTACTTCCGATTGCAGGGTTGACTCCGTAGCCAAGATGGTAGGAAGTTCCACTTCCGTAGGCTCCAAGCTCGGCAACCCATAGTCGCCATCACCATTCTTCTGTGTAGGGAACAGACACCAGGCAGCATCTAATGCCTTACCACTCATTTCTGTACCTTTAGGTACATTCTCGATGATAATGGTCAGTTCGGCAAGTACGCTCTTGACAGGATTCTGTACCACATAGTTGCCGCCCTTATTGTCTATCCTTACATCGGTTACACCGAAATAGGCATTGTCCTTCACATCCTTAGGATTGGTCAAGCCTATCTGGATGTTATTCCAATTAGACAAGGCTCTTGTCGCTTCACTGATAAAGAATGGCTCTTTGAGGTTGGTTGTAGCCAAGATGCGATAACTGCCTTCGGGAAGTTGGAAACGTTGGCTTGCCACCTCCTGTGCACTACCATAATGTTTTTCCTCTACAAGCGAACCGTCATCGGCATTGAATATCCAGAGTTTCACGTCATTCACTTCTGTACCTTGGTCGGTTTCATCTGCCCATGTGAGCGATACCGACAAGCCTCCCTCATCCTCACCATCATGAACATCATGGTCGCAACTTGCCAATAGGCATGGGACGCATAACAGCACCCATAACCAAATATTAAATTTTCTGTTTGTTTTCATCTTATCTTGTTTTATGGGTTACTGATTATTTTTATCTTTCGTCTCTACTCGGCGAGCTTTCTCCGCATTTTGAGTGCTGTCGCTTCCATTTCCTATTGTTGAAATGCGATTTGCCTCTATACCTTTCTTCACAAGCCAAGTTTTTACGGCTTCAGCACGTTGGCGAGATATACGCTTGTTGACAGCCATGCTGCCTTTTGTGTCACACCAACCAGTTACCGTCACCTTCATATTCGGATTCTCTTTCAATATGTTGAGAATTTCATTCAACTTAGCCTCTTCATTTGGTTTGATGTCGATACTATTGAAAGTGAAATATATGACAGGGAAAGTCACCATTGCAGGTTCGGCAACATCTTTTTCAACAACTTTTGTTTCTGCCTTATCCACAGTTTCTTTTGGGTTGACCTCCTCTGAAGGAATTGATTCTTGCTGTGGCACTTCTGTTTGTGGAACAGATGAGGTTTCTACTGTCTTGTTCTTCTTTTTCGAGAGATTAAATCCCAGCCTTATGCCACTTTCCCAAGCGAAGTTATTCTTATGTAGATGTTCTGGCATTCCATCCATGCGTTTCCCCGTGAGGCGTGTCACCCCTGAATAGACGCTAAGTTTTAGGCAAGAGGTCAGTTGGTAACCAACCTGCAAATCTGCCCCATAACCCAAATGCCAGTTGGTTGAGCCTTTCATAACCTCTACATCGTCAGATATTGTAAGAATATCAGCCTTGGTTATTACTGCATATATATGAGGTGAAACAGCTAAATTCCATCGGCTGCTAGCTGTCTTATGGAACAACCCAAGAAGATTGACATTTACTCTTGCCCCATATTGTCCCATTTTGACATGGCCTTTCAAATCAGCATACTCCCAACTATCCAATCCCAAGACACTTGCTTTGTAAAGCATGCCATCGCTTCCAAGCCAATAGTTGCGTTCTACACAGCAGTCTTGTGCTGCCAAGTTCATTTCTCCATACTTGGCAGACAACTCTGCCGAGAATATGGAATTGAAACGATAACCACCATATATGCCAGCACTCCACCCCAATCGAGTCTTGTCATGTCCAAAACTTGAAAATGAGGAGAATCCGAAAGGCATCCCACCTTCTAAGCCGACATACCAGCCTTGCGAATCCGATTGCACCCCGTCACTTGCTTCCGCTTTCGCAACCGAAAATGGAAGAATCGCAGCAAGTGTTGCAATCAACAGCCCAACCCGAATTGTCAAATAATTTGCCATATCAATTCATTTAATTTTAATCGTAAAGATAAGGAACTTTCTCAAACTATAGGATAAACTGCCACCATAAAGCCAAATTATCCATTTAAGTAGATACTCACTCCAAGAAATACAAGAGATTTGTCATCATGATGAATATGGATGCGAAGAACAAATATATATAAAAGCGTTCTCTCTTGATGAAGTCACGAAAGCTATAGCGAGCCTTGTAGTGATCCTCAAGATACATCCTGTACTCATGTATCATGGCATATCCGAAGATGATTCCTATTATGAGTACAAACACCCCAATGATAAGCAGGGCTAATTCTATCCTTGGCATTGTTTCTAATATTTCTTTCATGCCGCAAAAATAGTATTTTTCTTTCAAAAAAGGTGTCCACTTGCCCTGTTCATGTGTCTACTTCCTACCAAAAAGGTGTCGCATTCGTAGGAAAGCGACACCTTTTTGGACGTTTTGACGATAAAATTTTGATTTTTCTTTGGTATTTTACAAAAATGGTTATGACTGTATTTTCTCTTTTGGAGCTACATTTATTGCTTGTTCATCTCTCCATTCGGTAGGAGTACAACCCTCCTTTGACTTAAAAACACGATACAAATAGGTTCGGGAAGAGAAGCCGCATTCTGCTGAAATGATGTCGTTGCTATAGTCTGGATATTCCATCATCATCTTCTTTGCTGCATTGAAGCGTATCTCACTGAGCCATATTCTGAATGTAGATTTCATACACTGGTCGAAGAAAACAGACAACTCTTCCTTGGATATGCGAAGAGTACGAGAAAGAGTCAACATATTCACGGTACTATCCTTATATCCTAAATCCGCACACCATTCATCAAGGCTATTTTGGATAAAGGTTATACGTTCTTTTGAAAGCTGAGGTTGTAAAGATTCTGTACCGTCATCTACAGAACCTTGTCGCTTTCCAAAATGTGACCATGCCCCCCCATATTTCGTTTTTCCAACTTTAGTAGAACTGTTGTTCTCTTCTTCCTTGTCCAAGAGTTCTTCTGTAGGAATGTAATTGCTGCCAAGAGCGATGAAGGTTACGTTGAAGAACAACAAGGCAAGCAATGCTATTGGTCCTACTATAAATAATAATGTGGTGGAAAGGATAGCAAACGGCATGACAAGGGCTGCGAGCCAAAGAATAATAACACTGGCTCTGGAATATCTCACGTATGGCAACATATCCGTTGCAGCCATTGTTTCCAGCATGTTCTTTCTCTTAATCATTTCACGGACTATCATGTATATGCAATAGGCTACACTACCACAAAATAGAGCCAACATCACATAGAGCCATGCTCCTATACGCAAGCCTTGATGAAGATTGGCACCAATGCAAAACGCTATGATGATAGCAGCGTAAATGGCTGCACAGACCAAATTCATCTTCTTGCAGTTGGCACGAGTTGTCTCTACATTGTAGATGCCCATAGAGATGAGAGAGAAACAAGGCGTATAGATGAGTATGTTGATTACTGCCCCCAAATCATCGTCTGTGGCACGGAATCCGAAAGCCATCTGTACTGCATATTGTATCGCCATACCTATCATGGCGATGAATATCATCCAACGTGAACGCTCATACCGTCTATTCTCCCATTTCACATGTAGATGAGAGATACTTATTGTGAAGGCATTGATGAGCATGAATACAAAACATGCGAACTGAAGTAAAAATAGTGAGTCCATTTGCTTCTTATTTTATGTTTACTTTCTTATATTTCTGATTGCTTGCCGTAGGATTCTCAGGATTGGTCATCTGTAAATATCCTGCTGCAACAAGGGAGGTTATGTAACGCTCACGGTTCTTGGTCTGATTAGACACACCTAATCGTTCCATAATTTCGGCTGATGTGCGTGGTACAGAACAGAAATTAACTATATCCTTCTGTTTGTTCGTCAAAGGTTTTCTTTTCGTGTTAGGGACTTCGACTTGGTTACTTTTTTCATCGACTTCGTTACTTACTTGGTTACTTTTTTCACAGACTTCGTTACCGACTTGGTTACTTTCACCTTTGACTTGGTTACTTTTTTCATCGACTTCGTTACCGACTTGATTACTTTTCTCACCGACTTGGTTACTTTCACCTCTCCAAATTGTAATCACAAACTCCTGAGACTTGTCATTATTGATAAACGTGACATTGACATCTTCATCAAGCGCACGGGTAATGCCACTGCCCACACCTGTGTATGGCAGCAAGTATATGGCATTGTTGAAAAGGAACATATTTCGTGGCATGGAAGTACCAGCCTTGATGTCTTCGATGGTGAGTCCGTTAGGCAATGCGCCTGGACTATGAATCTCCACACGATTGTCGAAAATGAAAATGCGAACAGGGGCTTTTATATTCAGCGAGCGATGCACAAGGCTATTGACGGTGAACTCCACCAAACTACTGTAAGGTATCTCCAACTTACCCATACTATTGAACTCATCTTCCACTTGAACATTATGCAGATTGCGAGTGAAGAAGTCCATAATGGTATCATATTGATGAAGCAGATTTCCCTCCATATCTGCATCATTTACCTTGTCACGGAACACCTTTCCGCCAACGCTATTTCCAACGAAGCAGACACACTTGGCTGTCATTACAGGCATCCAACGTTGTGTGTATTTGCCAAACAAGAGCATGGCTGCAACAGTCAGCGTGCCATCAGGGCGAATGAAACGCAAGTTACGAAGTATCTTCTCACAGTCATGTCCCTTGGCTATGGCGGAGCATATTGTATCAAGCGAAGCCTCAGTGAAAGCATCACCTATCAAACCTTTCTTCTCCAAGACCCTCTCAAAGCGGTTGCCAAGGAACAACTTTATAGTCTTTTCATCAAGGTCGTTGATGGTTGCATCCCTAACCCTTGCCTCGTCTGGAGCAAAGCTACCGCAATCGGTCATCATTTCAGCAAGTTCGGCATTGTCGAATACCTTGCGCTTATCGGCACCATTTTTCACCCATACGATACCTTTGTTGTCATGATAAGGTTTGTTTAGTCCTTCCTTGATAGTGGCAACCACCAAATTGCCATCCTCAACCTCAATTGTATCTATCTTTACCAGAATGGATGGCACAACATTTTCTGAAGCTATGTCACTCAAAAGGTTGGTAGTTTCTTGCACCTCAGAATAAGATAAGGCGTTAACGTCTCCTGTCTTATCCTTAACACCAACAACGAGTTTGCCACCATGTGAGTTGCTGAATGCCACCAATTCACAGGCAATATCGTATTTGTCGAGAATACGCTCCTTGAACTGTACTCCCGACACCTCGCCTGCCTTTATCTGTTTTAGTATATCGTCCATCATTCTTTGATACATTCTTTGTTCAACAAATCGTTTACATCCACTTTCAGTAAATCAGAAATCCGTATTAAAGTTTCCAAGTCGGGTTGACAAGTATTTGTACACCATTTTGAAATGGTTGCTTGGTCTTTACCCAACATTTCCGCCAGCCACTTGTTTGAGTGCTTGGTTACTGCCAACATTATCTTCAATCTGTTTACATCTTTCTTTGCCATACTATTATAAATGTGTGAATTTGTCTGCAAAAATACAATAATTATTCTGAATATTCGTGTAATACATTCAAAAAGTTTGTGACAAACGTAAATTATTGAATATTTCGCCATTTATTGTGGTAAAATACAGGGGCATCTTAGCAAGATTGATTTGCAAAGATCCCCCTTATATTCATTAAAGTATTATAATCGCCATGCGGAACGTGTTTGTTGACCTGCTGTGACCTGTTCAGTTTCCGCATTTTTTATTTCTTGCTTCTCTGTCGCATCAAGCTGTTGCGGTGGGGCAAGTTCAAGCTGTATTTTCCTGTCCAATGCCGCCAGTTCTGCTTTCAGACCTTTCAGCTCATCCTCTTTCTTCCATGTCTTACCAGCTATTTCTTGCAGTTGCGGAATTTCTTTTTCCAAAGCCTTGCATCTTGAATCATACTGCTCAATATAGCTTGGAATCTTCTGCAAGGCATTCAGAAAGTTGTTTGCAGCAGCTATAGGGTCAGACTTGGCTATGTGACCGTAGTTGTACTGGTACTTGTAATTGCCCTCGACAAGGAAGCGGTTGTCAACAAACGGCAGACCGTTCTCGAAACTCGTCTCGCTGACAATCTTGACAGGGAATCCGTAGATTTCTCCTATTCGCTTGTATTGTCCGCCAGTTGTCTCTTTCTCTGCCAACATTTGTAGATGCTTTCCGATAATCTCCAAGTTCGTGGACTCTACACCATCGAGCCTGATGATGTTGAGAATGTTGCCGTCTTTGTCCTTCTTGGCTTGGCTCATGAACTTGTCGTAGTCCTCGGTCATTCCCTTGAGTGTGGCTTTGTTGTTGCCCAACTCTGCCGTCTTTGACTGCAACTTTGTTTCCGAGTCACGCTTACCCTTGTTGAACGACTTGCGCTCACCCTCCAAGGACGCAATCTTCTTTTCCAGCTTCGCCTTATCGAGCAAGTCGGTGTTGCCGGAAAGAATAGCCATGTACTCGGAGAAGTTCATGCCGGACTTCTCGTCCATCGCTCCCTCGTCAATGGTTCTCGCCCCTAACGCTCCGCTCTTCAACTGTGAGATGAAGGTCTGCTTGCAGTGCAAGAGATTGAACTTGTACGAGTCAAGCGACTTTTCCACTGCATAGATGATGACATCCACCTTGTTGTCGGCATACAGTTTGGCAATCTCGTTGCCAGCACGCACGCCTCGACCGTCACGCTGTGCCAAGTCGGACGGTCGATCGGGTAGGTCAAGGGCATTACTGCCCTCTTCCCCCC
>CAVKXW010000086.1:0-13745 GCA_963660215.1 Bacteroidaceae bacterium | reverse complement strand
GGCTTTTTTAGCATTATAAATTAGCTAATCTTGAAATATTTATGTATCTTTGCCATTCTAAAGACATATAAAATAAATTGATATACAATGAACAACCTAAAGACTAAACCTGGAGCTGGCATATACACACTCTATTGCCTATGGGGAATAGCTTGCTTTGTCTTTTTCCAGTATTGGTATCATTATCACTTCTTCTACCAAGAACAGAACCAACTGTTCCTTTGGTCGATGGATTATCTCATGACTTATCTCACCAAGCCAGGGTGGCTGGCATGTATGCTGGGTGACTTCCTCACCCAGTTCTATTATTACTTGTATGCAGGACCAGCCATCCTTACCCTCGTACTCCTGCTCTTGGGGCACAAGGTGCGGCGTGCCATGCAATATACAGACATGAAGAACCAATGGATACCTTATCTCGTTTCCTTCATCGTCATGACAATCTGCGCAGTGCTCAGCTTGCATTACGACTATCGGCTCAGCAACGTCTTTGCCATTGTCGGCGGTGCCAGCGTATACCTAAACAGTACAAGGATTCTTACCAAGACACGTTTCTTGATCAAGGACATCGAGAACATGCAGAAAGGAGGCGAACAAGTGGAAGACCACAACTTGCCTCATTGGGTCTCTGCCTTGAGCATTTTCATTACCATACTCGTATGCCATTGGCTCTACGGATCGGGTATCTGGATATACGGTATATTCGTCATCATAGGTTGCTTGGTTCACATCATGATGCCATACAACTATTTGCGATTGGGGGCGCTCGTCATCTCCATGTTCCTCCTCATGCTCACCAAGCGTCTCTACTACATAGACTTCGCACAGATATATACCTATCCTAGCTTTGGCAAGTTCGTCAAGCCACAGTTTGAACTAGAGAAGACCTTCGCCGTCGACTGCGAATATTATTTCGGCAACTACAACAAGTTGACTAGGATTGTGGAAAAAGAAGACAATCCCAACAAGTATATGAAGTTCTACCACAATCTGGTGATGGCACAAAACAAGAGCCTGTCTGACAATCTGCTTCGTTTCCCTGACAACAATTTGGGAACCTTCGAGACAATTGGACCAGGCACCCCTATGCTCACCATCAAGACCTTGGGCGAATTATACTGGCTATTGGGCGATATGACCTTTGCCGAGCGAGCAGCCATCCTGGCTAATGTAAGCTCTCCCTTCAGTCGCAACGCAAGGATGATCAAGCGTCTCGCTGAAATCAACATCGTGACTGGCGAGACGAAGGCTGCCAAGAAATATCTCCGCATCTTACAGAAAACCTTTGTTTACAAACATTGGGCAACCCGTGTCTATCATGCCCTGAGCAAGAAGGCAAACAAGGAAGAGCGTATTCTCATGCAGCAATACATAGACAAGCGAAAATTCATGAACACCTGCGATACGCTTCGCCTAAGCGACAACTGCTATACCATTATGAGCGAACTGGTGAAGAGCAATCCTGCCAATAACATCGCCATCAACTACATGCTCTGCAGCGACCTCTTGCTCAAGGATATGGAAACCTTCAAGTACGATTATGACACCTACTATCTGAAGCAGGCGCATCCGCTCTACGACCCTCTCTATCAAGAGGCGCTCATGATATACCTGTCGGGAACCAACGCACCTGCCTCGGAATGGGCGAAATATATCAAGCGACAAGACGTGTTGCGACGCTTCCAGCAATACAACCAGCAGCGAGGCAGTGATGCTTTCAGAGGTACCTACTGGTACTACTTCGACAAGATGCAAGCTCCAAAACTGCAAAACAAGAACTAAATATTTGTGCTCAGCACCATCAAAAGAATAAAGATAGAAGAAAATGAAGAAACGATTACACCTTATTATATATAGTCTCATGGCAGGCGTGTTGCTTCTGGCGTCTTGTGCCCCCACTCATGAGAATGCCACCCAGGTAAATAAGCTGCCGCACATCTATCCCGACTACACCGATGTGACCATCCCCGTCAACATCGCACCGCTCAACTTCTTGATGCACAACCAGAATATTACTAATCTGGAGTGTGTCGCCACCATAGAGGGCGAAAGCGAGGAGAATGGTATCTCTGTGGCAAGCCATGACAACACTATCTGCTTCGACATGAGCGAATGGAAAGACTTGCTGGAGCGAGCCGTTGGCAAAAGTATCAAGGTTCAGGTATACAGCAAGGCGAAGGACAATGGCTGGACAGAATACAAGCCTTTCTATTGGACTGTGGTGGGCGATAGCATTGACCCTTATCTCACCTATCGCCTCATCGAGCCAGACTATGAGGTGTGGAACAAGCTGCAAATCAAGCAGCGTTGCATCGAGAACTGGGACGAGGACCTACTAGCCGACCACAACCTGCAAGAGAACCGCTGTATGAACTGTCATGCCTTTGGTAACCAAGACCCGAACCTCAGCATGGTGTATATCCGTGGCGAGGGTGGTGGTGCCATCCTCAATCGCAACGACAAGCTCCGCAAGCTCAATCTCAAAGGCAAGGATATGGTTTCTGGGAGCGTATACTATGGGTTTAGTCCATCTGGCAGATACGTCACCTTCTCTACCAACATCATCATCCCTGCCTTTCATGCCAACCCAAAGAAACGCCTGGAGGTATATGACACCAAGAGCGATGTGTATGTGGCCGACCTCGACAACAATCGTATCATCTCGTCGCCACTGACCTGCGACAGTACACAACTAGAGACTTTTCCTACGTTCTCACCAGACGGCAAGTATATATACTACTGTGTAGCTAGCATCAAGGGATTGAAAACTGAGAACCTCAAGGGATTGATGTATTCACTTGTCCGCATCCCGTTCGATGAGCAGGTGGGACAATTCGGTACAAAAGTAGACACCCTTTACAAGGCTCGTTCTGTTTGTCACCCAAAGATTAGCCCTGATGGCAAACGTTGCTTATTCACCGTAGCCGACTATGGCACCTTCCCAATCTGGCATCCAGAGGCTGACCTCTATATGATGGATCTCCTGACAGGAAAGGTTGATACCCTCGGCATCGTAAATAGCAAGAAGAGCGACACCTATCACAGCTGGTCGCACAATAGCCGATGGTTTGTCTTCGCCAGCAAGCGAGACGATGGTCTCTACGGCAAGCCTTATTTCTGTTACATCGATCGACAGGGCAAGGCACACAAGCCTTTCGTGTTACCACAAAAGGCCCCTGCATTCTACGATGACTGTCTGAAGAGTTTCAACATCCCAGAGTTGAGCCGTGGTCCCGTGCCATTCGATGCCATTGATGTGGAGAACGTGATGAAGCAACCTGCAGAGCAGTTTAAATAACCATAAAAAAGGTCCGACAGCGTCGGACCTTTTTTATGGTTATTATCTTACTTTAGTCGGTATTCTCTTGTCGCTCATGATTTCGTTTCCTGCTGCACGGGCATCCAATTTCACTGGCTTGCTTGTGAAGTCTGGGGTGTTGTAGGAATCCAGCAACTCATCGTAGTATTCCTTCGGGTTGCGCTGTGGCAAGAGGAATGGCTTGCTCACGTTGCCCTTGTCATCAATGCAGGCGAGGTAAAGGCGTGTGTAGAGACCATCGCCACGGCGAGAGGTGAAGACAAACCAATGGGAGTCGAGGCTCCAGTTGTGCCAACTGTCGGTATTATGGCTATTGGCTGCTGTCAATGGACGAGCCTGTCCTGTGCGCAAGTCGAGCAGCCAGTTGTTCGCCTCCTTGTGCCAGATAGGGAAACAGCCATAGTCGCTCATCGTAAACATGATGTACTTGCCGTCATACGAAGGGCGAGGATGGGTGGCACTCTTACCCAAGGCACGGGCATTGAATATGGTGTCTACCTTATTGCCAAACTTACCAGTAGCAGTATCAAAATCAATCTTGCAGATGTTATACTTGATATCCTTGTAACCACTTGGTATGGGATGAGCCTCCGACGAACAGAAGTATAAAGTCTTGCCATCTGCAGAGAAAACTGGATATGTCTCATAATGGTCCTTGGTCATCAATAGGGTGTCAAGTATCAGTTCGTGAGTATCTGGCTGATATACGAAGACGTCGGATGCCTGGTCGAACACCTCGATACGCTCGTCCTTCACGGCATGAAAGCTCTGATGGGTGGTATTCGTGCTATAGGCGCAATACTTGCCCGATGGATGCCAGTATGGATAGACCATGGAACCTTTCAGAGAGTCGTTCCTCGCTTTCAACCACTCTCGCTTGCCCTGTTGGGAGACTAAGGTGGCACCATGGTCGCCACGAACATGGAAGGTAAACTGGTCTGGGTTGGTCTTGTTGGCTGTATGACAGTTGAGGCAGGCACCTGGGGCTGCGGTATTCTCCAGAATAGCCATCTCGTCAAAGTTGCTGAGGTTGCGCTGATAAAGTCCCAGCTTGCCATACACCTCATAGCCTGGAGCGATGCGCCGATAGGTCAAGCCCCAATCCTTCAGTTCGTAAGGGCTAACATGGATGTCAAAGTCTTTGTACTGTGTCCACTTTCCATCTTTCTCCACACATACTGTAACAGTCAACTTTCCCCCCTTGTTCTTGTCTAGCAAGTTGTGCCACTCGGCTATGTCAAAGTCAGCATGGCTACCATTGCTATGTAGCTCACCTGTTTTCGAGCCTTTTACTACGACATCCATCGTCTCCACGCCATCGTCCTCCATATTGAAGTCAAGCGGAGCGATATTTGTAGGTACAGTCACACCTACATAATCAGGAAAAACCTTAGGCAGTTGGTTCACCAGTTCCGCATTCTCAGGAGCAGAAGAGCAAGAGCCTAGCCCCACCATCATAGCTCCCATCAATAATGTACCAACGAAATATTGTTTGATATTCATCATTTCATCTATCTTATTAAACATTAATACACTTCTCTCTTCTCTTCTTTCCTAGCTTCTTCCTTGCCTTGTATCACCATATAGTGCCAAGCATTGGATACATACGGCTGCTGGTCGAGGCGAGGGTCTTTCGGATTCTGCACGTACATTTGGATGAAGTTGAGCGTATTGTTCACCGTCTGCGCATCCACGCTATATGGAATGGTGCGAGGATCATTGTGCGTCTTCATCCATTGTTCGATGAGAATCTCTTGGAAGGAGCGAGGAATATGGTCGTACCCCACATACCTACCCAGAGGATAATACTGCATGAACTTGTTGAAGTCGCGTTGCAAGAGTTCGTAGCACATCAAGTACTCGTATGCCATCTTGTTGGTCTTGTCGTTGAGGAAAAGTAAGCCTATCATCTGGTCCATTTCTCGGTCGCTATAGAGAAAGTCTTGCTTTTTCTCACGATATTTCCTCAGTTTGCCATAGATAGGATGATTATTGATAGCCTTCTCGTTGCCAAGGAGGGCCATCGTGCGATTCGCCCACTCGCTGTAGAAAGCGGTCTTCTGCAAACGCCGAAGCAGTTTGGCAGCCACCTTGTAATGCCCATTGATGAGCTCGCACTCGGCGATACGACGAGTTAGACGGGCACTCTTGCGATGGTTTGGTATCGCCTCCTGAGCTTCGAACATGAAGCGTTCGGCATCATTCACCATACCGAGGCGATAGAACACCTCCGAGGTAGGCACAGGCGAAGTCATGTCGCGAGAGAATGCAGGGAACAAGCCTTCTGCGCCATTCTGATAAAATTCAAAGAGGCGGTCTGGCAGTTGCCCCGTCTGGCTCAAGGCGAGATTCACGCAAGACACACCCAGTGGCGAGGTGGCAGGCTTTTTCTCTGCCCTCTCGATAATCTTGTTCCATTGCTCGGTACGTACCCAGAAGTCATAGTCGATGAGCTCGTAAGTCTGCTCGTCGAAGGATGACTTGATGCCCAATACGGCAGCTAGTATGGCAACAGCATACGATACAGATAGCACAATCTTAGACTGCTGCCACTTCTGCATCGCAGCATTTCCCTTTGGAAGCATTCCCAGCAGAGGAATCAAGGCAGCCAACGCCATGACCACATAAAGCAGGAGGAATGTTACACTAGGATAACGGTAATAGTTGAGTCCCAAGAATATGCGAGATAACGGATACTGTAAGGTTTGTGTGGTCAGCAGTATCCATGCTATCGTGAGCACCAAGATGCCTGCGGAATAACCTACGGCAGCAAACATATTGCCTTTCTCGTATCCTCTTCGTAAGGTGTCGCCTATCAACAAAACAGCATAAACGAACACCACAGGTCCGAGGCACCAATATACCAAGGCGGTGCTCACCAACAGGAACACGACTTTTATCAGTCGGTTATGGAACAGGTTGTGAACCCATCCCAGCGCCAAGGCTCCCCAAAGAGCCACTGCAAAAGAGAACAGAACATTCTGGTCACCCATCGCACACCAAAGGGTGATGCTTGGTACAAAGCTCAAGAGATAACCTGGAAAGGCTTGCTTGGCTCCATACTGTTTCATCAGTGCCCAAACGGCAGCTTGTATCCCCACCAATACCAAGGCGATGATGGCACCACCCAAGGCTGGCATATAATAAAACTGCACGAGGAACTCGCTCACATAGTCGGCTAGTCCGCCTGGCAACATGATGCGTTCCAAAAAGTAATCGCCATCAAAGAGAAACATTTGGTATTGCTCCTGATAGCAGAGACCACCCACGTATGGAATAGCCCAGAACACAGCCACCGCCACACCAAAGATGAGCGAGAGCATGAACTTCCAATATCTAGCTAATAGTTTCTTCATAATTTTCTTATTGTCTAATCGTTACTTTCGGACGTTCATCTGAGAACACTTGGTTGCGAGTCTCACGAATGTCGAAATCTACCTTTGTCTTGGTAAAGTCTGGTACATTGTAAGCATCGAACAGGCCATGGTAATATTTCCATGGATTGCGTTGTGGCAGGAGGAATGGCTTGGTGGCATTTCCCTTGTCGTCTATGCTGGAGATATAGAGCTTGGTATAGTTACCATCGCCTCGCTTACTGGAGAACACAAACCAATGGGAGTTGCTGCTCCAGTTGTGATAGCTCTCAGACATACGACTGTTCACCGCCTTCAGTGGATAGGTTTCCTTGGTCTTCAAGTTCATCATCCAGAGGTCGGCATCGGGCTGTACGATAGGAAAGTTGCTCCTGCTGCATCGGGTGTACATCAGCCACTTGCCATCATAAGATGGACGAGCCAACACATAACTCATATTTGTCTTCGGACCATTCAAGAGTGTATCTACCTTCTCGCCAAACTTACCCGTCTTGGCATCGAAAGGAATACTGACCAAAGAGCATTTCACCTTTTGATGCTCGGCTGGCACCTGGCATTCCTTCGAAGTGCTATAGTAGAGCGTCTTGCCATCGGCACTAAAGGCAGGGAAAATCTCTAGCCAGTCAGGAGTCATCAGACGCTCGTCGAGCACCAACTGATTATTGCGGGTGTCGAGCACTATGATATTGCTGAAGGTATGATATACCTCGATAGGCTTCTTGGTTCCTACGAAAAAGCACTGGAACACATTGTTGGCTGCATATGCTACATAGTTGCCGTCAGGATGCCAATAGGCATAGCTGCCTGCCGCCTTGGTTGAGTCGGTCTTGGTATCTATCCACTGTTGTTTGCCATTCTTCATGACAAGCGTGCCGCCGCCCTCGCCACGTATCTGAGCCGTGAGTTGCTTAGGGTCGGTACGATTGGCTGTATGGCAGTTGAAGCATCTGCCGGGCAGAGCTGTCTCGGTCATGATGGCGGTCTCCTCGAAGGTATGAATATCTCTCTGGTATATGCCAATGTCGCCACCTACCTCATAACCTGGGGCGATACGGCGATAGGTCAAGCCATAGTCTTCGAGGGTATAAGGGCTCACCTGCATCTGGAAGTCCTTGTATTGCTTCCAAGCTCCATCCTTTCGAGTGCAAACTGTAAAGGTGATGCTTCCACCTTTATTTTGCTCAGTAAGCTGATGCCATTCGTTGACATCGAAGTCGGCCCACTCGCCGCTTACATGTATTTCGCCACCCTTGCTTCCTTTTGCTACGACATCGACCACATCTACAGCCTCGCCCTTCATATTGAAGTTGAGAGGGGCTATGCTCGCAGGTATCGTCACGCCAATATAGTCGGGATAGATGCTAGGTAGCTTGTTTACCATCATAGGGTGCTCCACCGATGGAGTGCAAGCATTCAGCAAGCCCATCGCTAGCAAGAGTCCCAAACCGAGTATGCCATTTATGATTGGCTTCATATTTTTCATCTTCAGATGATAGGTTTGTATATTTCTCATTCTGCGCCTCCTTCCTTCTGCTGCGCCATCATCCTCCTCACGTAGTTGGCGTATGGGGAGTTTGGTACATCACCATGATTCTTGATGCAGTTTACGGCATCTTGATAACCGACAGGCATCTGTGGGTATCCACCAAACTGCTGTACCCAACTACCATATTGCATAAATCCCTGTATGTTGCCTTTCAGGAGCATCTCTCCCATAAAGTAGTCGAGCGCCATTTTGTTGTCGGGATTGTTGATGAAGAGCAAGCCCATCATCTTGTCTATCTCGTCATAGCTGTAAATCATGTCTTTTTTGAAACGCATTCGTCTGGCTCTCCCCAGTTCGGAATCGTGGCTGATGGCGATGTCATTGCCAAGCATAGCTTCCGCCTTCTTTGCCCAATCACGATAGAAGAGTGATTGCTTCAAAAGGTCGATGTTCTTTTGGGCAATGGCATACTTACCGTTCACGATTTGACACTCGGTGATGCGTTTCATGAGTCTGCCGCTCTTCTGCCCATTCAGAATGGAGGCTTGCAGGTCGGTGGCATAACGCAGAGAGGAGTTGACTAGCCCTAGTTGCCAAAAGGCCTCCATCGTAGGATACATCGACATGTTATCTCTGTTTCGAGGGGCTAAGAGTGCATTCTCTCCACTCTGATAGAAGGTAAACATGCGGTCGGCAAGCTGTCGGGTCTTAGCCAGGGCGAGGTTCACACAGTTGCTGTAGAATGAATTTCTTACCACCTGCTTCTCTGCCAAGAAGATTACATCGTTCCATTTTTCCTCTCCAATCAGTTGGTTCATCTTTAGCAAAGTGTACAAATCCTTGTCATATCCATAGTTCTGTCCAGGAAAGGCTGTCAGTCCTCGGTAATAGTTGATGCCCACCATTACCGATGTTAGGGGATACTGCACAAGAAGGGTATTGTAACTTATCAACTGCACTGCCAAAAGATAAGGAATCGATAGCAATGCAAGGAAAGGTTCCTTGAATATTTTCCAGTAATGAGCGATGCGAAGCAACACATAAAGCCATGTGGCAGCCCCGCCCAATAACCAGAAAAGAATCGGTGTTGCAACGAGGTCTGATAGAACAAAACGCTTTCCCCATCTCAGGCTTCCCTTGTTCATCAGCCATGCTGCCAGCAAAGCCAGGATTAATGCCACAGGGAAGGAGAGCAACACATCTGGGTCGCCCATCGCTGCCAATAGCCAAAGGGATGGCAAAAGAGTCGACATCTGCCAGTACCACTTTATGGGCTTTCCGGTAAAACTCTTGGCTATCAAGTAAGTGAGCGAAAGGAATGACACGAAAAGGCATGCCAATATCGCTGCACCAAGGAATGGCACATAATAGAATTGGACAAGAAATTCGCCAATGTAACCAGCCAGACCGCCTGCTATGCTGAGGTCGTGGCATAGATAATCCATCGACCAAAGGAAGAGTTGGTTTTGTTCTTGGTATGCCAAGGCTTCTGGGTGCCCTACATACCAAAAGAGGAAGATGCCTACGCCCCAAAGCAGGCTGAAGGCAAGCTTGCCATATTTTGAAATTATTTGTTTCATGAGTCTGAAGATTGTTTTCGGTTATCGATTATGAATGTTCGTAATCGATTATTTGGAAGGAAACATCCTCTTTAAGAAATCTTTGAAAGATCCCTCTGGCTGACGTTGTGAGAAGGCGATGTTGTATTCTCTCAATGCCTTCTGTATCTCCTTGCCCTTGGTCATGAGGATGGCTTCCGAACCAGCTTGCTTGGCTTGCATGCGGAGCTGGTTGTATTCGGAGTTAAACTTCTGTATTTGATCCTTCCACACCTGTAGTGAATCGTTCTGTGGTGTGCCTTCTGAGATGCTATTGGCACCGATGGTTACCTTCACATCGCCAGGCTCTGATACGACGAGCAAATCTTGCACACCGTCACGATAATGATAATCCACGCGAATCACTTTCATCTCAGTGGTATCGGCGGAAAACTCAAACTTGCCATCCTTGATGACGACGGAATCGACATGGGCTGCGTCTTGCGGACCAAACATAGGCACAAGAAAAATCTTCTTGCCATCCCAACGGCTCGACTCCATGGTGCCATGAATGTGGCAGGTTACCTTGTTGCCAGATGTAGACTTACATCCTGCTGTAACCATCAAACTTGTTACGGTCATGAGACCGAATGCTACAATTGCTACTATCTTTTTCATTGTATCTAGCATTTTTAGTTATATTATTGCTTGGTTGATGTTTAATTGCATACAAAAGTACAATAAATAAATGAAACCACCAAACTTTTTTCATTATTCCTTCGGTCTTGCCACGAACTCGGTGTGCAGGGTCTCCATCGGATGCTCCTTCAGGTTGACGAGGATGTTAGGCGTGTTGCCGTTGGCGATGATGACCTTGATGCCCGCGTTGGCGACATCGTGGGCGGTCTTCACCTTCGAGGTCATGCCGCCTCTGCCATGGCTGCTCTTGCTGGCAAGGATATACTCGCTGATGTCTCGGTCGTAATATACCGAAGGGATGATGCGAGTGGTCTTGTCCTTAGGGTCGCCATTGTAGATGCCATCTACATTGCTCAATAAGATGAGCGTGTCGGCCTTCATCATCTTGGCGATCAAGCCCGAAAGCTCGTCGTTATCGGTGAACATCAACTCGGTGATGCACACGGTGTCGTTCTCATTGATGATAGGCAGCACGCCGTTCTCCAGCATCACCTGCATACAAGCCTCCTGGTTCTTGTATTGCTCCTCGGCACCGAAGTTCTCCTTCATGGTGAGCACCTGACCAATCTTGATGTTGTACTCACGGAAGAGACTGTAGTAGAGACCGATGAGCTTCACCTGTCCGATGGCAGAGAAGAGCTGGCGTTGCTCCACGCTGTCCAAATGATGCTCCACGTGATGCTCGGCTCTACCTGCCGCCACGGCACCTGAAGACACCAATATCACCTCATAGTCGTGTCGGCGAAGCCAAACGATTTGGTCAACGATTGCCGACATTCTCGTTACGTCCAATTTTCCATCCTCTCGGGTCAGCACGTTGCTGCCCACCTTTACTACAATTCTTTTTCCCATAATTTAAGTGAAGAGTGAAGAACGAAGAGTGAAGAATTCTCTTGTCCTTCTTGTTTCTATTTTATGTTGAATGATTTTCCACCTGTACAGTTGGATGAATATCGTGAAGTGTATGGGAGGTGGAGAGTGAAACTTGCAAATAGTGCATTTGAATTGGCTTTCCCTTCGGTCGCCGAACGTTGTTTCTTCACTCTTCACTCTTCGTTCTTCACTTAACTCCGTCCTTCTCTCTAATCTCGACTCGTCGAATCTTGCCAGAGATGGTCTTTGGCAATTCGTCCACGAACTCGATGATGCGAGGGTACTTGTATGGTGCCGTCTCATGCTTCACGTGGTCTTGCAACTTCTTGACGAGGTCGGGGCCAGCCATGCTCTTGTATTCAGCCTTCAATACGACCGTTGCCTTCACGACCATGCCTCGGATTGGGTCTGGCACGCCAGTGATGGCGCACTCCACGACGGCTGGGTGGGTCATCAAGGCATTCTCTACCTCGAAAGGACCGATGCGATAACCCGAACTCTTGATTACGTCGTCGATTCTGCCCTCGAACCAGTAGTAACCTTCCTCGTCACGCCAAGCCATGTCGCCCGTGTGATAATAGCCATCGTGCCAAACCGACTTGGTTTGCTTGTCGTCACGATAATAGTACTTGAAGAGACCGAGCGGTTTGTCATCGCCGATGTGGATGCAAATCTCGCCCTTCTCTCCATCCTCGCATTCCGTCATGTCGGGGCGGAGGATGTGAACATCATACTGTGGGTTAGGTTTGCCCATGCTTCCTGGCTTTGGCTTGATCCAAGGGAAGGTGCCGAGTGTCATCGTGGTCTCGGTCTGTCCGAAACCCTCGTATATCTGAATGCCAGTCAACTTCTGGAAGGTCTCTGCCACCGATGGGTTCATCGCCTCGCCAGCCGTGGTGCAATATTCGAGACTGCTGAGGTCGTACTTGGAGAAGTCCTCTTGTATCATGAAACGGTAGATGGTAGGAGGGGCGCAGAAAGAAGTGATGTGATACTTCTCTATCTGGCGCATAATCTTGTCTGCCGTAAACTTCTCGTGGTCGAAGACGAAGACGGTGGCACCTGCGAACCATTGTCCGTAGAGCTTGCCCCATACCGCTTTGCCCCAACCAGTATCTGCCACGGTGAGGTGGATGGAGTTCTCGTGCAGGTTGTGCCAATATACACCTGTGGTCAAGTGACCGAGGGCGTAGAGGTGGTCGTGAGCCACCATCTTTGGCTCGCCTGTGGTGCCCGATGTGAAATACATCAAGAGCGTGTCCTCGTTGGTGTTCACATGCTCAGGGCGAACGAAAGGCGCACATTCGTTCCATTCCTTCATCCAGTCGTGGAATCCCTCGGGGATGTCGGGACCGATGCTTACCAAGGTCTTCACGGTAGGACTCTCAGGCATCGCCTCGTTGATTTGCTCCACCACATAGTCATCGCCACAGCAGATGATGGCCTTCACGCTTGCCGCATTGTTGCGATAGATGATGTCGTGCTTGGTGAGCATGTGGGTGGCAGGGATGGCGACGGCTCCGAGCTTGTGGAGACCGAGCATGGCAAGCCACCACTGGTAATGACGCTTCAAGATGAGCATCACCTTGTCATCGTGTCCGATGCCGAGGCTCTGGAAGTAAGCGGCTGCCTTGTCGCTCTGCTCCTTCAAGTCCTTGTAAGTGAAGCGGATTTCCTCGCCACGCTCGCTTGTCCAAAGCAGAGCCACGTGGTCGGGCTTGATTTTCGCCCACTCGTCCATCACGTCGTAGGCGAAGTTGAAATCTTCTGGTATGATGAACTCCAGATGCTCCTTGAAGTCTTGCTCTGAAGTGAACTTAGTCTGTTTTAAGAATCTCTCGATCATAGTTTGTCTCCTAAATAATTATACAAAGGAACTTCGCAGGCTTGTCGCCCAACGAGCGGAAGCAATGCTGCTTCTTGCTATCGAAGTAGATGCTGTCGCCAGGACCCAGTACCATCACTTTCTCCTCGATGGTCACTTCGAGTTGTCCCTCTATCACATAGTCGTACTCTTGCCCATCATGCCCATTCTTGTGAGGCTTCTCGCCGTTAGGCAGTGGGTCAACTTGCACCATGAAAGGATTCACCTTCCTGTCCTTGAAACCCACGGCAAGGCTCTGGTACTTGTACTGGTTGTTGCGCTCTATCTCTGGGCCTTGACCATTGCGAGTAACATAGTATCCCTTCATGCGAGGTTCCTCGCCGAAGAGCAAAACATCGAGGGCGATACCATATCGCTTCGAAATCTTGGAAAGGCGATAAACCGATGGGTCGGCTTCGCCCGATTCTATCTTGAGGTAGTGGTCGAGACTGATTTCGCAAAGCTCTGCCACTTCCTCTGCAGGGATGTCGAGAACCTCACGGAGACCTTTCAGTCGTTCACCGATTTGCTTGATTGCTTCGTCCATAATTATTTCTTTTTAGTTGTTTGGTGGCAAAAGTACGCATTTTTG
>CAVKXW010000085.1:0-13754 GCA_963660215.1 Bacteroidaceae bacterium | reverse complement strand
GTTAGGTGCAAATCTGCTTAGCATTTTTGTACCAAGTTATTTTTTTACTGTTACGTAAATGGTTCGCTCTCTGCCAATGGTGAGGATGCTTTGAAGAAGAACGATCCGTTGTTCTATTACCTCAACTATGCTTCTGCTTCAGCTACCAAAGGGGTAGGTGGTGAGAAAACTCGCTCGGCGAAGATGTCGTATTTCGGTCGTGTAGGTTATGACTATAAGAACCGATATATGCTTCAGGCTTCTCTTCGTGCTGATGCTGCCGACCTTTCCAAACTCCCGTCAACCAATCGCTGGGGCTATTTCCCTGCTGTATCGGCAGGATGGGTAATGTCTGAGGAAAAGTTCTTTGAACCTTTGCGTGATGTTGTTAGCAGTCTCAAGTTGCGTGGTAGCTGGGGACAGAATGGCTCGCTTGCTGCTCTTTCTGGCTATGTCTATAGTACCGACATGGCAAACGGCAACGTTTATCCATTTGCAGCAGGCAACAATTATACTCAGGGAGTGTCTCCATCCACGATGGGTAACGATAAACTGAAATGGGAAACATCCGAGCAGCTCGACTTCGGTCTTGATGCCTATCTCTTCAAGGGACGACTCAATTTCTCTGCCGACTATTTCTCCAAGAAAACCAAAGACTTGCTCGTGTATGGCACAACACCATCGCTCGTCATCGGAGGTTCGACATCGCCAATCAATGCTGGTAATGTAAGTAACAAGGGATTTGAGTTTGAAATTGGCTGGCGTGACCATGTGAAGGATTTCCAATACAGCGTGCGTGCCAATCTTGCCACGTTGAGTAATAAGGTGACATACATTGATCCTTCCATCACCCGCCTTGGGGGTACAACATTCCATACCTATACGATGACCTACTTCGAGCAAGGTTATCCTGTGTATTATTTCCGTGGTTATCAATTCACGGGTATAGACCCTGAGACTGGCGACCCACAGTTTGCAGACTTGGACGGCAGTGGTGACATCTCTGATGGTGACCGTACTAATATAGGTGATGCTATCCCTGATTTCACCTATGGTCTGACACTCACGGCAGCCTACAAGGGATTTGATTTCACCCTCTTTGGAACAGGCTCATACGGCAACAAGATATTCAATTGCATCAATCGTCCTGATGTAGCTATGACCAATAAGCTCAAGGAAGTGTTCTACGACAATAGATGGACACCAGACAACCATGCTGGTACTCGCCCTCGTGCAGGTGCCAACAATATGGATAAGTATGCTTGCTCCAGCGCAATGGTCTATGATGGATCTTACTTTAAGATTAAGCAGATGCAGTTGGGCTATTCATTGCCCAAGAAGTTGATAAGTCGTGCGGGTATTGGGCATTTACGTGTCTATGTATCACTTGATGATTTCTATACCATCACCAAGTATCCTGGCTTCGACCCAGAGGCTTCTGTCAATGCCACATCAGGCATGGGCATCGACAAGGGCGCGTATCCTATGTCAAAGAAAGTGGTGATGGGATGTAACGTCGAATTCTAAATCAACTATAAAACCAGACAACAATGAAAAAGAATTATATATTAAGTACACTTCTCATGCTCATGGCATTGTTCTCTGTGAGCTGTGAGGACAGACTAGATATTGCCAAGCATGGCAATATGGGTAGTCAGGAAGACTTCTATAAGACAGATGATGAAGCAGAAAATGCTGCTGCATCCATGTATCTCAATTTGCAAGGTCTCTACTATAATTGGTTCTTTACCAAGAATTTGCTAGCTGACGATGTATGGTGCGGTGGTGGACAGCGTGGCGACAACAACCAGATGGAACAGCTCAATGAATATACATTTGATACTAACCATGGTATGATACAGGGTGTGTTCTCTAGTATGTATGGGCTTATCTATAAGGCAAATCTTATCATAGAGAAGGTCCAGCCAGACACGCATGTCAAGGCTCGTACTGTGGCTGAGGCTAAATTTATGAGAGCATGGGCTAACTTTGAGTTGGTGACTCTCTTTGGAACAGCCCCACTTGTGGATCATCTGTTGCAGTCGGATGAATATCGCCGCCCAAACAGCACTCCTGAAGAGTTGTGGGTGGCTGTAGAAACAGACCTCAAGGATGCCATCGCCATGAATGCATTGGAATCAAAAAAAACAGTCGATGATACAGAAACAGGTACACACGTAACACAGGAGGTAGCAGAGGCTATGCTCGGCAAGGCATACGTATTTGAGAAAAAATATACAGAGGCCGTCCAAATGTTTGATAAGGTAATCTCTTCTGGTAAATATGAATTGTTCAAGGGTGACTATGACATGCAGTTCCATGCTGCTAACAACAATAATTGTGAGTCTATGCTAGAGTGCCAAATGCGCAATGACCCAGAAAAGGCATGGAGCCAGTATTCCATGTTGCAGATTATGCAAGGATGGCGTACTAGCAACATCTCTTATGGTGGAACCGCAGCTACGGAGATGGCTACTGGTACCTATGGATTCATGAATCCACGCAAGTCGCTCTATGATGCTTTTGTCAAGGCTGAGGGTAAGGATGGTTATCGCCTGCGTCATACCATGCTAACCTATGATCAGGTAAAAGACTATGGTGTACAAATCAAATCGGGTATGTCGCTTTATGGTAGCGAGGGATATTTCATGTACAAGAATCGTCCTCTGAAAGAGGATTGTATCAATGACAATCCTGGTTTCCAAGTTCTTCAGTACATAGACTATCGTATCATGCGTTATGCCGAGGTTCTTCTGCTTGCTGCTGAGGCTAACCTTGAGAGTGGAAACTCAGCCAAGGCTCTCGAATACATCAATATGATTCGCTCACGTGCGCAGGAGCAACCACTCACTTCTGTAACACTTGATGACATCAAGCTCGAAAAGAGACTGGAACTCTGTATAGAGTGCGTACGCTACCAAGATCTTGTGCGTTGGGGAGATGCGGAAAAGATACTTGCCAATCAAGGCGAGCAAGTGCCAAACTTCTCAGACAAGGGCGTGACATGGGATTATTCTAACTCGGAATATGGTTTCAAAGCTAAGCACAAGTTGTTGCCTATTCCATTGAAGGAGATGGAACTAAACCCAAATATCAACCAAAATGAGGGATGGTAAACCGTTTTCGTTAAACTTTAAAGGATAAAAATATGACAAGATATAATCGTATATTGAGCATTGCTCTTGCGGCACTTACGCTTACGGCATGTAATGACAATGCCATAGATAGTCTTAATGGCGATTATGCCAATATGACTATTTGTAGCACAACCACAGCTACTGTGCAGTCCACGACAAAACTTGGTAAAGGTATCAAGTCGCTAAACGTAGACTTTAAGGATGCGCAAAACAATGAATTTTCAATAGGTTTCCGTTCTTCGGAATGGACGTTGCAAGGTGGAACCTATACCATTTCTGATGACATTGCACAAGGGAAATGTCAGGTAACAGCCAATAGCGTGAAACTGACGAGTGGAGATGCTGACATCAATATCATTGATGGAAAATACTACATCTCTGGACTCTTTGCTGATACAGAGGGAAACCGCTACAAGCTTGATTACAAGGGAGAGTTGGAATTTGTAGTAGGTGAGGATGCCCCAGAACCATCTGGTTACCAAATGACAATGACCCAGCAGCCTGTAACTTCCTACGACTGGTCGACAGGGCAAACTACCGTATATGACGGCGTAACGAAATATTCTATCACGTTGATGTCGCCTGATGGAACTACATCGCTCTACCTAGACCTCATCAACGCTACAGGTACAGATGCTGTCAACTTAGCAGGAACCTATAATGTGCAAGGCAACTCTCATGACGCATGGCTATGCGATAATGGATGGATTGTGCCAGACTACAATATGGCTGGTGGTAGCTACTATGTTGATCAGAATGGAGTAAAGCAATACATCACATCAGGACAAATCATTGTCTCTACAGCCAAGAGTAGTGAGGGGATAACGCTTTACAACTTCTCTGCAACAGGTTTAGGTACTACTACCGCAGATGGAAAAACAACCTCGACAACAGGTGCCTTCTCTGTCAAGTTCTCGACCTACTTGGAAGCCACAGGCACTGAATTGAGAGACCAAACAATCGAGAGTCAGGTACTCGGAAAAACGATGAAGTACTCAGTTTATCTACCTGTTGGTTATGATGAATCAAAGGAATATCATGTACTCTATATGCTTCATGGAGCAGGTGGTGGTAACAACGACTGGCTCAATGGCGGTATGATTAATGCCAATGCCTCAGCGGCAGCCAAGGATGGTACTGCACCAGAGATGATTGTCATCTGTCCTGACTGTGGTGGCGACAATTTCTACTGCGATGACTACAATGGAAATGGTTTCAAGTATATGACCTACTTCTTCGATGAGTTTATCCCGACAGTGGAAAGTCGCTACGCCGTCAAGAAAGACCGCTCTTCAAGGGCTATTGGCGGTTTGTCGATGGGTGGGTTTGGTTCGCTCTATTATGGGCTTTTGCATCCAGAGATGTTCTCGTATGTGTATGCATGCAGTCCTGCTACCTATGTCGATGGTGCACCAAATCTCTATGAATTGCTGGGCGCAGCTGATGTGTCGAAGTTGCCTGGTATTACAATAGAGATTGGTACGGAGGATTTCCTCTATCAGTCGGCAGGTTACTTCAAGCAGGCTCTTGATGGTTACAAGGTGAACAACGAGTATATTACTAGAACTGGTGTTCACGACTGGGCTTTCTGGGCAGCTTGCACTCCTAAGATTATGAAGAAGTTGGGAGATGTTTGGAAATAAAGAACCCAATGTTCAAAATCGAAAAATAAAAAACTTATGCTTAGACAGGTTTTATATTTAGGTTTGTTGATTATCAGTAGTTTGGTTGCGCCGTGTTATGCCCAAGCGCCAGTATTACTTGTCGACGGCGGTCGAATATCGGGTATAACTGTGGCAAAGGGTATTGCCCTCTATAAGGGCATACCCTATGCTGCGGCACCTGTAGGTGAAAGACGATGGAAAAAGCCTCAACCAGTAGAGCCTTGGGAAGGTGTCAGAAAATGTGATACCTGGGGAGCTGCCTCTTTACAGGGTGGCTCTGCCAAAGGCTCATTCTACTGGAAGGAGTTTTACCAAGGTGGCGACCCACATATGAGCGAGGATTGCCTCTACTTGAACGTGTGGACTCCTGCAGCAGGCAAGTCCAAGGAAAAACTGCCTGTGATGGTGTGGATTCATGGCGGGGCCTATATGAACGGCTATGGCTATGAGACAGAATTTGACGGGGAAGCCTATGCCAGGCAAGGAGTGATTCTGGTAACCTTTAATTACCGCCTGGGCATGTGTGGCTTCTTGGCACATCCGCTTCTTTCAGCCGAGAATGGTGGTAAGGGTTCTGGAAACTATGGGCTTTATGACCAACTGCAAGTTTTGCGTTGGGTGAAGAATAATATCGCCGTTTTTGGCGGTGATGCCTCTAATGTCACCTTGTTCGGACAGAGTGCTGGTGCAGGTAGCGTGCAAGCCTTGGTCTCGTCGCCGCTGTCGAAAGGTCTTATCAGCAAGGCTATCATTCAGAGTGGTGGTGGATTGGGAGGCATCATTTCTGCTATGCCTTCCAAGATAGCCGAAGAACGAGGAAAAATGATGTGGGAGCATACGGACGCAAAAACTCTCAAGGATATGCGCTCTTATCCTGCAGATAAATTCCAACAGTTGCTTATGGACTATATGAAACGACAAACCACATGGACAGGGCTGCCTTTTGGACCTTGTGTTGATGGTGAACTTATCACGGATGCTTTCGATGCTACAGCCAAACGAGGTGGTGCTCTCGATATACCTTATATGATAGGATATACATCTGAAGACATCAATCCTAAGTTGATGCGAGAAGCTGCCTTACATTGGAGTCAATTACAAGAAAAACAGCATAACCATCCTGCTTACGTCTATTGTTTTGGTAGAGATTTACCAGGTGAGGACATGGAAAATGCACAAGGTGGTTTTGGTGATATGAAAGGTGCTTTTCATTCCTCGGAGCTATGGTATATGTTTGGCACTTTGAAACGTTGTTGGAGGCCGATGGAACCACACGATTATGGGTTAAGCCAAAAGATGGTAGCTTATTGGACTAACTTTGCTAAGACAGGCAATCCAAATGGTGATAAACTTCCGCTATGGAAGCCATGCACTAAGGATGAAGAAAATATTATGATTTTGAAGTAAAATAACTAACAACAAAATAAACGATTATGAAGAAATTCCGCATTTTAGTAGCCGCTCTCTTCATTAGTATGAGCAGCTTTGCACAGCAGGCATTGTTCAACCAAGTGCCTGTCGTATCCCCAGAGATAAACAGCGATCACAGTGTAACTTTTCGTCTTCGCGCTCCTGAAGCCAAGAAGGTGGAGATTACTGGCGATTTCCTAGCCCCTCGCTCCATCGATACGCCTATCGGAAAGATGGAACAACCTGGTGTGGCAGAAATGACAAAGGATGAAAAGGGTGTATGGACATTTACAAGTTCTAAGCTTTCGCCAGAGTTGTATTCATATAATCTCATCCTGGATGGTGTAAAAATCGTAGACCCTGGAAGCATCTATCTCTCCCGTGACATAACATCGGAGACCAATATGTTTATCATCACCGATAAAAAGGGCGACTGTGGTGACCTCTACAGTGTGAACGAGGTAAAGCATGGTAATGTGGCAAAGGTATGGTATCCGTCGCCTACACTTAAGATGCAACGTCGTATGACGGTCTATACTCCAGCTGGTTATGATAAGGGTAAGAATTACCCTGTGATGTATTTGCTTCATGGTGCTGGTGGTGATGAGAATGCTTGGACGGAGCTAGGGCGTGCCGCACAGATTTTGGATAACCTTATTGCAGCAGGAAAGGTAAAGCCTATGGTTGTAGTTATGACCAATGGCAACCCTAACTGCCAGGCTGCTCCTGGTGAATGGTCGGCTGGTATGTATGTTCCGTCGTTCTATGGCTATCAAGGCGCTAAGCCTGCTGCCACAATGGACGAGAGTTTCCCTGACGTGATGAGTTATGTGGAAAGTCATTACAAGGTGGCAAAGGACAAGGCTCATCGTGCAATCTGCGGTTTGTCTATGGGTGGTGGTCATTCGTTCGACATCTCACGCAGATTCCCTGATAAATTCGACTATGTAGGCTTATTCTCTGCTGGACTCAATGTGAATGGCAACTGGGATCGCACTAATTTCTACGACCAGATGTCTAAGAATACGGAGTTTGGGGCACAGATGGCTAAGCTCTTTGCTGGCAAACCAAAACTCTACTGGATTGGTATCGGAAAGACCGATTTCCTCTATGAGAGCAATGCAGACTTACGTCGTTACCTTACCGAACACAACTACCCATATACTTATGTTGAGACCGACGGAGGGCATATCTGGCGTAATTGGAGACTTTATTTGACCGAGTTTGCACAGAAGATATTCAAATAAACGGAAGTCTCAAAACAAAGAATAACTTTTTAACAAAAAAAAGCAACAATGACAATACAACGAATCATTCTTGCCTCCTGCGCTATCTGCGCAGGAGCAACCTTTGTCTTCGGACAGACTGCTACCGCACCGCAACTTGGTGTAGCTCCAATCTCTGAAGTCATCAAGGCAATGACCCTTGATGAAAAAATTGAGCTTATCGTAGGTTCGGCAGGTAACCAAATGACTAATATGTCGGCAACCATCGGCAACCAAGCTCAGATTGTGCCTGGTGCAGCTGGTCAGATAAACGGCATTCCTCGCCTAGGCATCCCTGCCACTGTGGTGGCTGATGGCCCAGCAGGCTTACGCATCGATCCAAAGCGTAAGGGAACCGACCAGACTTTTTATTGCACCCATTTTCCTGTAGGCACCGTGATGAGTTCCACTTGGAATCCTGAACTTGTGCGTTCTGTAGGTAAGGCAATGGGCGATGAGGTGCTTCATTATGGTGTGGATGTATTGCTAGCTCCTGCTACCAATATCATGCGCAACCCTCTTTGTGGACGCAATTTTGAGTATTACTCAGAAGACCCTCTGCTTGCAGGAAAGATTTGCTCGCAGATGGTTAGTGGAATCCAGGAAAATGGTGTGGGAACATCACTTAAGCATTTTGCTTTGAATAATCAAGAGACGAATCGCACTGGTAATAACGTAATCGGTACTCCACGTGCATTTCGTGAGATTTACTTAAAGCCATTCGAGATAGTAGTGAAGGAAGCTCAGCCATGGACGGTCATGACATCTTATAATCTCATCAATGGAACGATGTCGAGCGAACGTGCTGACCTCGTAACCGAAATTCTGCGTAATGAGTGGGGGTTCAAGGGAGTGGTGATGACGGACTGGTATGGTGGACGTGACGCTGCCGCACAGATGGAAGCAGGAAATGACATCCTTATGCCGGGTAAGGCACAGCAGAAGTCTGAAATCAAGAAAGCTGTGCTCAATGGTAAGTTGTCTCGTGAGATGATAGATCGCAATGTACGCCATATCTTGGAGTACATCATGCGCACTCCTCGTTTCAAAAATTATAAGTATGACAACACCCCAGACCTCAAGGCTCATGCTCAAGTGGCTCGTAGTACGGCTACTGAGGGTATGGTACTCTTGAAAAACTTGAAGCAGACTCTGCCTCTTAATAATAAGGTGAAGAACGTGGCACTCTTTGGAAATACCAGCTATGATTTCATTGCTGGTGGTACAGGCTCAGGCAATGTCAACCATGCTTATGTAATAAGTTTGCTCGATGGCTTGAAAAATGCTGGTTTTTCTCTCGACCAAAGCATAGCAACTGCTTATACACAATATATCCCAGAGGCAAAGAAGAATATGCCAAAGCCTGCTAATCCTTTGGAGGCATTCTTGCCAGGACGATTCATACCAGAGATGGGACTAGGCAATGTCGATATGGCTTCTGCTGCCAAGCAGAACGACATCGCTGTGATTACGATTGGTAAGCAGTCGGGTGAGTTCCTTGACCGTCATATCGCCGATAACTTCAATCTTACAAAAGAAGAGAAGCAAATGATAACCAATGTGTGCCAAACATTCCATAAGGCAGGCAAGAAGGTGGTCGTTATCCTGAATGTGTGCGGTGTCATCGAGACAAAGAGTTGGATTGGCCAGCCTGATGCAGTCTTGTTGTCCTGGTTGCCAGGGCAGGAAGGTGGTAATTCGGTGAGTGACATTCTGACTGGCAAGGAAACCCCTTCAGGTCGTTTGCCTATGTCTTGGCCGCTGAGTTATGATGATGTGCTCTCGAAGAACGACTTCCCTACACCTGATAGCATCAAGGTAAAGGACATCCTTGGTATGTTTATGGGCAAGGGCATCGGCGAAGGAAAGAATGAGCGCAATGTTGATTATACCGAGTACAACGATGGTATATTTGTGGGCTATCGCAACTATCTCACCAACAAGGTGCCTATGGCGTTCCCATTTGGTTATGGTGAAAGTTACACTTCTTTTGCTTACAGCGGTTTCAAGGTGGAGAAGGCTGAGAATGGTGACATTCATGTAACGGTGAATGTCAAGAATACTGGCAAGTATGATGGCAAGGAGGTTGTACAGGTTTATGTGGCAGCCCCAGGCAAAGATATGCGGAAGCCTGCGCGGGAACTACGTGGATTTGCCAAAACCAAGAAATTGGATCCAGGAGAGCAACAGAAGGTGGAGATTGTCATTCCTTACACTGAACTTGCTTCTTTCTGTGAGGCAGAGAGCCAGTGGCAAGTTGAGAGTGGCAATTATCGTGTGATGGTGGCTCGCAATGCTGCCGACCCTAAGCCATTGAGTTCTGTTGTCTGTGAAAATGGTTCTGTAACAGAAAAGGTGGAGCCATGTTTGTTGAGACAACAATAAAAATGGCATGAGGTTTTTATGTCTGAACTAATCATGAGAACTATCATAACATGAAGAAGTTATTTCTTTTTATATTATTGATCTGCTGCGCATTGTCTAACAGTGCGCAGCAGTTATTTAGCAATGGTGAGTTGACTATCAGCCACCTTGCAAATCGCAAGAATATGTGGGTCGTAGAGACCAGCGACAATTGTACGATGTACCTCATTGAGGGCAAGAGGCGTTCGTTGCTCATTGACACAGGAACCAAGAATGCAAATCTTGACCAAGTGATTAGGCGTTTTACAAAGAAACCTCTTGATGTGGTAATCACGCATCTCCATCCCGACCATGCTGGCAACGTCAAGTATTTTGAGGCGGCATGGATTCATCCAGCCGACACTGTGATGCTACATGAGTACGGTACATACAAGGATAAGTTTCGTTTTTTGAGTGATGGGCAGTGTTTCGACCTTGGAGGTACGGTCATAGAGGCCATTCATACGCCAGGACACACCCCTGGCTCCGTCGTATTCGCCGACCGAGCTACGGGAGATTGTTTCACAGGAGATGCTTTCGGTTCAGGACAAGTATGGCTACAGTTGGAGCCACATGTTCCGATGACAGAATATCTGAAATCATGCCAACATATGGAAAACTTGATGAAAAAAGGTGACATCAAGTATCTTTGGTGTGGGCACTATCCATACGTCAAGACCTATTATGAAATAGACTATATACGGAAGATGGAGCAGATAGCCGCAAGGCTTGTCAAGGGCGACACCATCGGCTCCGTACCTTTCACGTTGCCACCTTCCATTCATAACAAGGGGAATGCTCGGGTGTTGTCGGATGGCAGCGGTAAGGTGATGATTGTCTATAATGCAGACAAGATAAACGCAGAGTATTCATCTTATCAGAATATCTCTTATATTTCTCCAAAAGAGACAGACTCTTATCGCCGTGAACGGTGCAAACTAGACATCTATATGCCTAGGTACATGGCGCATGCCCCCGTTGTGGTGTGGTTTCATGGAGGTGGCTTGGAGTCGGGCAACAAGTATATCCCAGAGGTGTTGAAAAACAAGGGAATAGGTATTGTAGCCGTTAACTATCGGTTGAGTCCCAAGGCAAAGAGTCCTGCCTATATAGAGGATGCAGCTGAGGCAGTGGCATGGGTGAAGAAGAATATAGCCCGATATGGTGGCGACCCAAACCTTGTTTATGTCTCGGGGCATAGTGCGGGAGGTTATCTCTCTTTGATGCTTGCTATGGATAAGAGTTATCTTGCTAGGTATGGAGTGGATGCAGACAGTATTGTCGCTTATCTTCCGATAAGTGGACAGACGGTGACACATTTCACTATCCGTAAGGAACGAGGTCTGCCTTTTGGCATTCCTGTTGTTGATGAGTTTGCTCCCATCCATCATGCTCGCTCCAATGCAGCTCCCATTATTCTCATCACTGGTGACCGTCATATGGAGATGGCAAACCGTTGGGAGGAAAACGTCTGGTTTGAGTCGGTGATGCGCAATATGGGCAATAAAAATATTAAGCTTTATGAACTTCAGGGATTCAATCATGTGAGTGTGCATGATGCGGCTTTGTCAATGGTAGGTGCAATAGTAAATGCCTTGCCATGAAAGTAGAAATGTGCAACGCTGGCTCGGCTTTGTGAAGGGTTTTGCGAAATCGACGGATTTTATAGAAATTTGAACAATTATTCATGTCTAGTGTAAAGGAAATGCACTAATTTTGTAAGCGATTAACAATATTATAGAACCTAATAGGAATAATCGTTTATGAAAATGAAGACAATTATGGCGGCTTTTCCGCTGATGGCGTTGTTGGCTTTGAATGTCAAGGCGCAGATTCCCAACCAAAGCATTAAGTGGGATCGACATAGCCTTATCTTTGATGGTAAGCGTGTCGTTCCAGTGATGGGCGAGGTGCATTATTCCCGAATCCCTCAGAATGAATGGCGAGAGGAAGTGAGGAAGATGAAGGAGGGTGGTGTGACCGTCATCGCTGCCTACGTGTTCTGGAACCATGTGGAGGAAGTGGAGGGCATCTTCAACTGGAGTGGACAGCGCAACCTGCGTGCCTTCCTCGAAATCTGCAAGCAGGAGGCGATGCCTGTGGTCTTGCGTCTAGGGCCTTTCTGCCATGGAGAAGTGCGCAATGGTGGCATCCCGGACTGGATGTTTGCCAAGGGCTGCAAGATGCGTGAGGAGAATCCTACCTTCTTGAATTATACCGAACAACTTTACCGACAAATCTTTTCTCAGGTGCAAGGCTTGCAATGGAAGGATGGCGGCCCAGTCATTGCCGCTCAGTTTGATAATGAGTATCGTGGCAAGGGGAGTTATCTGATGGCTCTCAAAAAAATGGCACAACAGGTAGGCTTCGACTTGCCTTTCTATACTCGCACGGGATGGCCTGAGCTTCGCACGCCAGTACCTTTCGGCGAGATGATTCCGCTTTATGGCGATTATGCCGATGGCTTTTGGGATCGTAGCCTCAAAGAATGTGCAGGCAACTATTACAAGGCGTTCAACTTCAAGGCTTTCCGCAGCAGTACGGCGATAGCTACCGAACAGTTAGGCAAGCAAGCGGCAAAGACAAACCAAGGGGACGACCAATACCCTTACTTCACTTGCGAGCTAGGTGGCGGTATGGCTACGGCTTATCATCGCCGTCCATACGTTTATCCAGAGGATGCTTATTCCATGGCAATCGTCAAGTTAGGCAGCGGCAGCAATCTGCTAGGGTATTACATGTATCATGGCGGAACGAATCCAACGGGTTTGATGCCTGGCAATAACGATGATGGCAGTGCGACTTATCTTAATGAAAATCAGCGTACACCAGCCACTAACTACAACGATATGCCAGTGAAGACCTACGATTTCCAGGCTCCATTGGGAGAGTTCGGACAGAAGAATCCACATTATTATATGCTCCGCAAGCTCCATCTCTTCATGCACGATTACGCCGAGGTGTTGGCACCGATGGAGGCGACTTTCCCTTGTGCGCAAGACATCGCCAAGGGAGATGACACCCATCTGCGGTGGTCGCTTCGCTCTACAGGGCAGAGCGGCTTCGTCTTCGTCAATAATTATGAGCGATTGCAGCATCTGTCAGCCAAGAAGAATGTGCAGTTTGACGTATGTGGAGTCAAGTTCCCACAGCGTCCGATGACCGTACCATTTGGCACGATGTGCATCTTCCCTGTGAATATCGACGGCATCAAGTATGCCACCGCCCAGCTCATCGCTCATCGTGATGGTAAGATATATCTTGAACAAATCAAAGGAATCCCTACAGAGATAGCCATAGAGGGCAAGGTTCTGAAGAACGTGAAGGCGAAAGGCATCGCCAAACCTATCTACAAGAATATTTACCTCTTAAATTCAAATGAGGCAGAACATCTGTTCTTGAATGAGCAAAAGCCAATGGAGGAAAAGTCGTCATTGACAGCTTCTCTTTTCAAGAAAACTCAGCCAATGACAATACTGTCTCCTTCCTTCCGAAAGGTCAAGGAAGCAGAAGGACTTCGACAGATAACGCTTGGCGTTCAGAAGGTAGCCGAAGAGCCAACCGATGCCGACTTCAAGAAAGCCGCCGTCTACGAATTGAGTCTATCCCCCGAAATGTTGGAAGGCAGAAAACTCTTGGAGATAAAGTATCGAGGTGATTGTGCCCGCCTATATGCCGACGGCAAGTTGGTTGCCGACAATTTCTACAATGGTCGCCCCTTCTTGATGGGGTTATGGCGATTGCCGAGCGATTGCAAGAAGTTAGAGCTTCGCATCCTCCCCTTGCAAAAGGACATGCCCGTTTATTTCCCACGAGAGGCTGATACCTCCAAGTTGGGAGAGTCGTTGGAAGGGATAAAGATAACAGAAGAGTGATAATCAAAACAAGAAAATGAA
>CAVKXW010000084.1:0-13764 GCA_963660215.1 Bacteroidaceae bacterium | reverse complement strand
GCAAAGGTACGAACTTTCGGAGAACGTCGCAAGGTATAAACGCGGAGCCGCTTACCGATAAAAGAAATGACTGTGTGAAGAGTGGTGAAGAGATGAGATAACTCTTCACGTGCGTAATGTGTTGTATTACTGGAGTTTATAAGAATGTGGTGAAGAGTGAAGAGTTTTTCGCTTTTCCGTTACATACTTCTTAAATCCATCGTAAAACTATAAAAATAGCTAATTTATGGCTTCGGAATCTTACTTTTTTTGCTTTGTTGTCGTGTATGTCATATTTTTTGTATAAATTTGTAACCACAAAACTTAAAAAGTGGAAATGAAACAATTCAATTATATCTTGACGCTAGCCTTGGCTACATGTCTTTTGGGGGCATGTACCGAAAAGAAGAAAAGCAATATCATCATCACCAGAAAACCAGTGGCTAAGGTGAAAAAGGGCACACAGAAAATGAGCGACTATGAACAGTCGAGAGATGTGGAGTGGATAGGAACGAACTATCAGGTGGTTGTAAAGCGTTCCTCTTCTTCCGATTTGCCATTGGTGCAGCTTGATGATGATACGAAGTATTACGACAATAAAATTATCGTGCGTATCCTGCGGAAGGATGGAACGGAATTTTTCAATCGTACCTTTACTAAGTCTGATTTTGCTGGCTATCTAGACAAGCATACACAGGATACAGGGGCTCTGCTAGGCATTGTATATGTGAAGACTGAGGGCGACTTTGTGTATTTCGCTGCAAGCGTTGGCTCGCCAGATGTCACTAGCGACGAGTATATACCTCTGACGTTGAAGGTCTCTCGTATGGGAGCTGTTAGCATTAGCAAAGACCAGGTGCTTGACACAGACAGCGCCGAAGATGAGGATGATGAGGTGTAAAACCCAGTTCTTCGCATGATATATATATGAAAAAAGCTCTTGAAGTTTTTAAATTCAAGAGCTTTTTTCATATATATTTTTACTTTAAAAGTTTCTTATATTCTTTGTCGAAACTTTGTGGATGGCGACCGATGAAGAGCACGTTGAGCAAGCAGTTGGCTGCTATCTCTTCGTCATTGAGGTCGGCTCCCTTTCCTTTCTTGATTTCCTTGCCAAGGCAAACGTCCCATGTTGTCTGGAAACAACTGTCGTTGGCTCCTACAAACATATCGTTGGAGTTAGGGTCTTCTATTAACTCGAACTTGATGACCTTCTTGGAGGCTATTGGCTGTATGTCGCAAAGCATGTTGAATGCTTTCTCGAAAACATCACGGTGCAACTGGGCATTGGGAAACATCACGTTGACAGTAGGGAAAATCTCCTCGAACTCGAATGATTGCAATAGCTGATAGAGTTTCATACACCTTAATAATTTATATATTACTGCGTTTAGAACTTAGCCATTTTGATGGCATCGATGGCGCACTCATCTCCTTTGTTGCCCAATTTGCCTCCGCTTCGATCTTTGGCTTGTTGCAAGTCATTGGTGGTGAGTAGACCATAGATGACAGGAATTTCCTGTGTGGCATTGAGCCGTGCTATGCCATAGGTTACTCCCTCGCAGATGTAATCAAAGTGAGGAGTCTCTCCACGGATTACGCTTCCCAAGATGATGACGGCATCATAACCTCCATTCAGTACCATCTGATGTGCGCCATAAATGAGCTCAAAGCTGCCGGGAACAGTCTTTACGTGAATGTTCTCGGTCAATGCTCCGTGCTTTTCCAAGGTCTTCACCGCACCATCAAGTAATGCTCCGGTAATCTCAGGATTCCATTCTGCCACGACGATACCAAAGCACATGTTACTAGCATCTGGTACCTTGGTAAAGTCGTAGTCTGATAAATTGTGAAGTGCTGTAGCCATATCCTATGATTAGTTGGAAGCTCTTTCGATATACTTATCAATCTCGGCGCTCTGAACGAGCATAGAGTTGACATACTTCTTCTTGATATCCTGGTAGATGCTCAAAGCTTCAGCTTTCTTGCCCTGGCTTTCGAGAATTTCGCCTGCCTTGATGAGGAATGTTGGGGAAAGGCTGGTGTTTGCATCGTCATCAGCTTTGCTATCAGCCATGGAAGCTGCCTTCTTGAAAGCCTCTACTGCCTTGTCGAGCTGGTTGAGATGTGCATACGCATCTCCCAGGGCAGCTTCTGCAGCAGGGCTAATCATTTGGTCGCCCTTAGTAGAGAAAGCATCCAAGCTCTTCTGAGCTTCGCTCCATTTGCCAAGGTTTGCATAGCAAAGTCCTGCGTAGAGATTTGCCAAGTTTCCTGCGTCGGTGCTGCTGTATTCGTCAGCGATCTTGGTAAAGCCTGCATAGCCTGCTCCGTCGCCATTGAGAGCTTGCTCATACATCTGGTTTGCAAAGTAGGTCTGTCCCTTAGCAAGCATGGTGCTGGCTTTGTCTTCACGTGGACCTGATACCTGAGATACATATCCAAATACACCTGCAATGATAACAATGAGGGCTACCACTGCGATAACAATAGCCTTCTTATATTTCAGGAAGAAGGCTTCACGAATGTTTAGACTCTCAATCTCTTGAGCCTGTACGTTGTTGTTTGCCATTTTTATTTTTATTTTTATTATTCTTCTAAAATCACAAAAATCTCTGCAAATTTACTGATTTTTATTCAAATATTGAAATTTCTAGCCTACTTTTTTCGTTTTTTCCTCTTTTTCTGCTAACTTTGCACACTATAAGCAGAAAAGAGCATATGATTTTAAAGAATATTTCCATCATCAATTATAAAAATATCAAGAGTGCCAACCTTGAGTTGTCGCCAAATATAAATTGTCTCATAGGACATAATGGCATGGGAAAAACGAATTTTCTTGATGTCATCTATTATCTCTCGTTCTGCCGTAGCGCCAATAATCCCATCGACTCGCAAATCATTACCCACGACGAGGACTTCTTCATGTTGGAGGGTAACTATCTGGACGACCGTGGCGACCAGGAAAATATCTACTGCGGCATGAAACGTGGCACGAAGAAGCACTTCAAGCGCAACAAGAAGGAGTATAAGCGACTGTCGCAGCATATCGGCTTGATACCGCTCATCTTGGTATCGCCGTCGGATGTGTCGCTCATCGAGGGGGGGAGCGAGGAGCGCAGAAGATTGATGGATGTGGTCATCTCTCAGTATGACAATTCTTATATCGAGTCTCTTTCCAATTACAATAAAGCCTTGCAGCAGCGCAATGCCCTCCTGAAGATGGAGGCTGAGCCCGACCCTACGCTGATGGAGCTATGGGAGCAGCAGATGGCGCAGAACGGTGAGGTGCTCTATCAGAAGCGCCAGGCTTTTGTGAGCGAACTAGTGCCTGTGTTCCAGCAGATTTACCAGCATATCTCAGGCAACAAGGAGGTGGTAGGCTTGCGATATATCTCGCATTGCACCCGTGGTCCTCTCCTGGAGGTGATACAGCGTGATAGATTCAAGGACAGGGCTGTGGGCTATTCGCTGCACGGTGTGCACAGGGACGACTTGGAGTTTATGCTCGGCGACTATGCCATGAAGCGTGAGGGTAGTCAGGGACAGAACAAGACGTTTGTCATCGCCTTGAAGCTGGCGCAGTTTAGTTTCTTGCAGCGTACTTGCTCCAATACCACGCCACTGCTCTTGCTCGATGATATTTTCGACAAGCTCGATGCCCAGCGTGTTGAGGCTATCGTGCAACTGGTGTCGGGGGATAACTTCGGACAGATTTTTATCACTGATACCAATCGCGATCATCTCGACCAGATTCTCCACAACATACAGGGCGACTACAAGATATTCCATGTAGAGGATGGGGAAATCAATGAGAAATGAGAAAATAGAAGTTTTTAAGGAGAGGTGATATGTTTAGAAGAAAAGTACGTTCGTTAGGAGAATTATTGCCAGAGTTTCTGAGAAACGAGGGCTTGGAGGCACCGCTTCAGCAGAAGAGGCTCTTGGATAGTTGGGACACTGTGGTAGGTGGCTCCATCGCCGCCTATTGTGGGGATAAGTTCATCAAGAACCAGACGCTTTATATCAAGATTTTGAATCCTGCCCTGCGTGCTGATTTGCAGATGAACCGCTCGGTATTGGTGAATCGGTTGAACCAAACGGTGGGGGCGCAGGTTATCTCCGACATCAGGTTCTACTAGATGATTTCGTTCATTCTGACGTCTGTCTGTTCGGTAGGCACGGCTTCCACTTTCTGAAATTCGAAGCAGATGCCTATCTTGTACATATCGGGTACTTCTTTCAGAAATCTGTCATAGTATCCCTTGCCTCTTCCCAAGCGATTTCCCATGTTGTCGAAACCCATGCCTGGGATGATGCCTACCTCTATCTCTTGATATTTCTCCTTGGGAAATATCTTGCCTATCGGCTCCTGGATGTGATAGGCTCCTTCCCGGAGGTCTTGCTTGCCAGTATACTCTCGGATAATCATGTTCTCGACGTCGATGACGACAGGGAGGAGTACTCGCTTGCCCTGCTCTACGAGGCTGTCGATATAGGCGTGGGTGTTCACCTCGTCGGGCAGGGAATAGTACATCAATACCGTATGGGCTTCTTGTAGACGCTCATTCTGTGACAGGCGAGACAAAACAGAAAGCGACAGTTCCTCAAGTTGGCTTGAGGAATACTGTCGCTTTCTGCTTTTTATCTCTTTTCTGAGTTCTGATTTGTTCATGGATTTTATCCTATGTAGAAGTTGTTGCTGTGAAGGGAGCGGTAGTTGTAGGGCGTATGGGATGTCGCCATGGCTACCTTCTGCTTCTTGCCTGCTGGCTTGGCGGCAGGTGCTGGCTTCTGTGGAAAAGCCTCGTGCTTGTCGAAGACCTCCTTCACCTTCTTGATGACAGGGTCGTCGAGGTTGATGTACTCGGTCCAAGCCTGTTCGTCGAGCATATTGTAGATGATGCGGCTGTCGATGTAACGGTCCAGCAACTTGTACGACTTCTTGATGAGGAGGTTGCGACGCTTCAAGCCGTGCTTGTCAGCGTAGTTGGCAAACTGGTCTACCATGTTCTGACTGTCGAGATAGTCGGCGAGCTGCATCATCTCCTTGAAGTTGTTGAGCTTCGGACGGTTGTCGTCGGTATAGGTGAAGGCAAACTGAAGGATGAGCCCGCTCATGCTAGCCTCCTTGAAATAGGAGGTCATGCCAGTGGTATCTTCAGGGACGAAGATGTCTGGTGTGATGCCGCCACCTCCGTATACGACGCGACCAATTCCTGTATGGTATGCAGGTCCTGTATGCTTGATACTGTCTTGTGAGAAGAATTCTCCATGTTGGTATCGCTCTAGTAGGTCTTGCTCATAATCCTTGTCGTCTCCAAGTGTGTAAGGCTTTTGGATACATCTTCCAGAAGGTGTATAATAGCGTGCTATGGTGAGGCGAATCAGACTATGGTCAGGAAACTCTATCTGCTGCTGTACCAATCCCTTGCCGAAGGAGCGGCGGCCAATGATGGTGGCACGGTCGTTGTCCTGCATGGCACCAGCGAAGATTTCTGCCGCAGAGGCCGAACCCTCGTTGATGAGCACGATCATTGGTATCTTCTGGTAAGAACCCTTGCCGTCGCTCATGTGGTTTTGGCGAGGCGACTTCCTTCCCTGTGTGTATACGATGAGCTTCTTGTCTGGCAAGAACTCGTTAGCCATGCTGATGGCTGCGGTCAAGTAGCCGCCATTGTTGTCGCGAAGGTCGATGCAGAGGTTCTTGATGCCCTGCTGCGAGAGCTTGGCTAGGGCGATGAGCATCTCTGGATAGGTGTTCTCGCCGAAGTTCTTGATGCGGATATAACCAGTGTTGTCGTCGAGCATATAGGCTGCGGTGACACTCTTGGTAGGTATCTCGCCACGCGTCACGGTGAAGGTCTGTACTTGCTTGCTGCCGTAGCGGATTACGCCTATCTTTACCTTGGTGTCCTTTGGACCCTTGAGGCGGTGCATGGCTTCTTGGTTTGTTACTATCTTGCCAACGAATTTCTTACCATCAACGAACACGATTTTATCGCCTGCGAGCAAGCCTGCTTTTTCTGCAGGTCCATTCTGGATGACATTCTGTATGTGTATGGTGTCTTGACGGATGACGAACTCAATGCCTACACCCGAAAACGATCCTTTCAGGTCGTCTGTAGCTTGGGCTGCGTCTTTGGCGCTGATATAGACAGAGTGAGGGTCTAGTTCAGCCAAAATTTGCGGGATAGCCTTGTCTACTAACGAATCGATGTTCACTGCATCGACATATTGGTCATCTATCAAGTGAAGCAAGTTGTTCAGTCTATTGCTGCCGCTGTTGATGACGCTAAGCCGGTTTCCAGAGAAATGATTGGAAAAGAAAGTTCCGATGATAATGCCTATCACGACGCAAAGCGCCATGAAGAAAGGCATAAATCTATTGGTGCTATTTTTACTCATGTTTTTACAATATTTCTTTACTAACGTATTTTGTCTTTTTATTCAGCTACGAAGGCTATTTGTTTTCTTCTAGTCTTGTCTCGTCGGGGGAAAGGTACTCCACTTTGATGCCAGCTCTTTGCATTAGTTTGATGCCATCGTCTAAACGGTATTTTTCTGCGTATACAACACGCTTGATACCTGCTTGAATGATGAGTTTTGCACATTCGATGCAAGGAGAGGCTGTGACATATAGGGTGCTACCCTCGCTATTGTTGTTGCTGCGAGCCAACTTGGTGATGGCATTTGCCTCGGCATGGAGAACATAAGGCTTGGTTACATTGTTGTCTTCGCAGACGTTTTCAAAACCGCTTGGCGTTCCATTGTAACCATCACTGATGATCATTTTGTCTTTTACTACTAAAGCCCCCACCTGGCGTCGCTTACAGTAGCTGTTCTCCGCCCAGATACGTGCCATTCTAAGGTAGCGTAAGTCTAGCTCCTTTTGTTTGGAATGATTATCCCCCATAGCTTTCAGATTTTACATTTTACTTTATTTTATAATCTCGTTACGCTTTAGCAAAGCATCGATGGTTGGTTCCTGCCCTCTGAAGCGTTTGTAGAGGGTCATTGGGTGTTCCGTGCCTCCTTTTGAGAGGATGTTGTCTCTGAAGCTTTGCGCTGTGGCTTGGTCAAAGATTCCATGTTCTTTGAATACACTGAAAGCGTCGGCATCCAAGACTTCTGCCCATTTATAGCTATAATAGCCTGCGGCATATCCACCCGCCATGATGTGAGAGAACTGTACGGTCATGCAGGTGTTGGGTAGCTGCGGCATGATGATCGCTTCTTCCCATGCCTTTTTCTCGAAAGGCATTATCTCTTCTGTAAATTCTTTCTCCTGTGTGTAATATGCCATGTCAAGAAGTCCGAAGCTTACTTGTCGCAAACATCCGTATGCAGCCATGAAATTGCGGCTCTTGACGATTCTCTCTATCAATTCGTCAGGCAATGGCTCGCCTGTTTGGTAATGGAAAGCGAAGGTACGCAGGAATTCTTTCTCTACCGCATAATTTTCCATGAATTGTGAAGGCAATTCTACGAAATCCCACCATACGTTGGTGCCTGACAGACTCTCAAAACGGGTGTTCGCAAACATGCCGTGTAGGCTATGACCAAACTCATGCAGGAAGGTTTCTACCTCACCCAAAGTGAGGAGAGCTGGCTTCTCTGCCGTTGGCTTGGTAAAGTTCGTAACAACACTTACATGTGGACGAATATTATTCCCCTTGTAGTCTATCCATTGTCCTTGGAATTCAGTCATCCATGCTCCGCCCTGCTTGCCCTTGCGAGGGAAGAAATCGGCATAGAATACGGCGAGATAACTGCCGTCCTTGTCGAAGACTTCGTAAGCTTTTACATCAGGATGGTATACTGGTATATCCTTGTTCTCCTTGAATGTGATGCCGTATAGTTTGTTGGCTAGTGCGAAAACTCCTTCTATCACCTTGTCCAGTTGAAAGTATGGTCTGAGCATCTCTGCGTCGAGGTTATATTTCTCCATCTGCAATTTGTGTGAGAAGTACCCAAAATCCCATGGCTCTAGTTTAAAGTCTTGCGACATTGTCTTTTGGGCGAGCAATCTTACCTCTTCCACTTCCTTTTGGGCCGTTGGACGATATGCAGCTATGAGGTCGTTTAGCAATTTGTATACATTTTTCACGTTGCTTGCCATGCGGTGGCGCAATACATAGTCTGCGTATGTCTCATAGCCGAGAAGTTGTGCTAACTCACGTCTCAAGTTAACCAATCGTTTGCATATCTGCAGATTGTTCTGTTCGTTGTCATGCGTGCATACGGTATTACGAGCCATATACATCTCTTTGCGCAATTCTCGTTGCGTAGAGTAGGTCATGAAAGGCGAATAGCTCGGATAATCCAGCGTAAATATCCAACCTTCTACTTGTTTTTCTTTGGCAGCTTGAGCAGCAGCTGCAATGGCTGTCTCTGGCAATCCTTCAAGTTGCTCTTTTTGAGTGATATGTAGGGTGAAAGCCTTATTCTCCTTCAATAGATTTTGCGAAAATTGAAGTGTGAGAATACTTGCTTCTTCTGTCAGCTTGCGTAGCTTTTCCTTGCCTGTTTCGTCTAGTAGTGCGCCACTCCGTACAAAACCATCGTAACTTGTGTCCAAAAGCATCTGTTCTTCTGCGGTTAATGGACGGTTTGGGTGGTCGTGTACAAACTTAATGCGCTCGAATAGACGTTTGTTGAGAGTGATGTCATTGGCGTGCTTGGTGAGGATTGGACTCAATTTCTGTGCCAATTCCTCCATCTCGTCACATGTTTCCGCACTCATCATGCACGAAAATACATTTGAAACTCTACTCAGAAGGTCATAATAATGCTCACCTTTTTCTGTATCAATTCGTGCGATTGTATTTTCAAATGTAGGTTCTTCTGGATCATTCACCACTTTGTCTGTAGCCTCGTTGTCACGGCGTATGCCTTCCATGAATGCTTCCTCATAGTCGTCTAATTGAATATGATCGAAGGGTACGGTTTCGTGCGGTGTATTATAAGGCACAAAGAATGGATTTATTCTATTTTTTATGTTGTCGTTCTCTTGCATAATGAATATTTTTTAGCTGCAAAGTTAGCAAAAAAAAGTGTTATAACCTTATTTAATATAGGATTTTAACTATATTTTATCGCTTGTTATCTTTCGTTTATCTATTAATCAGTTTTTCGAGCGCAGGAATGGTGATTCTGCCACGGGATAACTGGATGAGACCTTGGTCTTGCATCTGGTTTAGTGCATTCGATACGTAGATGCGCTTCACGTTCATTTCTTCTGCCAGGCGTGTCATCTTGATGAAAAATGTCTTTTCGCCTGCAGGACGAACGCAGTGGCTCTCGAAGAAATGAATGATGCGTTCCTTGAGTGTCTTTGGGGGTACTTGGAACAGGCGCCTGTTGTTTTTCTGGCTTTGGGTGCAAACCTGATTAAGAAGATTGATGCGGAAGATTTCGAAGGTGTTGGATAAATTTCTGATTTCTTGTTTGTTGATAGACATCACACTGCAATTCGCTTTTGCCACATAGGTGTGGGTGAAGCGTTGCGTAAGTCCAAACAAGCGCTCTGTCTGAAAAATTTCAGGTGCGGTAATATCTTCCGCTATGCGATAGCCATGATCGTTTGCCTCGGTGATAACAACTATGTCCCCCGTGAGCAGGAAATAGAGATGTTGACAGGGGTCTCCCTCTTTTACTATGGTTTCGCCCGTTTCTATCTTTTGGAAGTTGAAACGGGTTTTGCCTGCTGCTTCTTGCAGGTCATTGCGACTCATACCCAGAAACAGAGGGAGCGCCAATAAACTGTCGTATAGTCTATTTTCTGCCATGTTGGTGTTTGTTTATTTTAGAATTTTCTTTTGGATAGATGGGGAGTACCATATCTTGTTGTTGCCATGTTTGTCAGAATAGATGAGATATGCACATAGTTCTGGATGCTTTTCCAGAATTTTTTTTGTACCATCTAGTCCTAAAACCATAAACGATGTTGCGTAGGCATCGGCTGTGGCGCAGTTCTTGGCTAATACCGTGGCAGAAAGAATGTTGTGCTGCACAGGATAACCCGTTTTTGGATCTATGGTATGGGCGTATTTCTTGCCATTCTTGTAGTAGAAGTTGCGATAGTTTCCACTGGTTGCCATTGCAAGATCCGTTACATCAAGCACATCTTGTATTTCTTGTTGGGTGTTGGTGGAGTCGTCCGTAGGTTTGTTGATGCCGATATGCCAAGGTTTTTGCCTTTCGCTGATACCACTTACCACGATTTCTCCTCCTATCTCTACCATGAAGTTTGTAATGCCTTTCTTTTTCAAAAGTTGGGCTACCCTGTCGCTTCCGTATCCTTTGGCAATGGCTGAGCAATCCAGCATTGTCTTTGGATTCTCCTTTTTGATTTCCCCATCTTTCAGTGCTACTTTCTCGTACCCTACCAATGCCTTGATGCTGTCAATCTTCTCTTTGGTGGGAGGTATGCCTTGTTTGAATCCGAATCCCCATAGGTTGACCATTGGGGCTACGGTTATGTCGAATGCTCCGTTGGTTTCTTGGGATATTTTTTCGGCAAGGTTGAATACTTCCGCAAACATGGCATCTACCTTAACTTTTTCTCCATTGTTGATGCGGGTGATGATAGATGTCTTGTTGAAAGGAGAAAGCGACTGATCTACTTTTTTCAGTTCAGCTTCTATTTCTGATTGATAGTTCTGCTTGCTTTGATAGGTGATGTGGTAGATGGTGCCGAAGACAAACCCCGTATCCTTTTGATAGGGGGTATTGGATTGTTGACCGATGATGATAATGGTTCCGATGATGAGAAGTATCAAGAACGGTATTTGCCAGATGATTTTTTTTGTCTTCATATTTCTTAAATCTCTAATGTTACATAGAATGTACCTCCAAATCGAGAGCTCCCCTGTTTGCCGAAGCCTGGTACGTACCAAGTGTTGCCTAAGATGCCATCGTTCCTGAACAATCGGCGTTTGTATCTCAAACTCCATCCCATACGTATTGGACCCCATATTTGGGCATCTACACCAATGGCTCCTTCCAACCAGTGGTAGTTGCAGGAAATGCCATTTCCTCCATATTCTGTTTCTCCACCCCAAACAGGGTCATTGACGGCAGGGGAAGAAATGTCGTACTTGTAGAAAGTGCATGCATAGCGAAAACCACCAAAAAGGCGATATATGTCATGTTTGTCTTTGAGCAAATTCCAATCTACACCTGCTCTGAAATAGGGGGCGCTGGTCTTGAATCTGATCAAGGTTGCTTCGTCGGTAGCGTCAGCTTTACCATAACCCAATTCGAAGATGGGATAGTATTTGTCTTTTAGATTGACTCTTACATTGGCCTCGTACTGTCCGTAGTCGCTTACCATGAGCTGTATGGGACCAATGAGATCTGCGCTTACCGATATACCTCTTAACAAAGGGATGGTGTCTGCCTCTTGCTTAACAATTTTCTTTTGCTGAGCATGGCATGGACTAGCGCAAAATAGGGCTGTGCCACTAATTGCGGTTGCCAAAATATATGTGGAAATGTGCTTTGGATGCATCATAATTTACCTCTTTGTTGTTAATAACGATGGAGTCGATGAAGTTGTGTGTTGTCTTCACGTCTGTGATTGTATGGAAAAACGCTGGGGCACAGTCTACCGACTCAAAGTGGGAGCGGTTCTCTTTCGATACGATAACCGTATCTTTGTACTCTTGCAGCTCTTGGGTCCGTATCTCGAAATAGAAGATATCTTGGTCTTGACTATAACTCATCGGTAATATGAAACTATCTACTTTTACATCTTTGTTGATGAGTATGCTATCTAATCCTTCTATCTTCTTGGTCGAGATAGTCAAGGTGTCTTCGAGCGGGCTGTTGTCTCCTTTCAACACATATTTGGTATATACCGTGTTGTTGAGTGGACAATTTAAGGATGAGCATCCCATCATGATGAATGTCATGAAAAGGATGAAGGGGATTATTCTGCGCATCTTATCTTCTTTTCTATTTGGTAATCGTTACGGTTTGGGTTCTGGCGGCTGATGAGGTCGCCGAGGAATCCTGCCAGGAAGAACTGGCTGCCTAGCACCATGGCTATCAGTGCGATGAAGAAGTATGGCGAGTCGGTGATGAGATGGCCATACACGCCGTGGTAGAGGTCGATGCTCTTGTCGATGCCCAGCCCCACGAGGGAGAGGAATCCGATGAAGAACACCACGCTGCCCAGGAATCCGAACACATGCATAGGCTTCTTGCCGAAGTTGCTGAGGAACCAGAGGGTCATCAGGTCGAGGTAGCCGTTTACAAAACGGTTCCACCCCATGAACTTACTCTTGCCAAACTTGCGTGCCTGGTGGTGCACTGGCTTTTCGCCTATCTTGGAAAAGCCTGCGTTCTTGGCTAGGTAAGGGATGTAGCGGTGCATCTCGCCGTATACCTCGATGTTCTTCACCACGTCGCGACGGTAAGCCTTCAGTCCGCAGTTGAAGTCATGCAGGTTGTGTATGCCGCTCACCTTGCGTGCGGTGGCGTTGAAGAGTTTGGTAGGGATGGTCTTGCTCAGAGGGTCGCCCTGCTTGCGGTTCTGCTTGTAGCCCGACACGAGGTCGTAGCCCTCCTTGGTAATCATCTGGTAGAGGGCTGGTATCTCGTCTGGGGAATCCTGCAAGTCGGCATCCATGGTGATGACTACATCGCCCTGGGCAGCCTTGAATCCACAGTAGAGGGCTGGGCTCTTGCCGTAGTTGCGGCGGAACTTGATGCCCTTCACCTGCTCGTTTTGCTCGGCAAGTTCTTCTATGACGTTCCATGAACGGTCGGTGGAGCCGTCGTTCACGAAGATGACTTCGTATGTGAAATCGTTGGCGTTCATCACTCGCTTGATCCAGGCGAAGAGTTCTGGCAACGACTCTTCCTCATTGAATAGAGGTACTATGACTGAAATGTCCATATCTGTCTATATCTAGTTTTTTATAGTAAAATCTTTATTGCTGCTGTGCCGCCTGCTGTCCGTTCTGTGGCTTCTTTGCCATGATGGCAGCGATGATAGGGCTGAGGATGATGCCTGCGACGAGGTCGGTGATCATGAATAGTGATGCCCATGCGATAGGCTTCATCTGTGCGATGGCTTCCATCACGGTCTTCGCCTCCTGCGCTGAGAGCTCGTATGCCTGCATCACCATCTGGTAGTTGGCAGTGAGCTGGCTCATGAACATGCCTGTGTCCATGAAGCGGAACCAGAGGTACTGTACGATGGTGAGCAACAAGGTGGCGTAGAAGAAGCAGTGCCAGCTGTAGTAGAGTGCGTTCTTGAACGAGATGGCTCCCTCCAGCGCATAGTCTCTGAATGATTTCAGTCGTCTTGCCACCACGAAGGGGGTGGAGAGTGTGAGCACGTTGGCAAGCAGACCGAGCAACTGGTATTGTGGTTCCACAGCCAGCATGGTGAGTGCAAAGCTTACCACCCATACGGCTCCCAGTATGGCTCCGTCTTGTCGGGCGAAAGCCTTGGTCTGTCTGATTTTGCCCAGGTCGATGACGATGGTTCTTACCTTCCCAAACTTTTCTTCTTTATTGTCTGTATTCATTGTTATAACGTTATATTTCTGTACTTTTTGAAAGGACTGATGGTTCTATTGGTCTCAATCGATTTGCAAAAATACAATTTTTTTATTATATAAGGTGTAAAGGGAGAGAAGTTTTATATATAATTAAAGAAAGTGGGAGAAATAGAAAAAGAAAAAAGAGAACTTCCGATGAAGGAAATTCTCTTTCTTGAGCCTCTTGTCGGATTCGAACCAACGACCCCGAGATTACAAATCACGTGCT
>CAVKXW010000083.1:0-13781 GCA_963660215.1 Bacteroidaceae bacterium | reverse complement strand
GTTGTAGGATCATTCTCCAATAGAACATAAACATGAGCTAACTTACAATCGTTATAAATATTGAAAGTCACACCACCCTTATGATATTCACCATCAACATAAGAATCTGTACCAGCCTTAGCTGCTGTCTTAAAGTCACCGACAGTAACCATTACCTCAAAGTTTGCACCATCACTACCCTTTATAGAATAAGTAGGACTCCAATTATCGGAATTAGCAAAACCACCAATACCCCATCCATTACGAGACTCATAAGGATCCGTTTGATTCTCAAAGCAAAGTTTTACCTTAGTATCATCTGCATACTTATCAAACTCCGAGGCCAAAATCGTGTGGCCTTCTGTCAATGTCAATTCAACCTCAGTAGTTGCCACAGATGACTCTAGTACCACTTTAGTAACCTTGGCATCAATACCCTGTACGACGAGGCCATACTCCTGAAGTTCTTTAAGTATAGAAGTCTTTACTTTCGCTGGTGCAGTTTCATCTGTCTTATCAGTTACCTCTATCTCAGAATCGGTAATCTTCACTTCAAAATCTCCTGCTTCAGCTACACTTATTGTTGGAGCAATAGCATCCCAACCTGCGCGAGGTGTCTTAACAAAGACCTGTGAGCCCCATTGCCAAGAAACAGCATCAACAGGCTCAGCAGAGATAATAAGTTTATCTCCATCCTTGACATTGGCGAACTTAGCTTTGTCCACCTTAAAGTTACCACTCCATGACTCATCAAAGGTTATACCTTCTTCCCAAAGCGTCGTAGAACTCTGAGCATTAGCACACATAGCGAACAATACGCCAAATACTAAAGTAAAAAACTTTTTCATCAGCTTTTAATTTTAAATTAGGTTTATATTAATTTATTTCTATTTTAAGTTTATCGAGAAATGATTCGACCGATACGGTTGAAACAATTTCTGATTCACGATTGCAAAGATACATCACAACTCGGAGATTTTATGATATTATTTTGCCGATTACTAGTATAATTTTGTCAATCTTGCCTTTTCTGGCGATTTAACGCCAGAAAAGGCAAGGAAGCACGCCGACTTCCTTGTCATGGACATATACTATAATCAAAAATATTCAGATAATTCAGAAGCTGAATATCTCCTTTAAAATCTTACAAAGAACAATAATGGAGATTTTGAAATAATACTTCTTTGATAATAACAAAGAACCTCGTTCCACTAAGGAACAAGGCATTTTACACTAACAATTTTACCTATGAAAACTTACTTTCCAATCTGATTCATCCTATCCACTTGGCTCTTCACTACCTCCAAGGTACTCTTGTCGCTAGCAAAAACGGAGTTCAAGCCTTGCGCCTCCTGTGCAGGGTCGCCAGTATAGTCGTCGCCCACCTGCCACTGCTCGTGCTTAGGATTGGCGAAGCCGCCCCATCCCCAGAAATTGCAACCAGCAAAGTAGCCACCTGAGGCAGCATTGTCGCCCACAAGACTGAACACATATTTATAATAGCCATCCCTGCCCTGTGTAGGAGCGGAAGGTGAGAATGAGAAGCCGTCACGAGGATAGCCAAACTCCTCCATCACCAATGGTTTGTTGATGCGAGCGCAGACTGCAAGGTGGTTGTCAATATACTCCTTAGTGTTCTTGCAAGCTACGCCAAGGTCTTCGATGAGATGGTCTGGGCGAGCCCAACTCCAGTTGTATGGCCAGAGATGAATGTTGCAATAGTCCACGTTCTTATCGGCACAGATGCGCTCATAGCAATTGATGTCGTTCTCGCATCCCCAACTACCCTCGCTGCCGATGGAGATGAGGTGGTTCTTGTCGAGCGAACGAATCAACTTGCTAGCCTCAGCAAGCCATTTCTCAAAGGCAGGCAACTGCTCGGTCTTGAAGGCACGAGGCTCGTTGCCTATCTGCCAGGACATGATGGCAGGGTCGTCCTTATATTTCTTGCCTGTATATCTATTGGTTCTAGTAAGTATGAAACGTACATAGTCGTAGAAGAGCTGATGCGCCTTTTCGCAAGATGCGTATTTTGACACGAAATCCATGAAGGCAGGATAGCCATCCTCGTTAGGACGTGGGGCTACGCCCTCGCCAGCTTGTTCCATGTAATAACCATATCCGCCACTCCATTCCCAGGAGTTGTTGAGATAGAGCACAGCCACCATCTTTCGCTTGCCCATCTCCATAAGGAGGTAGTCGAGACCAGCGAGGATAGTATCGTTGTATACGCCAGGAGCTTCCTGCAAAGTAGGTTCCACCTTGGTCTTCACGCCACGCTTGCCATCGGAACCGACGAGGATGCGGAGGTTATCGATGCCCATCTCCTTCATCTTGTCGAGTTCTTGGCAAAGACGCAGGCGATTTCCCCCCTGACCCTCGGAGCCAAGGATGGCACCATACCAAAAGTTAGTGCCTACATAATAATAAGGTTTGCCGTCACGCACGAAATGTCCGTTCTTCACCTGCACAAAGTTTGACTTTGCCGATAGACTGAATGTAGCCAAAGCCATCATCAATAAAACAAATATTTTCTTCATTATTATTCTTATTAAGTTTTCTGATTGCAAAGTTAATAAAAAAGGGCAAAAAAGAATGATACTTTCTTGCCCTATTCACATATTATTTCTAAACAATCTCTATTATCTACCTTTCTTCACTGAATAATCAATGTTTGGGATAGATTTTCTTAAAAGCTGACATGCCATCCTTGGAGCCTTCTATCACTCCCTTGAAGATATATGAATCTGAAACCGAATGATTCTTTCTATCAAACAAGGTCATGTGAGGGAGTGGCTGCACATTGATGTCCCACACGTATGGGATAAGCCCTGCCTTCATCATCTCGGAGGTCACAGCACCATACCATGCCATCATGCTTTCATCGTGCTTCTGCTGGTTGCCACCATAAAGCGTGGCATCCTTGCGATTGGCACCATACTCACCGATGACGACTGGTATGCCCTGGTCTACAAACTTCTTCTTCATCTTCATCATCTGGTTGGTGATGTGATGATAAGCATCTACACTCTGATTGTTGTACCAGATGGTGTTCACTGTTCTGCCACCGTCATCAACAGGCGCATGCCCCTTCCAATAGAGAGCCACCTTGCCCCAGTCGGCATCCTCGCTCATGAGTGTGAAAGTATAAGGGTCGTAGAAGTGCACCTCAGCCATGAGACGGTTCTTCACCTTGTCCTTTAGGCGAGTAATGTCGAAAGACTCCTTTTCCGCAAGGTCGATTTCTGTCTTAGGAGCCTGCACGATGAGCACTCGTTTGGTATTCTTGCCACCTGTGGAGCGTACTGCATCGATAAACACTTGCTCATAGTCGAGCAATCGGTCGGCAAACTCCTTGCTATCCGTAGGCAAGAGCTGTCCCTTGACAAGAGGGCTCGCACCTCCCACCCCAGGTTCGTTCAAAGCCCCGAAGAGCAATCGTTCATCGTATTTTTTAAACGCACGTGAGATGTTAACCCAAAGTTTGCGATACTTCTCCTTGCAGGCTGTCACATCCGCCTGATCGGTGAAAGCATCGTGTTCCATCCATCCACCGTCCCAATGCTCATTGATGAGTACAAGCATACCTGCCTTCATACAGTAATCGACGATTTCCTGTATGCGTTTCACCCAAGCAGGGTCGATGGTCATGTTTTCTTTGTCGATGAGGTGACCTGCCACCCAACTACAAGGTATGCGGAGGCTATTGAATCCTTGTTTCTTCAGACTCATGATATACGATTCCGTGGTTTTGTCACTTTGCCATGAGGTTTCCGAACCGAGTCCTGCCTTATTGGTAAAGAGATGGGTATAGTCGCACGCCTCCATTGTATTGCCAAGGTTTACTCCAGGCGCCATATAATGAGCCAGTTCCATGGCTGAGAGTCCCATCTTAGCGATTCGCTTGTCGGCAGGTGCCGTCTGGGCACTTGCGAAAGCCATCTGGACCACAGCCAATACTATCATAACTACTTTCTTCATAGGGTTGAAATCTATTTCAAATTTCAAACAGCTTAAAGGTATTACTTACTTGGCCATGTAGCCGCAGCCACACCAGCAGTGATACTCTCAAGCATATTATTGTTGCTGACGGTAGCATTGGAACGCTTGAAGATAGTCATGCTAGGAAGACCGGCATTGGTATCCCATGCCACAGGAACACAACCGTTGTTGATGGCACTGGTTACGACAGCCTTGTAGTAATCCTTTACTGAATTATCATGCAAGGCATCCTTACCAATGGCTGTACGCTGGTTAGCGCCAAACTCACCAATCAATACTGGATAGCCCTTGTCGAAGAAGTTTGTCTTCATCTTAGCCATCTGAGCCTCTACGTAGTCTTCGAAATACTTAGAATCTGCTGTACGAGCGGCATCACCACCAGTGTTGTTCTTGCCCCAATAGAGACAGTACTTACCCCAAGACTGGTCTTCACCCAAATCTGTGAAGACATAAGGATCATAGAAATGAACCTCCACCATCAAACGGTTTGCAGCTGTATCAGTAATCTTAGACATGTAGTTGTTGGCTACAAAGTTGTCGATGTTGGTGTACGGTCCTTGAACAATCAACACACGCTGAGCATTGTTGCCCCCCGTGGCACGAACAGCATTGATGAAAGTCTGCTCATACTCAGCAAGGCGAGCTGTCATATCAGCCAAAGCAATGATGTCACCACCTTGTCCACCGCCTACACCAGGCTCATTCATACCTGCGAAAATGAGGTGCTCATCGTATGACTTGAAGTTGTTGGCTATCTGTGTCCAGATTTTGTTTAACTTATCCTTGGTAGCAGTCAAATCAGTGCCAGATGTAAAGCCATCGTGCTCTATCCATCCACCATCCCAATGCTGGTTGATGATAACGTAGAGACCATTCTTGATACAATAGTCTACTACTTCCTTCACACGCTTGGTCCATTCAGCATCGATGGTACAATTATCTGCATCAGAAAGGTGCCCCATCACCCAAGCACAAGGAATACGAACACTCTTAAAGCCTGCGGCCTTCACTGCGTCGATGAGTTCCTGGGTTGTCTTATTGCTCTGCCAAGAAGTCTCGGCACTCAAGCCACCAGCATTCGTCCAAAGATTCTTGCTGTCGCCAGCCTCCATGGTATTGCCAAGGTTCCAACCTGGGTACATCAACTGAGCCACTTCCATGGCAGTCTTGCTCATATCACTGCTAGCTGGCTCATCAGGCACTACCACCTCACCTTTCTTAGCACGAGTGATGGTGACATCCTTGCGGCTATATCCCTGGATGACACGGATGGTAGCTGTAGTTTCTGCATCCTCGTTAGAAGCTGAGACAGTAACATTATAATTATATGTACCGTTAGTTTCATCAGCATAAGCAACCGAACACCAGTCGGCACCATCAGTAACAGAGACTGTAGGCTGGGCATCCGCTCTCACGCTAAGAGTCTGCGTGCCGCCCACGCCATCAAATGCGAGCTCTGGGGTGAGTACCTCGAAATTAGGTGCGTCATAGTCATCGTCATCATAAGAGCAAGCCGAGAACGACAAGCCGCAGATGACACCCAAGAGCAAAAGATATAAATATTTGAATTTCTTCATTTTCTTTCTGTTTTGGGGAGAACCCGATGCTTAACAAAAGAAGACATCGGACTCTCCTTAATTATAATTATTTATCAACTATTACCACTCTGGCACAGGGAAGAGGCTATGAACTGTAAACTTGGTACGGATAGACTTGCTGAATGCAAGACCCTTTATCACATCGCCCTCTGGCTCACCAAATGCACAGCCTGCACCTCTGGTAGCACCATAGCAGTTCCACAACTCAAGGCGATACTTAGGATTCTCGTTGCTGTCGATAACCTTAGCCTTATCGTAAGATACCGCATTACCATCGAGATAGAGCTCGTCGAGAGTGGCATGAGTGCCAGGGAAGAAACCATAGAGGTCTGCGATTTCGATGAAGGTCATGATGGAACCATCTGCATGGTCGCCACTATTGTAAGTGATGTCAAACTGGTTGTTCTTGATTGAGTACTTACCACCTTCGTTGACAACCTCCATGGTAGCTCCATCATTGTAGCCCCATGTTCCACCCCAACTTGGGTTGATGGTAATCAAGTTAGGAGTATAGATGCCAGTACCATCGCTCGTATTTGAAACCACAGTGAAGGTCACCTCAAAGGTATGGTTGAATGCCAAAGCAGTCTCATTGGTTGTCTCGCCACCATCCTTATGGAATGGAGTATCTGCCAAGCCGTTCCATCCATCGTTGTGACCGCAGCCCCAGATGTTAGCCATTTCAACACGATAGTTGCCGTTGCCTTCCAAGTCTCCATAGAAGAACTTGTTGGCATCATACTTCACATCATTGCCATCAGCCTTGATACCGTCGATACGAACCAAAGCATTAGGATAAGCTGCATGGTAGCCTACTAGGTCGAGGATATAAACCTTACCATTGGTACGAGGATACTGAGTATTGAAGGTTACGGTATAAGTCTTCAAGCCAGCAGCACCACCGAGCACATTGACAGTGGCAGAATTCCATTCGTCAGGTGTATCAGCATCGCCACTATAGCAGGTAAGCTTAGCTGTGAAACCATTCTTCAGCTCGCCAGAGACGTAGTTGACACTCTCATACTGGTTGTCATTTGCACGAGTAACACCAAGCTGCATACCCTCGTCTGTCAAAGACAAGATTCGCAAGTCAACATTCTCCGTTGCAGTGATAGCACCAATAAAGTTGGCAGGAATCAAAGGCTGGATGCTCAGCTTCACAGTCTTATTCTTCTCATCGATTGTATAAGTTCCCTCGGTATCCTTGAATGTTCCTTCTGCACCATCGTCACCTGCAATATATTGATGTACCTTGACAGTACCATCCTCATTGAAGGTCATAGTACCTTGGCAGTTCTTGGCATCGCCATTCACTACCCAAGAGTTACCTGCGAAATCTGCAGCCCAGCACCAACTATTGCCTACAACAGGCTGGTTGTTGGTTACTGTAGCCCAACTATCATCATTGCCATAGAAGTAAACAGGACCATCAAACTTGTAATGAGAGCCATCGAGACGGAGGTCAATCTCCCAAGTCTTGCCGATGAGCTTTTCCTTGTCAAACTTCACATTCTTAGCTACAGACACAGGACGGATAGCCAATGCCTGATATACAGGAGTAGTGGTACGACGAGAAGCATTCTGGTCGAAGCTGTATGCCATTGCAAACTGATTGTCGCTTGCATTGATAGAACCTGAGAGATAGTAACCATTCAAGCCCTGACCAGATACAGTACCCTGAGTGCGAGTACCAGCAGCTGGCAAGAAGATTGAGTTTCCGTTAGGACCTGTGAGCTTATAACCTGCTACACCATCCTGCTCAACCCATTCCTTGGTACATTCTGTAAACAACTCCTCAAACTCCTCGATAGTTGGCATAGTTACCCATGAGCCATATACCTTGTTGGCTACATCACGATCGGTCTTATAGATATCGGCAGAAGCATAGTCTTCCAAATCAATAGAAGTCTGAAAGCCAGTCATATCACCAAATCCAAAGAGACCACCCAACTCGGTTTCCTTAGAGGCACCTACATTATACTTAGCCCACTTGGTAGAGAGACCGAGGTCTACGAGGTCTTCATCAGGGTTGAAATCAGCAGCAGGAGTAGTGAACTCACGATCTTCACCGTATACTACACCATTACCGAGATCGAGGTAAGCGGTATAGTGATAAGTGGTGTTAGGGAGCAAGCCCTCAGCAGTAATCTCATAGTTGTTGTTGATACCTTCTGCCATGATGCGCACACCTGCACGCACGTTTTCAGTACCCTCGGCACCAGAGAGAATGATACCGCTAGTAGCATCAGCTGGTGCCTCAGACAGACTACCTGTCAAAGTCACCTTATTGGCAGTCAAATCCCTTGGTTCACCAGTGATAGCCTTGGCATTGGTCATCACAGCACTCTGAACAGAGCCTTTGTATGTTACTTTGCCCTGTAGAGTAACGAAAGCCTGATAGTATACTACGTCGCCTGGCATGCCAGACACGGTAGCTTGGAACTCGTCACTGCCAGAGGCTGCAATCTTCTCACTCAAATTAGTCTCGCTACTACCATAGTAGAAACCTGTGGCATAAGAACTGGAGGCTTGGTCTTCCAATCCCTTCACCGTACCGTGGAATGTAGCGGATGTAGCTGTCACATCTGCCGAACCTGTAGTTACCGATTCATCGGTAAGCAAAGGGTTCTTGTTGATAGAATAATCATCATCGCTACAGCCTGTCATGAAGATACCCATGACCAAGGCTATAATTCCGTATAATATTTTATTCTTCATAAGTTTACGCTATTTAAGTTATTGAATTGTGCAAGACACGATCTCCAAACCTACGGTAGACCAGTCGTCAGTATTGCATGTACCATAACCATCCAGCTGGATAGAGAGGTCAAGGCAAGTAGCCGTAAAGGTCTGGGTAGAACCAGTAGTGTTGGTCAATGAAACGGTGGTCTCACCATTGGTATTGACAGTCACTGCATCGTCGAGGTCGAAGCAACCAGGTTCCCATGTAGTCTTGATGTTGTTATCAATCAAGGCACACTTAGGAGTCTTGGTCCACTCTACACCAGAATTAATCTTAAAGGTAACAGTGATTGTCTGATCCTTCTTCAACTTCACAGAACTTACATCCTTGAAGATACCTGTACCATCAGCACCATAGTGATGGAATCCAACACGAATACAGCCATTCTCCACCCACATGTGGTCAGCAATGGTCTCATTGTCGATAGCGACCTTTGTAGGACCAACAGGACCTGTAGAAATCTTCTTGTAAGCCAACTTAGCTACGAGATAAGAGTTTACATTACCGTCCTCGTCTGTAGTCTCTGGTACACCGATTGTCAAGTACTGGTCGTCGGCAGAGTTGCCAAGGATATAGAACTTCTTGCCCTTCAACTCGATGGTACGCTTATCGCTAGAAACTGCGAAGATAGAGATTTCCTTGCTGAAAGTCAATGTATTCTCTGTGATTTCTACATCACCATCCACATCGCAACACTCAAACGCATATCCCTTAGAAGTCTTGCTGATAGTCAACTCGAAATCATCAAGAGCCTTGTCATCAAGAGCAGGAGCCCAAGTAGAGTTGTAGTTTCCACCAATAACACCTTGCCAAGCCTTGACATTAGGAGAACCGTTCCACCACAAGAAGTCGTAAGGTGTCTCAGAATCCAAATTGAATGTCATCTTGCTACCCACATACTTGTCGCCATTGATGTCGGCAGTGAACAAGTCTGTATAGATATTCTCAAAAGTTGGCAATGTTGGCTTAACCTTTTCTATCAAGTCTTGATCTGCTTTTGGAATGCAAGTACCATGAGACTCACGGACTTCCTCTGAAACGAAATTCCAAACAATGTACCAATTACCTTCTGAGTTGGTACGCTTGGTAACCAACTGGAGGAGGTAAGGAGTCAACTCAATAATCTGAATGTCCTGAGTATAGTTAGAACAAACCTCATCAAAGCCTACATTGTGCATAGCATAGCAATCATTGAAAGTGATAGTAGGTTTGGTCTTGTCTGAGAGGTTCATATTAAACTTACCCACCATATTAGTACCAGTACTAGCACCTTTCTCGCCATCCTCACCACGATACATCGTAGCCACACAACCATTCTTGGCATCCATGCTGAATGTCATGTACGAATCCATATATGGACTATTCTCTGGAATCAACCAACTTTGGAAACCAGGATCCCAGTTAGGAGCCCAATTCTCTGAGCCAAAGAGAATGTCCTTATACACATTGTCTGCCTTCTCTGCATCGGTAAAGCCCTTGCCATCATTATCTGGATCGTATGGAGTAGCATACATCACAGGACCAGAGCAGCGACCGATGTTATAGTTGGCATCGCAAGGATACCACTTCTTACTGACACCAGCAGAAAGAGTTGCGGCATCAGGAAGAGCATCGCCAGTCTTATAATTCTTATCGGCAAGCAAGAACCACTTATTGTCGCTCAAGAGAGAGAAGTCGTTCTGTGCCAATGTGAACTTGTAAGGATCGCCATAAACGATGCCACCAGGAGTCTCTACACCGAAGGTCACTTCATACTCGCCAGCAAATGGCAACTCTACGCTCAGAGACTGTTCTTCCGAACGTCCAGAAGGAGTAACCCAGAGCGGTGTACAATCAGATATTTTTGATTCCAGCTTAACCACGTTACCTTCTACAGCAACCGTATAAGCCTGACCCTCCACCAAATCTTCTGGAGCGTATGTCTTCTTGCCAAAGCCAAAGTCCTCTGGCGAACATGATGCCACCAAGAAGAGAGCCAAGGCTGCAAGAAGCGTTAATATATGATTATGTATTTTCATATCTTCTTATTGTTAAAAGTTATACTTTGTTCCAACTCTGATTACCAACCAGCGTTCTGTGTCAAGACACCACCAGAAAGTGTAATCTGCGTGTTAGGAATCTGCATCAAGCCCTTCTTCTGGTTGAAGTTTTCCATAGAGAAAGATGTAGTAGTCTCAACACCACCATTCTTTACCTTGGCACCATTCTGTGCCTCGTAGATAGCCTTGGCAGCATAAACACCGTCCTTCTCATAGCGCATCAAGTCCCAGAAGTGAACACCCTCGAAAGCCAATTCGATGGCACGCTCCTTGCGGATGTTGTCAATGCTATAGTCCTCTGCATCGAGACCGACACGAGCACGAACCTTGTTCAGACCATCAGCAGTACCATTCAACTCTGAGTGCATCAAGAGTACATCTGCATAACGCATGATGGTATAGTCCTGATAGTAAGTAATGTTCTGGTGCTGCTCACCGAGTTTGAAACCTACCTCCTGACGAGTACCATCAGCAAAGCACATAGGCGCATACTTGCGAGTATAATAACCAGTATATTCATAAGAGTCTGCCTCATCAGCAGTAAAACCTGCCTCTTGAGCTCCCCATACACAAGCATTGAAACGAGGATCGTTCTTATATTGCTCTACAAAATAAGGAGTAACAGAGCAAGCTCCCCAACCACTGGCGATGCAAACGCTTGTGGCACACTTGTTACGAGGGCCGAGATATACAGAGAATGTATTACCATCGCCATTACCATTGTAATCGTGAGTAGAATTGAGCTTGAGGTTCAAGACGATTTCCTTGGAGAGATGTCCCTGGCCTGCCTGCCAGCTAGAGCCGTCATACCACTTACCAGCGTATGTAGTCTTCCATGCGTAGGTTCCGTTAGAAGAACCATCCTCTGTACAAGAAGGCATCCAGAAGTCGGCATAGTTTTTCTCTAGTTCATAACCACCATTCTCTACCACGTCATTGATGGCGGCTGTAGCCTCTGCCTTAGAGCAAGCAGGATGCTCCTCACCATAGTAACCAGTATAATAAAGGTACGCACGAGCCATCAATGCCTCGGCTGCATACTTGGTGATACGACCATCATTAGAGTCACGTGCATCCAGAGGATAAGCATCGGCAGGAATATTGTCTATGGCAAACTTGAAATCGTCAAAGATTGCCTGATAAACCTCCTTTACAGGAGTGCGAGGAATATTCTCCTCAGATGGCTCTAACAACAATGGCACATCACCAAAGAGACGGGCCAAATCGAAATAAAGAATGGCACGGATAGTCCTTGCCTCTCCTATCAAACGACCTTGGGTCTTGGTATCACCATTCCAATTAATTGTACCATCGGCATCAGCCTTAATCAACTGATTACAACGGAAAATAGCCTTATAATAATTTGTCCAGTCGGTATTATAAAGGTCATTGTATGAAGGAGCTATACCAATATTAAACTGGTCGATAACATTGTTATTCTTGGCATCAGAGAGACCTAAACCACCAAAAGCCTGCTCTGAAGCGAACTCAGCAGTAAGGTACATACCGATGCCCTCATCACTGACGGTGCGCTGCCAACCATCGTAGCAACCCACCAAATCCATCTCTGCCGCAGCAGCTGTGCTGTAAGCAGTCTGTGAGTTCATATCTGTTTTAGATGAAGTGTCCAAGTAGCTGTCGCAAGACGTAAGAGCCATAGCCGACATGATAAGGGCACTCATCAATATATGTTTTCTGTTCATATTACTTTCCATTTAAGAGTTAGAATGCAAGATTTACACCTACAATGAATGTACGAGGATGTGGATAGTAACCCATATCAACACCAGAAACCCAAGAGTCGCTGCTGTTGCCATCCGTACCATTGTAAGAACCGATTTCAGGATCCATACCATCATACTTGGTCAAAGTAAAGAGGTTCTGAACCTGTGCATAGAGACGAAGCTTAGAGAGACCCTTCCAAGGAATCAACTTCTTGAAGTCGTAGCCCAAGGTCAAGTTCTGCAAGCGGATATAGTCACCATCCTGCAAATAGAGGTCGGAGAACATCCAGTTACCAACATCACCGTATGTTACACGAGGAATCTCATTGCTTGTGCCCTCACCTGTCCAACGCTTCAAGATGCGACGGCTGTAGTTAGCCTGTGATGAGTTAGGATCACGATATGACTGTGCAATCTTGAAACCAGCTGCACCTGTGAAGTTGGCAGCCAAGTCAAAGCCTTTGTAGCCAAGAGTAAAGTTGAAGCCGAAAGTATACTTTGGAAGACCATTTCCAAGGTCTACCTTATCGCTAGCATTGATAGCCCCATCATGGTTTACATCAATATACTTTACATCACCAGGCTTTACATCAGACTGGAGTACGCCATTACCTGCAGCAATCCACTCATTAATTTCCTGTTGATTCTGGAAGATACCAGCAGTCTTGTAGCCCCAGAAGTAACCGATAGCATGACCATTCTCAGCACGATAGAACTCCTCGGCATTGCTATAAATCTGGTTGGTAGCACCGTGGATGATACCATCCTCTGTAGGGATAGAACCTACCTCATTGTGGTTGTAAGCGAAGTTTGCACCTACACCGTAGATGAAATCCTTACCGATATTGTCGTTCCAAGAAAGACCGACCTCAATACCCTTGTTCTTTACATCACCACCATTGATGATAGGACCGCCAGTACCTGCTGTAGCCAAGATAGGAGCCTGAACCAACCAGTCCTTGGTGTTCTTGATATAACCATCAAGAGTCAAAGAGAGACGCTGATTGAGGAAACGAGCATCAATACCCACATTGTACTGCTCAGAAGTTTCCCACTTCACGTTTTCATTAGCGAGACGGCTAGTATATGCACCCATCACCCAAGCATCAGTACCACCAGTGGCACCGAAGTTATAGTTAGTCTGTGAAGTTGTAACAGGAGCCAAGTACTGATAGTTCTTGATGTTGGCATTACCTACCTGACCCCAAGAGAGACGGAGTTTCAAGAAATCCAACCAAGATCTAGCTGACTTCATAAAATCTTCCTCGGTCAAAGTCCAACCAGCAGATATTGATGGGAAGTAGCCCCAACGATGTCCCTTGGCAAACTTAGAAGAACCATCGGCACGCATGGTAGCATTTACCATATAGCGATCCTTCCAAGACCACCCCAAACGAGCGAAGAACGACTGACCACGAGAAGGATCGTATGGTCCACCATTTACCTTGCGGTCAGTATGGCTCATATCTGTATTGGCAACGTAGGCATGCTCCCAATCATCAAAACCAGCAGTCAAGTTAACACCATAGCTGCTAGTATAGCTACCATCATACTTGGTAGTTTCACTACCGAGCAAAGCACTGAGGTGGTGTTCCTTGATATTAAATTCGTATGCCAAAGTATTAGTCCAAACCAAAGAGATACCACTGCCATCGCTCTGGTTCACCTTGGTTACACCATTACCACTCTGAGGAGT
>CAVKXW010000082.1:0-13826 GCA_963660215.1 Bacteroidaceae bacterium | reverse complement strand
ACTTCATAAAAGTTATACAAAAATATACCAAGTTATTTTTTAATCATTACTAACATAAAACATTTTTGTTTTTAGAAATTTTAACCATCAAAAACAACTATTATTGAAATAATTACATTATATTTGCAACGTCTAATAGTATAATTTTGCCCGAAAAGCGAACAAGACATGCGAGCGAAGGACGAATCAACTATCTGATAATCAATATAGAAGACACCAAAAGGTAAACTAAAAGTAGAAATTACAATTTAAACTTAAATAGATATGAAAGTAATCAATTCTAAGCTTGCTGCCATAGGTTTGGCAGCATTCGTCTTCGCTTCTTGTAGCGACAGCACAAGCGAAACTGGTGGTGGCAATACGCCATTGCCTACCATCACCCCTGAAATAACAAAGGTAGGTCTCGTACAGACCGACGCTGCACAGTTGGCAGCAAGCGTTACCAACTATAAGCACAGCAGCACCAGCAACGCAAGAACTCGTGCCATCGACGCAAGCTTGTTCAATGGTTTGACAAGCATGCCAGAGGTTCCTGCTTCAGACAATGCCAAGAGATTGAATAATGTCACCAACCTAACAGGTGGCGAATGGAAAACCGTTGGAGAAAAGAGTTATGATTTTACAGGCAAAACCATCAACAACACTACCCTTTTCATTTCTGGCGGTACCACAGTAACATATGATCAATTAGGTAGCGGAAATACAATCTATGTAAAAGCTGGAGGTACGTTAAACTTTACAGGTACAGGTACAGCCATCCCTACAGGCAATACGATTGTAGTGGTTGACGGAGCTACATATTCTTGCGCTACGCCAAGCACCATCATTATTGACGGTAAATTATACTCATCTAACCTCTTAGGTGAAACAACAGGTGAAGACAAGACCAACCCTAAGCTCGACCAGTATCCTGTTCAAGACATCACCATCAACGGTGATGTATATTTGAGCGGTTACACCAATAAGAAAACAAACAAATATGTTCGTGCCTCTCTCCGTGCCAAGAAATTGACTATCAACAAGGGCGCAAGAGTAAACACCGAAGACCGCGTTACTTTCACCAACGAGGTAGAATTGTCTGGTGCTTTGCATGTAGGCAATACATGCATCGTAAACAAGATGACAATCAACGATGGTGGTGACTTCAGCACAGATGCCTCAACCAAGGTTAAGGAATCTCTCACCATGAACCCAGGTTCCAAGATGTCTGTTATTTACTTGAATGTAACTGACAACCAATATGACAAAGAGACATTAACAGAGAAGACCGTTAAGACAGCTGGCGAGTCTACCCTCACCTTGAAAGGTAATGCACAGATTACTATCGGTACCCATGGTGTAATCAACGTTAATAGATTGTTCACAGACAACACTGCCGGACAGTTTATCGTGGCTGGCGAGAAGGACAATGTAGCTGTAGTTAAGGTAGACCAGTTCGTATACGATGGCACTGGTGAAATCAACTGCTTCAGCACTCCAAACACTGAAGGTCAACTTTTCTTGCTTCAACTGATTGAGTGCTACCAAAACGGCGCTATCTCTGACGCAAACAAGATTGACTATGAAAATGGCGAGACTTGGGAAGCTTCTGCTACATGCAAGGACTATGTAGAGGTAACTGGCGGTGGAGCTTTGGGCAAATTAGAGCCAACCGAAGGTTTTGGCTATGTACTAAAGGGTAATTACGAGATTGGCAAGCAGCTGAAGCTCGACCTATTGGCTAAGATAGAGAATGCAGATGCTGATGGCCAGTCTGCCACATGTATTCTTCCACATACCAATGGCAAGATTTACATTTCATACCATACACGTGGCGACGAGTTCGGTGGCAACATCGAGGTAGCTCACATTGATGGCAACCAGTTGTCGGTGGATCAAAATGTTAAGCAAGCAATACCAACATTAGACTTCAATCATTTGAATGTCATCGACAACATGCTTTACTTGGCTGGTAGCGGTGCTGGCAAGCAGGCTGCCAAGATTGGTGGTGCTACATTGAGCTATGTAGGATTCAATGGCGACGGAACATTGAACATCGACGGAGGTATGCAATCACTTGCTCTCGACAACACTACTGCCGGTGATGCAAACTGCGTTGTTAAATATGGTAGCAACATCGTTGTAGCCAATACCAAGGGATACGACCTCATCGACTCTAATTATAACGACGATCCTATTGAAGCTCCAGGAAAGGCTAAGTTCGTAGTAAACTCTGGTAACAACTTGATTGGTTTGAACTATACTGAGCCAACAAAGGCTAATGAAGACCCTGTGAATGGTCAGATTCAGATATTCAACACTTCTAATTTGTCATCTTCTACATCGTTCAATGTTGGCCAGATTGCACCAAACAATGGTAAGAACATGATTGCAGTTGACAACAATGGCAGAATCTATGTATGTAAGAGCGCAAAGGGTCTTACATGCTATGAGAATGGTTCTGAGGTTTGGAGTTGGCTAACCCCTGTATCAAAAAGCGACAAAAACCAGAGCGTAGACAAGCGTCAGGGCTATGTAAACGGTGTTGCAGTAGATAACAAATACGTATATGTAGCTGCTGGTGCCTATGGTCTTGTTGTTTTGGACAAAGATGGCAATGAAGTTGCTAAGAAGAGAGTCGGAAAGGACATCACTAAGAGCGACTATGCTTCTGCCAACTATGTCGCAGTAAAGGACGATCTCATCTACGTCGCTTACGGTCAGGGACGTGTTCAGATTTTCAAGCTCATAGAGCCAACAACTAATCAGCAATAATATAAAGTAGTAATTATATTTAGTTCTCCCATCCAAAACGATGGGAGAACTAAACCTTATAAAAGCTAAATTAGCAAGAAAAATAAGGTATACGTTAAAAGATGAATACTAACGTTTAATAAAAGACTAACATGAAAGCAATAAATTTCAAATTAGCAACTTTTAGCTTCGCAGCGTTGTTGCTCGCATCTTGTAGCGATAGTGGAATGGATACTCCTGTTTCACCAGTTAGTCCTGCAATGAACTCTAAATTGCAAGGTCTCAGCGCAACAGCAACAACTGATGCAGCAACTTTGGCAGCTAGAGTTATCAATTATAAGGGAGCTTATAATAACACAGAAACAGCTAGCGCTAAAGTAAGATCGGTGGCTTCTAGAGCAATAACAAGAGCCGAAAAAAGCATGAGTAGACCTGCAGATGCGAAGGATTTAAAAGAAGTATTAAATGACAATCCTTGGAATGCACACCCTGGAGTATATTATATTGCAAAGGGTGAGACAATAAAAGGTAAACTCGAAAGTAGCAACCTCAACATCACAGGAATGACCATCTATGTAGAAGGAACATTCGATTACAGCGAGGCTTATGGAAGCAACGCTACCATCAATGTCCTAGAAGGTGGAAAGCTGATTGCCAGAAACGACAAAGAGATTTTCTCAGACACAAAGATTTCTAATGAAGGCACTATCGAATATCCTACAGGGCAAAGCACATACACCATCAAGAATGAGTTTTATAACTTTTCTGGTGACGTAGATTTAGGAGATGCGTCTTTGGATTTCCAAGGTTCAAAGGATACAAGAATGTACGTATCAGGTAATTTGAAAGCCAAAAACATTTCCATCAACGGATCCCAATTGGTTACTATGGGTGATGCCACCACTGAGAAGTTCTACATGACAGGTAATGGCAGTTATGCCAGCATCCAGGGATCGCTGACAACAACAAACCAGGGCGAGGATCTCGACAACAACTATAGTCTGAAGCTTGACAATAGCGCAAAACTAGAAGTTGGCTGTGCTATCAAGAGTTCAGGTGTAGTATATATCACAAACTCAGCATCAATCCAAACCTTGTATCTTCAGGCAACCAATTACCAGCAAGATTCAAATGCTAAATTGATTCTCAAAAATCAGAGCATGGTAAACATTGCTGGTTACTATAAGAATTTGAACAATGGACAAGGTACAGCAGACTTAAGCGAAGCTGGAGTGGCTGTCATCAAGGCAGGCGCATTCTACTATAACGCCCCAGGTCCAAATACGAGCGAAGATGGCGCAAAAACAGTAGACTGTTCTATCTTCGCGACTTCTGGCGACAACGCTCATATCATTATTGATGCCCAAGCTATCTATGGTTCGGAAAATGCATCAGCACCAATCACAGCCGATGGCACAACCGTAGTTTGGAACAAAGACGCAAATGTTCACTGGTATGGTGATGCTGATGCAAAGGACTTTGTAATCAAGAAAACAGAATGTAACCCAAGCGGTTATAATGACAACAATTCAAAGCCTTCTCCAGACCCAGACCCAGATCCAGAGCCAAACAACAAGCCATCTTTGGACTTGATTACTTCTATCGACTACGAAGGTCACGACCATGACATCTCTGCAACATGTATCAAGGAATACAACAACAAGATGTATATGTCATATCATACTCGTGGTAATGATCATGGAGCTTGTATCGAGGTATTCACCCCTGTACAAAACAATGCCGTAACCATGCAGCAATACTTACAGGATACTGATAATTATCTCGACTTCAACCACCTCATCGTAGATGGAAGAACCTCTACACCAAGAGTATTGACAGTGGGTTCTCACTTCAAGAAGGGAGCTATGACAGCAACCATCGACTTGGCAGGAGACGGATTGTTGAACACCGAAGCAAAGCAAATCACTGAGGATGAGGAGACAAAGACTGTTCAGCCTATCCAGATGATTCAGTTGGTATCTGCTACTGCTGAAAATGCCAAGAAGGGATATGATGAGAACTGTATCGTAAGAGACGGCGACAACTACGTTGTAGCAACTACAAAGGGTTATACCGTGTACGATGCTGAAACCCTTAACGAGGTAAAGAACACAGATACACAAGGAAGAGTAAAGCACATCTGCCTGAATGATGGCAAGATTGTATCTTTGACATTCGACAGACAGGTAGATACATCAGCTGGTGACGATGAGTATACAGCAATCCCTGCTCACATCAACATCTTCCCAGCAGGAACAACCGATTTCTCTAGCCCAGAAAAGTCATTCGCAGTAGAGGCAATCACACCTAACAATGGTAAGAATACCATAGCCTATGTAGGTGGCAGAATCTACGCATGTCTAGGAGGTGCTGGTCTGTACTGTTATGATACCAACGGTCAGGAAATCTGGCATTACCAAATGAAGAAAGCCATCATCGAAAATGGTGACAAAGCAGGACAGTATAAGGCTTGCGCAAACGGCGTATATGTAGGAAGCAAGTACATCTACGTAGCCTATGGTTCTGCTGGACTCAAAGTTCTAGATATGGACGGCAACTTGGTAGCAGAAAGATACAAGGAAGTGAAAGCAGGCAACTACTCTGCCAACTACGTAAAGGTATACAATGGTTACATCTATGTAGCACATGGCAAGAGCCGCTTACAAGTATACAAATTGTACAATGTTGATGCTGATACCGACGTATCATACGACAACTAAGACACGACATTGCCCCTCAACAGGCAATAAGAAACATTAGATACTAAGAACATAGTGAATGCAGCTGCGAGCCTGCAGCTGCATTCATCGTGTTTAACCAAACAACAGAATGAAGCGTAACTTAATACTATACACAACAACCACTCTCCTACTTCTCATGGCAGGACAAGGCATGATGGCTCAAACAAAAGGCAAAAACAACAAGCCGAATAGTTTCAGCCCAAAGATGCTCGTTTATGAGAACCTGAAGAACGAAAACGTATTGAGACATTTCAAAGACCGCTTCGCTCAACTAGACACACTTATCAAAAACCCTATCTGGGTGAAGGCACCAGTCATACAACTGAGCCTAAACAAACAGCACACCTCCGACATCAAAAACACTGATTCACTCTACTGGGCTAAGACTGCCCACGAACAACTGGCACTAGCCCGACACAACGGTCTGGAAGTGACAGGACAGGTGTATGCCCGACCAGATGCTTACTTCGACGCTGACAACGACGCTGAAGACCAAGTATCAAAATACAAGGCCAAAATACAAGCCGAACTGGGCTGGAACATCATCAACTCAAAATTCTATCAGGGCAAGAAGAAAAAAGAAAAAATAGCCCTGGACAACGAACTCGCACGCTTGCAAAGCAAGAAGCGCCTAACAGCAGACATCTATGAAAAGGCAGCCGACGAGCTGACCGAACAATATAACTTCTACATCGGCACGGTGATAGCACACCGACTGGACAACCTCGACATCATGAACGAGGCTTACCAGTATATGCTGGAGAAAGACCGTATCAGCAACGACAAGATGCTGAAGGTGATGAACGACAAGCTAGAGGCTGAATACGACATATCAGTGCTCTGCACAGACAGAGACATCGTGAACAAGCCTATCTTCCGCATCAAGCCCACCAAGGTGGTGGTAGACACCACAGCCCTATGGAACCATGTAGACATGGAGAGCCTGGACGCCAGAATCACGATGATAAAGGAACAGCAAGCTGACAACGAAAGCAAGCTAACAAACTATATGGCTACGACAAGGCTCACCCCATTCGCCAGATGGAGCAGCTACTGGCAGAGCAACAACAAGATTTCGAACAATGCCGACGTGGGCATCCGATTCACCATCCCCATCTGGAACGAATCACCTCGCAAGCGACAGGCCTTGGAAACACAGAAGGAAATCATCCGCAGCAGCAGAGGAACCGACGTGAAGGAAATCAAGCAGTCGGTGGGAATCCTGCTGAAAAAGATAGAAAACCTGAACCAAGCGATAGCCACCGAGGCTTTCCACATAGAGCAGACAGGCAAATACATCGACATGCGCCGATATGCCTACCAAAACCAGCAGCAAGGGTACAACTACCTGATGCGAATGGATGAATACACAGGACTCCTGGAAAGCATGGAGAGAATGTACAAGCTGATGTTGAACCGCGGACTCGCCATCATACAGATAGAGAAAACCGTGAGCATCTACGACAGCCAGAATATCTTCAAGGAAAAAGAACTCTGAATGTGTAAGGAAAAAGAAACCAAACTATGAATGAATTTCAATATAATGGCTCGCCACAAGAACAGGCGATGGCCGACTTGCTCAAGTCGCAAAGTCACCGCCTGGCACGACAGCAGATTATCTTCGCGATGATCTTCCTCTTCGTGATTGTGCTCGCCGCATATTATATCGTCACTCGCATGATCTGGGCCACCTTCGACGGATATATCTCCATCGACGAAAACCACATCAGTGCGGTAGATGACATCTACATCCTGAAGGTGAACAAGGAAATGGGTGAAGTGGTACACAAGGGAGACACGCTCTACTCTTATGTGCTGCTAGGCAACATCGTGAACCAATACGACCCTAACATCTTGCCTTCCGCCGTGAAGGAGACTCACGACATGGAGGTGCAAGCCCAGCTGGCTAGAGAGGAAATACCCGTGCTGAGAACCCGACTCGCCGAACTCAGAAAGCAGAAAGCATCCGAAAGCTCGGACATCTACTATGGCTTGACCGACAACACCAAGCGCAACCAACTGAACGCAGAGATAGCCGAGGTGGAGGAAGAGCTAAAGAAGCAAGCCAACAAGGTGCAAATCTATGCCGAGGCAAAGAACACCACATACAACTTCATGGCCAGAAGAGGTGCTGGCTTGAGAGGTGCGGCAATGCCTTACTCCAACAACCAGAGCACATATAGCCAAGGATTGGTACACTACTGCTGCGCCCCAGCCGACGCCTACGTGTCGAAGATCAACGTGAGCGACAAGACGCTCGTGTTCAAGAGCGACGAGGTGATGACCATCCAGCACACAGACTATGCCGCCTGCCACCTGGGCATCATCTCATACGTGCCCAATGACAAGGTAAAATACATGGAGAGCCCAGACGATGCCGACATCATCATCAACAAAGACCTGGAGCTGAAGGCTAAGTTGCAGATGGTGGGTCTGCGTGTGGAGGAAATACCAAAGCACCTGCAGAACAACTTCACCCATGACGCCAACGCAGTGGTGGCTGTGTTCACACTGAACCCAAACCAGCGAGTGCCAGCATGGGTGATGAGCAACAAACTGCCAGTGAAAGTGAGAATCAACAAGATAAGCGCCATGCTCGACCCTAAGCCACTGCCGATGTACACCATCCCTGTGGACAAGAGCGAGAACGTGAAGCGAAGCTCTAAGTTGATCAACAACACAACCGATAAGAAAAAGAAGTAAACAAGAACATATAAGCCAATGATTGGACTAAGAAGAAACAAACGTGGAGACATGGTGCTCACCATCGATAGTTACATCGACATCGACTCGACACCAGATATCCAATCCGACTACTTCGATTGTATCTACATCAACACGAAGAGTGAACGTGCGTTCCATGCTATACTGTTTGGAGCCAGTCCAATCCTGTCGTGGAAATGTAGCTACAAGCCAGTGTTCGTAAACAATGCGGTATCTGGCAAAGAGCAAATCATCGACTATATCGTAGACGCCTACGTGGGCGACATGAACAATGACAAGGTGTATGAGATTATCGACAAGATAAAGCTCGCCCGACAGAAATATGGAATCAAGAGCGAGGTGACACGACCTACACAACCAAACCACCTCTTCTCTAACATCCTGAGATACCTGCTCTCCAGAGACCAGCGCATCTTGGGACACCGACTGATGGAGAAATCATCGCTGGGCTACATCAACCCTATCTTTGAGCACTATCACAGCATGGGTCTCTTCCATCTGGGTGAAATGTTAATGTTCAAAGACTCCATGGTGGAGTATGGTTCGCTGCGTGTGCACCGCTATCTCATCAAAGAGCACCTCTGCCCTAAGTGCAACCACTCCCACTTGCTCTATACCGAGTGTTGCCCAAAATGTGGTGGTTCGAACCTCAAGATACAGAACTTCATCCACCACTTCGCATGTGCCAATGTATCGCCAGAGAGCAATTACAACGTGGGAGGTATGCTGGTGTGCCCTAAATGTCATAAGAAATTGCGCCACATCGGTGTAGACTATGACCGACCGGCTGTGGTATATTCTTGCAACGACTGCGAGAACTCCTTTACATCGCCGCTCACCAAGACCACCTGCTGCTACTGCGAGGGAACCTATCCTGTGAGCGCATTGGTGCCACGAGACGTGGTGGACTACGAGATAACAGAGGAAGGCATTCGCGCCCTTGCCAATGGCAGCGTAGTATTCAGCAGCATGGGCAACCTCTATGACAACTACATGGAGTTTCAGACTCTGGAGAACCGTCTGCGCCGCCTCCTGATGGAGACCTACCGCAAAGACGAGCTCTCTGTCATGGTGGGCAAGATATGGATAGTAGACAGCAACAAGGACACCGTGAGAATCAAGGATAGCTTGCAGGGAAAGCTCTGCCGCGTCTTCAACAACCACAAGGTGTCATACAACAACAATATCTTCTACGTCACCTCTACCGTCTACGCAGAGTCGTCTGTAGAGGAAGCACAGCAGGCTTTGAGCCGAGAGCTCTCCATCGGCATCCGCAGGCTCGCCGACAAGATAGAACCAGAGGAAATCATCTGCTGCATGCTGGATACGAAGACGAAGAGCATCGCCAACAACTATGACGAATTCTTCGACAAACTGGGCTACGTAGACATGACGCCAGACGACTACTGCCTGTTCTCCGAAGAGCCTATCGAAGAAGAAAAAGCAGTTCAGGTCCAGCCTCAGGCAGAAGTACTCAATCTGCAACCAGAGGAAGACGACCAGGACAAGATCATGAAGCGAGTGAAACTGTACAAGCAGATAGTGGCAGTGCTCATCTTGATAGCCGGCGTGCTCATCATCATGGCGATATTGGCGCTCACCATCCTGCGATAAGAGCCACATCAAAAAGAAGAAAGGAGACAAAGCGTATGTTTGACATAGCAAGCAACCTGAACGACTTCTTCGACTGGCTGAGCACACTCTCGTTTTCGAGCATCGTGAACACATATTGGTTCTTGTTCTTCATCGAGATGCCGAGATACTACATCCTGGAATACATGGTCATCATGTATCGACTGATGAGCAAGAACAAGATAGAACGCGAGAAGGAATACGCCAAGTTCTTCCTATACAGGGAGAAGCCACTGGTAAGCATCCTCGTGCCAGGAAAGAACGAAGGTAAACATATATATAAGATGGTGAACTCGCTGGCAGAGCAAACCTACAGAAACTACGAGATCATCGTGGTGGACGATGGTTCTGACGATGACACCAAGCTGATATGCAACGACCTCTACCGTGCGGGCTACATCACCCACTACCTGAGGTTGGAAACCAGAGGCGGCAAAGCTGCCGCAAGCAACTATGGAGCCCAGATGGCAAAGGGGAAATACATCGTATGCCTCGACGCCGACTCCTCGCTCGACCGCGACGCACTGGAAAAGATACTCCTCCCCTTCTATATCGATGGTATGGTCAAGGGTGTGGGAGGCTGCGTCAAGGTGCGCAACTACAAGGACACGGTCTGCTCCTCGCTACAGGCGTTCGAATATCTGAAGCGAATACAAGTGGGCCGCATCGTGACGAGCGAACTGGGCATCTACCACATCATCTCGGGTGCGTTCGGCGCATTCGACAGAGAGATACTGAAAGAGGTGGGATATTGGGACATCGGACCAGGACTGGACGGTGACTTGACACAGAAAATCCGCAAGGCGGGTTACAAGGTGAAGTTTGCCGAAGATGCCATCTGTATGACCAACGTGCCTACCAAATGGTACAAGCTATACCACCAGCGCATCAGATGGTCGCGCTCGCTCGTGAGATTCCGTCTTCGCAAGCATGCCGACATCCTGTTGCCTACCAAGAACTGGAGCATCCTCAACTGGCTCTCCAACATGGAGAGCGTAGTGTACGACTGCTTCCTCAACTTCTTATGGTTGTGGTACATCGTGAAGCTTGCCATCACGTTCAACACCCACATCGTAGAGGTGCTGGCGCTGGGCTACTTCATCCGAGTATGCTTCGCGCAACTGGCATACATCCTGGTGCTGATGGTGTCGGAAAGAAAGAAAGATGTTCTCTTCCTATACAAGTATCTGCCGCTGATGTCGCCTTACACAGGATATTTCCTGCGTATCGCCCGACTCTCGGCTCACCTGCAGGAGCTCTTCTTCCGCCGTTCTTACAAGGACTCGTGGAACCCAGAGAAGACTTCGCGCTATGCACAGTTGGAAGGCATCTAAAAAGGAAGAAAATAATAATATAAATATATAAAAACATAGTATATGATAAATAAGTCTTTTGAGTTTAAGATCGGAGTAATAGGATTGGGGTATGTAGGTACTCCACTAGCATGCTTATTCTCAAAGAAATATGATACGTGGGGATATGACATCAACCCTGCCAAGGTTAACAAGCTAGCCATGGCTAAGATGACAGACAACAAGCCCGTATCTAAAGCCTTGGAACTGGGACTAAAACTGACCAGCAACATCGACGACCTTAAAGAATGCAATGTTTACATCATAGCAGTACCTACACCAGTCAACAAGTCTAACAAACCAGACATCAGTTGTGTGCGCTGCGCCACCCGTTCGGTGGGCAAGATACTGAAAGAGGGCGACATCGTGGTTTATGAGAGCACGGTCTACCCTGGTCTTACCGAAGAGGTATGCGCCCCATTGCTCGCAGCAGAGTCGGGCTTGAAGCTGAACCAGAACTTCTTCGTGGGCTTCTCGCCAGAGCGCATCAACCCTGGTGATACCGTACATACGATAGAGAACATCGTGAAGGTGACTAGCGGCTCTACCCCTGAGGCAGCCGAGATTATCGACGGTCTCTATGCCTCGGTGCTGACCCACGGCACCCACAAGGCGCAGAGCATCAGAATAGCCGAGGCATGCAAGCTGATGGAAAACTGCCAGCGCGACGTGCAGATAGCCTTCTTCAACGAGATGGAGAAAATCTTCGACAAAATGGGCATCAGCATCGAGGACGTGACGGCAGCAGCTAGCACTAAGTGGAACTTCGTGCCTGCCACACCAGGCTTGGTGGGTGGACATTGCATCGCCGTAGACCCTTACTATCTCATCAACAAGGCACAGGAGGTAGACGTGGTACCTTCGCTCCTCAGCACTGCGCGCGAGGTGAACGAGCAGATGGCTGTCTGGATGGCAGGAAAGATAAAGAGCGCATCGGAGAACAGAAAGTTTGTGGCTCCAGAGACCAAAGTCTTGATATTGGGTTTCTCGTTCAAGCCAGACAGCGACGACATCCGCAACACCAAGGTGGCAGACCTATACATCAACCTAGTGGGCGCAGGCTACAAGACTACCCTCTACGACCCACACGTAGACCCAGAAGAGGTGAAGAGTGAATACAACATCAAGGTGAGCAACGACCCTCAGGTACTCGACAGGCAATACCAGATTGTGGTCATCGGAACCCATCATAAGGTGTTCGACAACATCGAAATGGCTAAATTATTAACGGACAAAGGGTTCGTTTGCGACATATATGGCATCCACAAGGTTAAGTAAAAACCTTGTGGACTCCCACTACCAATAAATTCTTTTTTAACTATAATAAGTGCGAATAAACAAATATGGGAAAAAACAAAGTGCTGGTTGTTGACGACATCGCAGAAAATGTCACAACAATAACCAATATGATCAAGGAACTTGATCTCGACGTGAAAACTGCAAATGGCGGAAAGACTGCCATGGAACTGGTAGACAGTTTCAAACCAAACATCATCCTGCTCGACTTGATGATGCCTCAGGTGAATGGATGGGACGTGATAGACTATGTACGCTCTAAATATTCGAAAAACGAAATGCCAATCATCGTGATATCCTTGTTAAGCCACAAGGATAACATCGATGAATGCTACGAGCTAGGCATCAACGACTATATCATAAAGCCAGTGTTGAAGGCTCGCTTGCTAAGTTCGCTCGAAGCTCACTTGCACAAGGTAGCTTCAGCATGAGCCACACTTTCGCTGGTAGGGGGCAAAACTCCTTCCAGCGGATAATTGATGCCTAGTTTTTCATACTTATAGGTACCCATCGTATGATAGGGCAACACATCAATGCGCTCCACATTGTCGAGCGTATCAAGGAAGCGCCTCAGTTGCTGTAGGTATTCGTCCTTGTCTGTGATGCCGGGAATCAACACATGGCGTATCCATACTGGCTTGTGAATCTCGCTCAGATAGCGGGCACAGTCGAGTATGTTCTTATTGGAATGGCGAGTTAGCTTGCGATGTTCTTCGTCATCGATATGCTTGATATCGAGAAGAACAGTATCGGTGACCGCCATCAATCGCTCAAATTTCTCAAAGAAAGCACCCTTTCGGTTGAAAGGTTGCGCAGAAGTATCCAGGCAAGTATTGATGCCACGCTGGCGAGCTTTCTCAAAGAGTTCGATGAGAAAGTCGATTTGCATCAATGCCTCTCCCCCGCTTACGGTGATACCCCCTTTATCACCCCAGTAACTACGGAATCGCTCCGCTTTGTCGAGCAATTCGTCGGCGGTATATTCCTCTCCCACTCCCATCTTCCAAGAATCTGGGTTATGGCAGAACTGGCAGCGCATCGGGCAGCCCTGCAAAAATATCAAGAATCGGATGCCTGGCCCATCTACCGAGCCAAAGCTCTCCGTGCTGTGAACGAATCCCTTACTCATGCAGCTTTACCTCGCGCTTCTTTTTTCTCTTGAATATGGTCGCAAATAATAAGAGTTAAGCCAGCAGCTAATATCATAAAGGTGACAGCACCCAAGAAATCTATTAAATCCATAACTATTTTCTTTTATTTTTAGATTTTATAATAAAATAAACTCCTATAGCAGAAAGCAAAAACATAATGAAAACTCCCCAACCATATAGTCGGGTTCTATCAATAC
>CAVKXW010000081.1:2547-13828 GCA_963660215.1 Bacteroidaceae bacterium | reverse complement strand
TACTGGAGGAACGCCAGTTTCTGGGATGGGATGACATTGAAACCGAAGCCATACTTAAACTGCCATCTGCGCTTCAGCGAGATGAAGCCCTTGTTGATGAAGGCAGCCACGTATGGGTTGACATACAAAGTGAATTTCTTGACGCCAATCTTGTTGACTAGTCGGTCTATCTTTCTTTCCAGTTGGTCGGTGAAGAGAATGCTCGACTTGATCTTGCCAGTGCCGAAGCAGGTAGGGCAAGTCTCCTCCACGTTCACGTCCATCGCAGGACGCACGCGCTGACGGGTAATCTGCATCAGTCCGAACTTGCTCAGTGGCAGGATGTTGTGCTTGGCACGATCCTTCTGCATGTTCTTGCACATGCGCTCGTAGAGCATCTGTCTGTCTTCCGCCAGGTTCATGTCGATGAAGTCGACGACGATGATGCCTCCCATATCACGGAGACGCAACTGTCTGGCCAACTCATCGGCAGCACCGAGGTTTACGTCGAGAGCATTTGCTTCCTGACCTTTCTCACGAGTGCGGTTGCCACTGTTAACATCGACAACGTGCAGGGCCTCGGTGTGCTCGATGATGAGATAAGCACCGTGCTTGTAGTTCACCACGCGCCCAAAGCCAGCCTTGATCTGCTTGGTGATGTTGAAGTTGTCGAAGATAGGCACCTTGCCGGTGTAGAGTTTAACTATGCCCGCCTTTTCAGGGGCTATTAGAGAAACATAGTTCTTCACCTCGTTCATGACACCTTCGTCGTTGACGTAGATGTTCTCGTAAGATGGGTTGAACAAGTCGCGCAAGAGAGCGACGGCTCTGCCGGTCTCCTCGAAAGCTAGTTGCGGGCGCTGCTGGGTCTTCTGTACCTTGGTGATGGCATCCTCCCATCGCTTCACCAGGACTTTCAGCTCAGCATCGAGCTCAGCGACACGCTTTCCCTCAGCCACAGTGCGGACGATGACACCGCAATTCTTCGGTTTGATGCTGTGGATGAGCTGCTTGAGTCGAGAGCGTTCTTCACCGCTTTTGATTTTCGACGAGACAGAAACTTTATCACCGAATGGCATGAGTACCAAGTATCGACCGGCGAATGATATTTCGCCCGTGAGTCGAGGTCCCTTGGTAGAGATAGGTTCCTTTACGATTTGCACCAGCACTTCCTGTCCCACTTTCAGGACATTCTGTATGCTGCCGTCCTTTTCCAGTTCCGGCTGCTTGCTGGTTTTAGAGAATGGGAAAAGTTTCTTTCTGTCGCTCTGTACTTGTTTGAGGTACTTCTGGTAGGAATTGAAATGACTTCCTAGGTCAAGATAATGAAGAAAGGCGTCGCGTTCATAACCTACATCCACGAAGCAAGCGTTAAGTCCTGGCATCAGTTTCTTAACCTTTGCGATGTAGATGTTGCCCACAGAAAATGAGGCCTCACGAGGTTCGTTCTGGTATTCTACCAGTTGCTTGTCCTCCATGAGGGCAATCGAGATGTCCTTCTGTTGGACGTCAATTACAACTTCGCTTGTCATAGTCTTCAATAATCTTTTTTGAATGTTAATACTAAAAAGGGGCATGTCACTCCATCTCTGAACTGGCACACCCCCTCAGTCACGAACTGACCGAGAGCTAAAGTAGGCTAGCTACATGCAGCTTACTTGCTCTTATGTCTGTTCTTACGTAATCTTTTTTTACGCTTGTGAGTAGCCATCTTGTGGCCCTTCTTTTTCTTTCCGTTTGGCATGATTTTAAAATTTTAAAATATTGTTATTATAAAAAATGATGTCTCCATAAATTTGTGCAACAATACTTATTGTGCATTTTGCATCTCTTCGATGAAGCTCTTGGATGGCTTGAAACTAGGTAAGTCGTGAGCAGGGATGGTGATAGTTGTATTCTTGGAGATGTTGCGAGCTGTCTTAGTTGCACGGTGCTTGATGTTGAAGCTGCCGAAACCGCGCAAGTAAACATTGTCTTTTTTCTCAATAAGGCTCTTCTTAACTTCTTCCATGAATGCTTCTACTACAGTGCCAACTTCTTTCTTAGGCATGCCAGTAGCGATTGCTACCTCATTAATGATATCTGCTTTGGTCATTTCTTTATTTTTTTCTGATTTTTACTTAATAATCTTGAATCGGTGTGCAAAGATACAAGTTTTTTATGATATGACAAAATAGTTAAGCGTTTTTTTGCAAAAATATTTGCCTAAGTACTTGCATATAAGGTTTTTATTGTGTATTTTTGCACCAAAAATAGAAAATTATGTGGTTTAAGAGATATTTGTTGGGCATCATGATGATGGCTCTCAGCGTGTTATCATTGCCTGCTTCAGAAGTGTGGACGGCGACTAATATCCCCATCCCATATCTGAAAGACTCGACTCAGTATGTTTCAGATCCTGATGGATATGTAGACAAGGCGCTGAAGGATTCTGCCAATTATTACTTGCAGCGTCTCAAACTAGATTGTGGCGTGCAGAATGTGCTGATCATCGTTGGGCGTGTTGATAATCAAGACGCCTTTCGCTTGGCACAAGATGTTGGTAACAAATATGGCATCGGTTATCAGAAAAGTCGAAGAGGGCTTGTTGTTGTGATAGCTGTTGAAGATCACAAATATTTTATCGCTCCTGGTAGTGGGCTTGAAGGTGAACTCACTGATGTGGATTGTGATGATATCGCTCGTGCTTGCATTGTAAGGAATATGCGAGAAGGGAATCCGAGTGAAGCCGTGGTCTCTGTGAGCCGTGCTATATATAATAAGGTGAAAAGTGGGCGTACTGGAATCGAGGATGTTGATGAGGGAACAGCTAACAGTGATGAAGACATTGTGCTGATCATTTTCTTGCTGATATTCTGTTTCGGGTTGCCTTTTTATCTTTTGGTGAAATACATCTTGGAACGTCTTGGCTTGATAAAGCCTACTCCCAGACAGAGTCAACATCGTCATCATAGGTCTGATGATGACTGGTTTCCACCATTCTTTATGGGTGGAGGAGGCGGTGGCTTCTCTAGCGGCGGAGGCTTTTCGGGCGGCTCCTTCGGAGGTGGTACCTTTAGTGGCGGTGGCGCAGGAGGAAGCTGGTAAATTATTAATCAATAAAATAATATAAAACTATGGATTTAAAGCAGGATTTTAAGAAAAACAAGAAGATTATCATTCCTTTGGCTTTTTGTGCCGTATTGGCTTGGTTGATATTGTATCCTATGGGATGTTACAATGAGTTTGTAAAATACCAAGAGAATGCAACGACCGAACTATCTAATCTTCAGACTCAGTATCAGCGTCGCGCAGACATGATGCCACAGTTGGCAAAAATAGTGAAGGCTTATGCCAAGCATGAGAAAGAGACCTTCGAAGAGGTGGCAAAGGCTCGTGCGTCGGTGGGGCAGGTGAAGCTGGATGTCAATAACTTGACAGAGGCTAACATGAAGCAATATGCTGCCGCACAGGGTGAACTGGCTAATGCCTTTTCCAAGTTGATGGTGGTGGCAGAGAAGTATCCAGAACTGAAGGCCAGCGAGAATTTCAAGTCTCTCCAAATACAAGAGGAGGGCACTGAGAACCGCATAAGCGAGGCGCGTCGTAAGTATAATGATGCAGTGCAGACTTATAACGTCGAGGTGCGAACGATGCCGGCAGCTATTGTGGCACGACTCTTCAACTTCCAGCCTATGCCAAAGTTTGAGGCTGCGGTAGGAGTTGACAAAGCCCCAGATTTGGACATTTAGCTCTAATATGATGAGATGGCTATGCTTGCAATTTGTAAGTATAGCCTTTTTTTTATATATTTAATAAGAGGAATGGAATGTAATTCAGATTTTCTTTGTATCTTTGCACAAAATTTGAGAACATTGAAATTTCAATTAGGTTATATAGATTATGAAACAAACAAAGATTGTCGCTTCCATAAGTGATCGTAGATGCGATCAGGATTTCATCCGTAAGCTTTTTTTTGCTGGTATGAATGTGGTTCGTATGAACACCGCTCATGCCACCGAGGATGGTATTCGTACTATTGTTAAGAATGTTAGGGCCGTTTCTCCGCATATTGGTATTATGATAGATACCAAGGGACCTGAAGTGCGTACTACAGGCGTGAGCGAGCCTATATCTTATAAAGTTGGTGATGTGGTGAAAATCTTTGGGCGTCCAGAAGTAGAATCGTCTCATGACATTGTAAACGTGAGCTATCCTGATATTGCCGCAGATGTGAAGGTGGGTGATGACTTGCTTTTCGATGATGGTGAGTTGGATATGAAAGTGGTAGATGTTCAGGGGCCTATGCTGCTGACGGAGGTACAGAACGATGGTGTGCTGGGCGCGCATAAAAGTGTGAATGTGCCAGGTGAACATATCGACCTTCCTGCGCTTACTGATAAGGATAAAAGAAATATTCTTCTTGCCATCGAATTGGACATAGATTTCATAGCCCATTCATTTGTTCGCAATGCAGCAGATGTGAAGGCCGTCCAGAATATTCTCGACGAGCATCATAGCGATATCAAGATTATCTCGAAGATTGAAAACCAAGAGGGCGTAGACAACATAGATGAGATTATAGATGCCTCTTATGGTATCATGATAGCTCGTGGTGATTTGGGAATTGAAGTTCCGATAGAGCGCATTCCTGGTATACAGCGTCGCATCATAGCAAAGTGCGTGAAGGCTCAGAAACCAGTTATTGTGGCTACCCAAATGTTGCATACGATGATAAAGAATCCTCGTCCTACACGTGCCGAAGTTACGGATATAGCCAATGCTATATTCTATAGAACTGATGCCTTGATGCTTTCTGGTGAGACAGCGAGTGGAAAATATCCTGTCGAGGCTGTGAAAACTATGGCTCGTATTGCGGAACAAGCCGAGAAGGATAAGTCTCCTCTAAATGATATCGACCCTATGGAAGATGGGAAGATGGACCAGAAACTCTTCTTGGCTCATGCGGCCATAGAGGCTACGAGAAAGTTGGGCGTGGCTGGTATTATTACAGATGGTGAGACTGGTCAAACTGCTCGTGACTTGGCAGCCTTCCGTGGTCCAAACCCTGTGCTTGCCATCTGTTATAAGGAAAAGCTTCAGCGCTGGTTGAACTTGAGTTATGGCATCATCCCAATCCATCAGAAAGATCAGGTCTCGACCAAGGCTATGTTCACGGCAGCAGTGCGCATGCTTCGCCAAAAGGGCTATTTGCAAGAAGATGATAAGATCGCTTACTTGAGTGGTAGCTTTGGCGAGGGTGGTGGAACAACCTTCGTGGAGATTAACAAGGTGAAAAAAATATTCGATAATAGTTATAGTTTTAATCTTCCATCCAATGGAATTGAAGACGAATAGGCGAATTATCGTTTAAAAATTAGCACGTTCTTGTATTTATTGGTGCAAAAATTTGCAGTATTCAAAAAAATGCTGTAATTTTGCACCGATATTATAAAACGAAATTTGTTGATAATGAAAAAACTCATTTTTTCAGCGCTTGTCGCTTTGACAATGGTCTTGGTGCTCGGCAGTTGCGGTAGCACCAAGAATGTAGCTTATTTCCAGAATGCAGATTCTATCAGTTATGCGGCTTCTAAGATGCTTTATGAGGCAAAAATCATGCCTAAGGATGAATTGACAATTACTGTGATAACAACTGATCCTCAGGCGGCTATGCCATTCAATCTCTCTGTTTCACAGACTATCGGCACAAGCGGTCAACTGAGTACTTCAAGCGGTTCGCTTCAAGGTTATCTTGTGGATAACAATGGAAATATCGAATTTCCTATCATCGGTTCCCTTCATGTGGGGGGATTGACCAAAAGCCAGGCTGAAAATTTAATAAAGGGTAAGGTAAAGCCTTACTTGGCTGAAAGAGAAAATCCTATTGTAACTGTGAGAATGGCTAGTTATCGCGTTGTGGTGACGGGTGAGGTTACCAAGCCAAGCGTTATCTCTGTGCCACAGGAAAAAATGAGCATCATCGAGGCTTTGGCGCAGGCTGGCGACTTGACCATCTATGGTAAGCGTGAGAATGTGTTGTTGATTCGTGAGGATGCTACTGGGCAGAAGAGCACCCATCGCTTGAACCTCAACGATGCCAATATCATCAATTCTCCATATTATTATCTCCAGCAGAATGATATTATCTATGTGGAGCCAAATAAGGTGAAGGCTCAGAACTCAGCCATTGGTTCTTCTACCACCTTGGTGATGTCTGGATTGAGTATCTTGACTTCTATCGCATCTTTGGTGGTTAATATCTTGCGATAATAGTGACAGGAAAATAACGTAATTTTCAGACTCTTAAAGAAGTATATTATAATATATGTGTGGCATAGTAGGATACTTAGGTAAGGGAGACGCTTATCCAGCCCTCATCAAGGGCTTGAAGCGTTTGGAGTACCGTGGATATGACTCTGCGGGCGTGGCTCTCATCAGCAAGGATGGCTCCCTGAACGTTTACAAGGCAAAGGGCAAGGTGGCAGATTTGGAGGCGTTTTGCTCCGACAAGGATATTACTGGTAATGTAGGTATTGCCCATACTCGTTGGGCTACTCACGGCGAGCCTTCGTCTGTGAATGCTCACCCACACTATTCTTCTAGTAAGAATCTTGCCATCATCCACAATGGTATCATCGAGAACTATGCCGACATCAAGAAAAACTTGATAGCCAAGGGGGTAGAGTTTAAAAGCGAAACAGATACCGAGGTGCTTGTACAGCTCATCGAATACATTCAGGTAAAGAAGAACCTCGACCTCTTGACAGCCGTGCAGGTGGCTCTCCGTCAGGTGATTGGTGCATACGCCATCGCTCTTCTCGACAAGCGTAATCCTAATCAGATTATCGCTGCTCGCAAGCAGAGCCCTTTGGTGGTGGGTATTGGCAAGGACGGTGAGTTCTATCTCGGTTCTGATGCCAGCCCTATTATCGAATATACCGACAAGGTGGTCTACTTGGAGGATGGAAATATCGCCGTGATGCGTCTTGGCGAGGAATTGCAGGTTGTGAACATCCAGAACGTGAAGCTCAACCCAGAGGTGCAGACCGTTGACATCGACCTCGGCCAGATAGAGAAGGGTGGTTTCCCTCACTTCATGCTGAAGGAAATCTTCGAGCAGCCTGAGTGCTTGCGCAACTGTATGCGTGGTCGTGTTGTAAGTCGCACAGTGGAAACTCGTGTGATGACCGATGATGACGCTGCCACCGTGAAGAAGGAGACGGAGATGGGCGTGGTGCTCAGTTCTATCACCGACCATCGTCAGCAACTCTTGAACGCCAAGCGTTTCATTATCGTGGCTTGTGGTACCTCATGGCACGCTGGTCTCATCGGCAAGCAGATGATTGAGAACTACTGCCGCATCCCAGTGGAGGTGGAATACGCTTCCGAGTTCCGTTATCGCAATCCTGTGGTAACGAAGGATGATGTGGTCATCGCTATCTCGCAGAGTGGTGAGACCGCCGATACCTTGGCTGCCATCAAGCTCGCCAAGGAGAATGGCGCTTTCATCTATGGTATCTGTAATAGTATTGGTTCGAGTATCGCTCGTGAGACCGATACCGGTACCTATATTCACGTAGGTCCAGAGATTGGTGTTGCCTCCACCAAGGCTTTCACTGGTCAGGTAACCGTTCTTATCCTTTTGGCTCTTGCCATCGGTAAGGAAAAAGGTACGGTGTCAGATGCAGAATACCAAAAGATTACGGAGCAACTTTGGAACATTCCTGCCAAGATGAAGGAAGTCTTGAAGTTGAATAATAAAATTGCAGATTTAAGTCGCACTTTTACATACGCTCGCAACTTTATCTACCTGGGTCGAGGATTCCAGTATCCTGTGGCTCTGGAAGGTGCGTTGAAGTTGAAGGAAATCAGCTACATCCATGCGGAGGGGTATCCTGCCGCCGAGATGAAGCATGGGCCTATCGCCCTCATTGACAGCGATATGCCAGTGGTGGTCATCGCCACTCACAACTTCATGTATGAGAAAGTATTGTCGAATATCCAGGAGATAAAAGCCCGCAAGGGTCGTGTCATTGCCATCGTTAGCAAGGGCGACGAGACTATTTCCAAGATTGCCGACGAAGTGATAGAACTCCCTGAGACATTGGAGTGCTTGGAGCCATTGTTGGCTACCATTCCTTTGCAGCTATTGGCTTATCATGTGGCTGTATGTAAGGGGAAAGATGTTGACCAACCAAGAAACTTGGCGAAGTCAGTTACCGTTGAATGATATTGATAAAGGGATTCGCCATTTCTTGACGATTCCCTTTTTTTTAGAGTTCAATTTACTGAAGCCCTAGCGGCAGAAAGCAAAACGCCCTTTGAGGGCTGAAAACAGTATATTCATATTTAACTATATAATAAGGATAATAGAGAGATGGAACCATTGAAGCATGAATGTGGTGTGGCAATGATCAGATTGCTCAAGCCACTGGAGTATTACCAGCAGAAGTACGGTACCTGGATGTACGCACTCAACAAGCTCTATCTGATGATGGAGAAGCAGCACAACCGTGGACAGGAAGGCGCTGGCATGGCTTGTGTGAAACTCGGCGGTAAGCCTGGACATGAGTACATGTTCCGTGAGCGTGCCGAGGGCAAGAACGCCGTGACCGAAATCTTCGGAAAGGCGAACGCCAACTTCAAGGACTTGACTCCTGAGCAACTTGCCGACGCTAAGTTTGCCAAGGAGGAATTGCCTTTCGCAGGCGAACTCTACATGGGACACTTGCGCTACAGTACCACTGGCAAGAGCGGCATACAGTATGTTCACCCATTCCTGCGCCGCAACAACTGGAAGGCGAAGAACCTCTGTATGTGCGGCAACTTCAACATGACCAATGTGGATGAAATCTTCGACGAACTCACCGAGAAAGGTCAGAGCCCACGCATCTACAGCGATACCTATATCATGCTGGAGCTGATGGGGCACCGTCTCGACCGAGAGGTGGAGCGCAACTTCGTGGCTGCCAAGGCAATGGAGATGGAGAACCTCGACATCACCAACTACATCGAGGACCATGTGAAGATGAGCAACGTGCTCAAGACCACGATGAAGGATTTCGATGGTGGCTATGTGGTTTGTGGTATCACTGGTTCCGGCGAGATGTTCTCCATGAGAGACCCTTGGGGTATCCGTCCTGCTTTCTATTATAAGAACGACGAGATTGTGGTATTGGCAAGTGAGCGTCCTGTACTCCAGACCACTTTTGATTTGGAGGCAGAGGATATAAAGGAGTTGATGCCAGGTACCGCCCTCCTTGTGAAGAAGAACGGCGAGTGCAGCATCGAGCGAATCCTCGAACAGCGAGGCGACTCTGCTTGCTCTTTCGAGCGCATCTATTTCAGCCGTGGTTCCGATACCGATATATATAAGGAGCGTAAGCAGCTCGGTGAGCAGTTGACCCAGCCTATCTTGAAAGCAGTCGATTATGATGTGGATCATACGGTGTTCAGCTACATCCCGAATACTGCCGAGGTAGCCTACTACGGTATGTTGAGCGGATTCAAACAGTATCTCAATGAGACCAAAATAGAGAAGATTGCGAACCTCGGACATATTCCTACCAAGGAAGAGTTGCAAGAAATTCTCGGCGACTATGTTCGCTCCGAGAAAATCGCCTGGAAGGACATCAAGCTCCGTACCTTTATCACTGAGGGCAACAGCCGCAACGACTTGGCGAGCCACGTGTATGATATTACTTACGGAAGCATCGAGCCACATGTCGATAACCTCGTCATCATCGACGACAGTATCGTGCGTGGTACGACCTTGAAGGAGAGCATCCTTCGCATCCTCGACCGCTTGCATCCTAAGAAGATAGTAGTCGTATCAAGTGCGCCACAGATTCGCTATCCAGACTACTATGGCATCGACATGGCGAGACTGGAGGAGTTCTGCGTGTTCCGTGCAGCCATCCAGTTGCTCAAAGACCACCACATGGAGAAGGTCATCGAGCAGACCTACGAGGCTTGCAAGGCAGAATTGGCAAAGCCGAAGGAGGAGCAGGTGAACCCTGTGCGTGCCATCTACGAGCCTTTCACCACGGAAGAGATTAACGAGAAGATAGTGGAGATGCTTCGCCCTGAGGGCATGGAGACACCGATACAGCTCGTCTTCCAGAGCATCGAGGGATTGCACGAGGCGATACCTAACCACAAGGGCGACTGGTATTTCACCGGTCATTATCCAACCCCAGGTGGTACCAAACTCTGCAACCAATCGTTCGTCAACTACGTTGAAAAGTATAATGTTAAATGTTAAGTGTTAAATGTTAAGTTGTCTCACAGGCAACAAGCAGAAACACGATGCGACAAGTGAAAGCATGAAGGGCGCAAGCCTAATTTAACATTTAACATTTAACACTTAACATTAGAATATAAAAGAAATTATGTCAGATATGAAAAATGTAACCTTAGTATTGAGCGATGGAACCAAGTTCCATGGCAAATCTTTCGGATATGACGCTCCTGTAGCGGGCGAGGTTGTGTTCAACACAGCCATGATGGGATATCCAGAGAGTTTGACCGACCCTTCGTATGCCGGTCAGTTGATGACACTTACCTTCCCACTCGTTGGCAACTATGGCGTGCCTCCATTCACTTTCGAGGCGAACGGTCTGCCTACCTTCATGGAGAGCGACAAGATCTATGCTTCGGCAATCATCGTGAATGACTACAGCGAGCAGTACAGCCACTGGAATGCCGTGGAGAGTCTTGCCGACTGGTTGAAGCGTGAGAAAGTGCCAGGCATCACGGGCATCGACACTCGTGAGTTGACTAAGGTACTTCGTGAGCATGGTGTGATGATGGGTAAGATTATCTTCGACGATGAGCCAGACAACATCCCAGAGGCCAACTACGAGGGTGTGAACTTCGTTGACCAGGTGAGCTGCAAGGAGATTATTCGCTACAATGAGGGTGCTGGCAAGAAGGTGGTACTCGTCGATTGTGGTGTGAAGGCGAACATCATCCGTTGCCTGATTAATAGAGGTGTGGAGGTGATTCGTGTGCCTTGGAACTACGATTACACTGACATGGACTTCGATGGCCTCTTCCTTGCCAACGGTCCTGGCGACCCTGACATGTGCGAGGATGCGGTGAATGTTATCCGCAAGCAGATTAGCCAGAGCCGCAAGCCTATCTGCGGTATCTGCATGGGTAACCAGTTGCTCTCCAAGGCTGCAGGTGCCACCATCTACAAGTTGAAGTACGGTCATCGTTCCCACAACCAGCCAGTTCGCATGGTAGGAACCAACAACTGCTACATCACTTCCCAGAACCACGGTTATGCCGTTGATGCCAAGACCCTTGGCAGTGA
>CAVKXW010000081.1:0-2243 GCA_963660215.1 Bacteroidaceae bacterium | reverse complement strand
ATGAAAGACGAAAATATAAAGAAAGTGCTCCTCTTGGGTTCTGGAGCCTTGAAAATCGGTGAGGCAGGTGAGTTCGACTACTCAGGTTCGCAGGCATTGAAGGCTTTGCGTGAGGAAGGTGTCGAGACCGTCCTCATCAACCCTAACATCGCTACCGTACAGACATCCGAAGGCGTTGCCGACCAGATTTACTTCTTGCCTGTGCAGCCTTACTTCGTGGAGCGTGTCATCCAGAAGGAGAAGCCAGACGGCATCCTCCTCAGCTTCGGTGGTCAGACAGCCCTCAACTGTGGTGTCGAGCTGTATCGCCAGGGCATCTTGGAAAAATATAACGTGAAGGTACTGGGTACTCCAGTGCAGGCTATCATGGACACAGAGGACCGTGAGCTCTTCGTGGAGAAGCTCGACGAAATTAACGTGAAGACCATCAAGAGCGAGGCTTGCGAGAACATCGAACAGACTCGCAAGGCTGCCGCTGAACTCGGCTATCCTGTCATCATCCGTGCTGCCTACGCACTCGGTGGACTCGGTTCTGGTTTCGCCGACAACGAGGAGGAGCTGAACAAGCTCGCAGAGAAGGCATTCTCATTCTCTCCACAGGTATTGGTAGAGAAGAGCTTGAAGGGTTGGAAGGAGATAGAGTACGAGGTGGTTCGCGACCGCTACGACAACTGTATCACCGTATGTAACATGGAAAACTTCGACCCTCTGGGCATCCATACAGGTGAGAGTATCGTCATCGCTCCATCACAGACCCTGAGCAACTCTGAGTATCACAAGCTCCGTGCCCTCGCCATCAAGATAATCCGCCACATCGGCATCGTGGGCGAGTGTAACGTGCAGTATGCCTTCGACCCTAAGAGCGAGGACTATCGTGTCATCGAGGTGAACGCTCGTCTGAGCCGTTCTTCTGCCTTGGCTTCCAAGGCTACAGGTTATCCTTTGGCTTTCGTTGCCGCCAAGCTCGGTATGGGTTACGGCTTGTTCGAGTTGAAGAACTCCGTTACCAAGACTACCTCTGCATTCTTCGAGCCAGCCCTCGACTACGTGGTGTGTAAGATTCCACGTTGGGACTTGTCTAAGTTCCGTGGCGTGGATAAGGAGTTGGGTTCCAGCATGAAGTCTGTCGGTGAGGTGATGGCTATCGGTCGTAACTTCGAGGAGGCTATCCAGAAGGGACTTCGTATGATAGGTCAGGGCATGCACGGATTCGTGGAGAACAAGGAATTGGAAATCGACGACATCGACGCAGCCTTGCGTGAGCCTACCGACAAGCGTGTCTTCGTTATCTCGAAGGCGATGCACAAGGGCTACACCGTAGACCAGATTCACGACTTGACCAAGATTGACAAGTGGTTCTTGGAGAAATTGAAGCACATCATCGACATCGACGAGGCGATGAAGAAGTGCAACATCAATACATTGGATAAGGAACTTCTCCGTTCTGCCAAGGTTTATGGCTTCACCGATTTCCAAGTGGCTCGTGCCGTTGGCTTGGAGCAGGAGTTGGGCAATATGCACAAGGCTGTGTTGGTGGTTCGCCGCTTGCGCAAGAACTATGGCATTCTGCCAGTCGTTAAGCAGATTGATACCTTGGCAGCTGAGTATCCAGCCCAGACCAACTACCTCTACGTGACCTACGCTGGCGTGAAGAGCGACATCAGCTTCGAGAACGACCATCGCAGTATCATCGTACTCGGTTCGGGTGCTTACCGCATCGGTTCTTCCGTAGAGTTCGACTGGTGTGGCGTTCAGGCATTGAACACGATCCGCAAGGAAGGTTGGCGCTCTGTGATGATCAACTACAACCCAGAGACCGTATCTACCGACTACGATATGTGCGACCGTCTCTACTTCGACGAGTTGACCTTCGAGCGTGTGATGGACATCATCGACTTCGAGCAGCCTCACGGTGTCATCGTATCTACTGGTGGTCAGATTCCTAATAACTTGGCGATGTATCTCGACGCAGAGAACGTGCCTATCCTCGGCACCAAGGCTAAGGACATCGACAATGCCGAGGACCGTGCTAAGTTCTCCCAGATGTTGACCAACAACCATATCAACCAGCCAGAGTGGAGTGCCTTGACCTCCATGGAGGACATCGACAAGTTCATCGAGCGTGTGGGCTTCCCTGTGTTGGTTCGTCCAAGCTACGTGCTCTCTGGTGCTGCGATGAATGTTTGCTCCAACGAGGATGAGTTGAAGCGATTCCTCCAGTTGGCTGCCAACGTGAGCGAGGA
>CAVKXW010000080.1:12367-14089 GCA_963660215.1 Bacteroidaceae bacterium | reverse complement strand
CCTTGCGGAGGTTCTGGATACGGTTGATAAGCTCACGAGCCATACCTTCTTTCTTGAGTTCTGGAGTCAACTCCACCTCAAGAGCTACAGTCAAGTTGCCATCGTTGGAAACGAGCCATCCTGGGATATCCTCTGAGATAATCTCCACATCGGCCACATCTACCACAGCTTCCTGTCCATCCACGTTGAGGGTTATGTTGCCAGCCTTCTCGAAGGCAGCGATCTGGTCTTGGTCGAGGGCTGCCATCTGGGCTGCAACACCCTTCATCAACTTGCCAAACTTCTTACCCATCACTCTAAAGTTACACTTTACCTTCTTGACCAGAATACCCTGACCCTCAATGAAGTTCACCTCCTTCACGTTCACCTCGTTCTTGAGCAAGCCTGCCACAGCCTCGATGTGAGCCTTCTGGGTGGCATCCACCGCAGGAATCATGATCTGCTGGAGTGGCTGGCGCACCTTGATGTTCACCTTGCGGCGCAACGCCAATACCATGGAGGTAATCTTCTGGGCGATGGCCATGCGCTCCTCCAAGTCGTGGTCGATGGCTGCCTCGTCGGCTACTGGGAACTTGTCCAAGTGTACGCTCTCCAACTTGCCACCGAGGTCGTGATACAACTCGTCGGCATAGAATGGAGCGAACGGAGCCAAGAGCTTGGCTACCGTCATCAAGCAGGTATAGAGCGTCTGGTATGCGCTGAGCTTGTCCTCGCTCATCTCCTTGCCCCAGAAACGTTTGCGGTTCAGGCGAACATACCAGTTGGAGAGGTCATCGTTCACGAAAGCGTCGATCAAGCGGCCTGCACGTGTTGGGTCGTAGCCATCGAGCTCCTTCTCCATGCCCTTGATGAGGGTATTGAGCGAAGAGAGAATCCATCGGTCTATCTCTGGGCGCTTCTCCAGTGCCACCTGCTCTGCCTGTGGGTCGAAGCCGTCCACGTTGGCATAGAGGGCGAAGAAGCTGTATGTATTATACAATGTACCGAAGAACTTGCGACGAGTCTCGTCCACACCGTTAGGGTCGAACTTGAGGTTGTCCCAAGGCTCGCTGTTGGTCATCATATAGAAACGAACAGGGTCGGCGCCATACTTGTCGATCATCTCGAATGGGTTGGTCACGTTGCCCACGTGCTTACTCATCTTGTTGCCCTTGGCATCGAGCACGAGACCAGAAGAAATCACGTTCTTGAAGGCTACGCTGTCGAACACCATGGTGGCGATGGCATGCAGGGTGAAGAACCAGCCACGTGTCTGGTCTACGCCCTCGTTGATGAAGTCGGCAGGATAGAACTTTGGAGGGATGGCATAGCCCTCGTAGGTGCTGTGAACCAAGGCATCACGGTCTGCCTCCGTGCCACGAGCCATCTCACCCTCGAATGGGTAGTGGAGCTGGGCGTAAGGCATCGAACCTGAGTCGAACCAAACGTCGATGAGGTCGCTCTCACGATACATTGGCTTGCCCTCGTCGTTCACCAATACGATGTTGTCTACGTATGGACGGTGGAGGTCAACCTTGTCATAGTTCTCCTGGCTGTAGTCGCCTACCACGAAGCCCTTGTCCTTCAGAGGATTGCTCTTCATGATGCCAGCGGCAACAGACTTCTCTATCTCTGCATAGAGTTCCTCCAAGCTACCGATGCACTTCTCGCCACGGTTCTCGTCACGCCAGATTGGCAATGGGGTTCCCCAGAAACGAGAACGAGAGAGGTTCCAGTCGTTCA
>CAVKXW010000080.1:0-12250 GCA_963660215.1 Bacteroidaceae bacterium | reverse complement strand
CCAATGGGTAGTAGAGGATAGGCTTGTCGGTGCGCCAGCAGTGAGGATAGTTGTGAACGTGCTTCTCGCTCTTGAAGGCCTTGCCCTCCTGCTTGAGCTCGTAGCAGAGCACGATGTTGAGGTCCTCAGCCTTGTCGGAAGCCTTCTTGTCCCAAACGCCGTCCACATTGAACTGTGGGTCGTAGGCATTCTTCACATAGTCGCCTGCGTGATGAGCGTAAGCCTCCTTGTTAACACAAGCCTTCACGAAGTTGTCGTCAAGTTCGTCGATGAGGTAGAACTTACCCTGTAGGTCAACCATTGGGCGGGTCTCGCCCTTCTTATTAATAAGGTATAGGGCTGGGATGTTGGCATCCTTAGCCACCTTGGCATCGTCGGCACCGAAAGTAGGTGCAATGTGTACGACACCAGTACCATCGTCTGTGGTAACGTAGTCGCCGAGGATGACACGGAAAGCCTCGCTCTCCATCTCCACGAACTTATCACGACCATCCTCTGATGCGAACACTTTCTCTGGATGAGCGGCAGCAAACTCTGTGACGAACTTAGGAGCGAAGTCGTCCACCTTCTCGCAAGGCTTCACCCAAGGCATCAACTGCTCGTAGTGATAGCCTTCGAGCTCTGTGCCTTTGTAATGCCCGATGATGCGCCATGGACACAGCTTCTTCTCCTTGTCGAATGGCAGGAGGTCGCCCTCCTTGCACTCCTGGTCTGCCTTGAGATAAGAGTTAACCAAAGCCTCCGCCATGACGAGTGTCATAGGCTCGCCGTTGTAGAGATTGTAAGTCTCGATGGCTACGTAGTCAATCTTAGGACCCACACAGAGAGCCACGTTGGATGGCAAGGTCCAAGGGGTTGTAGTCCATGCGATGAAGTAAGGCTTGCCCCACTTGGTCCACTCTGCCTTAGGATCCTTGATGAGGAACTGCACGGTAGTGGTGAGGTCTTTCACGTCGCGATAGCAACCTGGCTGGTTCAACTCGTGGGAGCTCAAGCCCGTACCTGCGCCTGGGGAATATGGCTGGATGGTGTAGCCCTTGTATAGCAAACCCTTGTTGTAGAGCTGCTTGAGGAGCCACCAAAGCGTCTCGATATACTTGTTGTCGTAAGTGATGTAAGGGTGGTCGAGGTCTACGAAGTAACCCATCTTCTCGGTCAGCTCGCGCCACTCGGCGGTGAACTTCATCACGTTCTCACGACACTTGTGGTTATAGTCTTCCGTAGAGATATACTTCTCGGAAGCCTTGTTGTCGATATCCTTCTTGGTGATGCCGAGTTCCTTCTCGACACCAAGCTCAACAGGAAGTCCGTGGGTATCCCATCCCGCCTTGCGGTGAACCTGAAAACCCTTCATGGTCTTATATCTGTTGAAAGTATCCTTGATACTACGTGCCAACACGTGGTGAATACCAGGGTGGCCGTTAGCTGATGGAGGACCCTCGAAGAAGATAAACTGAGGGCAGCCTTCACGCTCATCGATAGACTTGTGGAAGATGTCGTTCTTCTCCCACGCTGCTAGTACGTCTTGGTTGGTCTTTGTCAAGTTGAGACCATTGTGTTCGGCGAATTTCTTAGCCATATTATCTTAAATATTTTATATTGTTTTTACTTTTGGGCGCAAAGTTAATAAAAAAATATCGTTTTGCCGAAAAATGAAGAATAAATTAATATAATTTCTAACAATTAATGCCAAGAAAATTGTAGTATTATCCTAAGATATACAAGAATTCCCAGTTTGAGCACCAAATCGTTGATGCCCAAACTGGGAATAGATTATCATTAAAAGGACTGTTGGGTTAAAAATATCAGTCCAAACTATCAAGCCATCTCTTGCCCCACTTAGAGCAGAGCCAAACATAAAATGTTAAAGCTAAAATTGCAATAACACCAAAAACCATTGTCATTCCTTGTGCTACACCCATATTTTTATTTTAAATTTAATATTTTAAATCCAACAAAAGCAAATAATACCGTCAAAAAAAGACCGACGCTTATCATGGCCATCAGCCACTGAGGATTACCTGTTTCATTCACAAGAGCCATACAACTCCCCAATACCGTTGTACCAAAAGTTAAGGCCGACAAGTTGTAGAAATACTTGCCCAACTCTTCTCTGCTGGTTCGCGCTCTTTGTTTGTCTTCTCTTTGTGTCATATCACTACTTTTCTAAAGATTTTCTGCCTCTTGCAACCAAATGGTGCTGGCTGCATCGCTTGGCATACGCCAGTCGCCACGTGGGCTCAGGCTCACGCTACCCACCTTAGGGCCGTCTGGCAGACAACTGCGCTTGAACTGCTGGTTGAAGAAACGACGCACGAAAGTCTTGAGCCATTTCTTGATGGTCTCCTCGTCGTAACTATCTGGGTCGTTGTCGCTTATCTTCACTCGTTCTACCTTTGAGTCAATGAAGGCATTCTTCGCCAACATGTAGATCTTGGCTGGGCGGAAACCGAAACGCAAGAAGTAGTAGAGGAAGAAGTCGTGAAGCTCGTATGGCCCCACGAGGTCTTCGGTCTTCTGCTTGATGTTGCCGTTCTCGTCGGCAGGTATCAGCTCTGGGCTGATTGGGGTGTCGATGATGTCGCGCAGGGTGGTGCGGCTCTGTTCGTCTACCCCACTCTCAGCCACATAGTTCACCAAGTGGCGGATGAGGGTCTTAGGGATGCTGGCGTTCACGCCATACATGCTCATGTGGTCGCCGTTGTAGGTTGCCCAACCGAGCGCCAACTCGGAGAGGTCGCCTGTGCCGATGACCATGCCGCCCAACTTGTTGGCGAGGTCCATCAATATCTGGGTTCGCTCGCGAGCCTGCGAGTTCTCGTATGTCACGTCGTGGACGCTGGCATCATGCCCGATGTCCTCGAAGTGCTGGGTCACCGCCTTGGCGATGCTTATCTCACGGATGGTGATGCCGAGGCTCTGCATCAGCGAGATGGCGTTGTTGTAGGTGCGGTCGGTGGTGCCGAAGCCCGGCATGGTGACACCCACGATGCCCTTGCGGTTCATCTTCAGCTTGTCGAAAGCCTTGACACAGACGAGCAACGCCAGGGTGCTGTCGAGTCCGCCGCTGATGCCCACCACCACGGTCTTGGCGTGGGTATGCACGATGCGCTTGGCGAGACCCATGAGCTGGATGTTGAATATCTCCTCGCAGGATGCGTTCATGTCTCGGTTTGTCGGGATGAATGGATGCGGATTCACCTCACGCTCCAAGACGAATTCTCTTTCGTTGTCGGCTGGGACAGCATCTATCACACGGATGCCAAACTGTCCGCCGAGCATCGAATACTTGATATTGCGCTGCGCATTGACATAGGTGGAATTGGTGCGACGCTCAGAGCGAAGCTTCTCTACATCTATCTGGGCGGTAACCAACTGAGCCTCCAAAGCGAATCGCTCGCCCTGCGCCAGTAAGGCGCCGTTCTCGTAGACCAGGGCATTGCCGCCGTAGACTACATCCTGCGTGCTCTCGCCAAAACCGCAAGAGCTATAGACATACCCCGTCATCGTGCGAGCGCTCTGCTGGCTCACCAGGCTCTTCAGATAGGCGTGCTTACCGATCAGTTCGTCGCTTGCCGAGAGATTGAAGACAAGGTCGGCACCAGCCAACGCCAACTTGTTGCTAGGTGGAGCCGGAGCCCACACGTCCTCGCATATCTCCACGCCAAACTGCACGCCGTCGCTCGTGCGAAATATCTGAACATCTGGCGTGAGATGCACCTTGTGCCCGGCATATCTGATATCACACTCCCGCAAGTCTTGCGAAGAGGCGAACCATCGCTTCTCGTAAAACTCGCTATAGTTTGGCAGATAAGTCTTTGGCACGATGCCGAGTATCTGCCCGTGCTGGATGACGATGCCACAGTTGAGCAGCAAGTCGCCTGCCACCACAGGGGCTCCCACGATGCTGATGATGTCGAGCTTGCGTGTGAAATCGAGCAGCATCATCACCGCCTGTTCCGACGACTCCAAGAGCATCTGCTGGCGGAAAAGGTCTTGGCAACTGTAGCCTGTGACGGAAAGTTCCGGGAAGGTGATGATCTCCACCCCCTTGCCCTCAGCCTGGGCTATCTGATTCTCTATCTGTTGGGTATTGAACACCACGTCGCCGACCTTCACCGACGGGATGGCGCTCGCCACCTTGATAAATCCGTACTTCATTGATAATTAAGAATTAATAATTAAGAATTAATAATGAGGCTTATCCCCTTCTGGGCTAACGAATTCTTCACTCTTCGTTCTTCACTCATCACTTAATCGTGACCTGCGTGGCACCATATCCATACTCCTGGAAGGAAGCGTCCTGGTAGGTGCAAGGCTTGTAGCGATAGCTCAGCTCATGGATGAGCGCCTGGCGCAGCACGCCCTCGCCCTTGCCGTGGATGAAGATTATCTTCTGCCCCTTCTTATTCTTGTACTCTGCCATTGTCTTCTTGAATACATCCAACTGATAGTGCAGGATGTCGGCGGAGTTCATGCCTGCCGTGGTCTCCAACACCTCGTCGGCGTGCAGGTCTACTACGACGGTGCCGTCGTCTTTCTTTTTCTTCTTCTGGTTCTGGTTAGCCACGATCTTCTCGTCCTTGTACATCTGCTCCTTCAGGCGCTTCGAGTCGATGACCAATGGGCGAGCCACCTCGTCGTTCTCGACGATGGTGAAGAGGAGAGCCGGGGTCTCGAAGAAGTCGTTCTCCTCGAAGAGATGCAGCTTGTAGAACTTCACAGGATCCAGTCGGAACTGCACGTCGGTGGCAGGCTTCAGGAGGAATGGCTTGTCCTTCTTGTAGGCGGTCATCTGGATAGCGATGTGCTCCATCTCGTTGAGCTGTTCTCTGCCAAATTCCTCTACGAAGAGCTTGGTGTTAGGCTCTATCTCGCCCTCTGCCTTCAGCGTCCAGGCGTTGCCCTCAGCCACGAGATAGGTGTAGTGGAGATAATAGTTGCTGTCGTTCACCATGTAGGTCTCGAAGCGAGTGTTTGTCACCTCCTTGATGTCGATGGGCACGAAGGCGAGGTAGGCGCTCAGCTTGTTGCCTCCCTGTCGCTCCTGTGCCTGCTTGACGAAGGTTATCTCCCTGTCGGCGGCATCATACTCCTCCACGTTCATGTCTACCTCGGCATCGTGCTCGTTCAGTATCGCCTTGATGCTTCGGCTGTCTTGGTGCAGCTCGGTGCTGGCGTGCTCCTCGGCGCGCTGCTTGGCATCCATCTTGGCGGCAATCATCTTGCCCATGGAGTACTCGTCCTGCTCCACCACTACCACCTCGTTGATAGGCATCGGAATCTCGAAGCCATCCTCGTCCTCAACGAGCACTATATCCTTACCTTGGAAGCCAGCAACCTTTCCGCCGCCCACTTCGCTCAAGAATCTTACGTTATCTCCCTTTTTCATATCTATGATTTTTATTTTTTATCTGCAAAGATACAAAAGATATTGCAAAACAGGGCTGATTTTAATATTTTTAATGTATATGGGAAAATATTCTCTCGAAGATGCGTGCCGTTGGATATTTTTTACTATCTTTGCAGTATCATATAGACTGTAGATTACTGACCCTTTAAACAAGACAAGAATATGATCAAATTTCCATGCGCCAAGATCAACCTTGGCTTAAACATAGTGAGCAAACGAGAGGACGGATACCACAACCTGGAGACGGTGTTCTACCCTATCCCGCTGACCGATGCCCTGGAGATCAAGCTCATGGGCGACGAGTTTCCTAGCGACGTAGACTGCGACCTGAAGGTTACGGGCAACGCCGTGGACTGCGACGAGCAGAAAAACCTCGTGGTGAAGGCATACGACCTGCTTGCCGCCGACTTCGAGATACCACGCATCCATGCCCATCTCGTGAAGCGCATCCCTTCGCAGGCCGGACTGGGAGGCGGCTCGGCAGATGCCGCATACATGATTCGACTGCTCGACGAGCGTTTCCGCCTGAACATCGGCAATCCAGAGATGGAGCGCTACGCCGCCAGGTTGGGTGCCGACTGCGCCTTCTTCATCTCTGCCGACCCCGAGGACGGCGACACGGCGTGCTACGGCGAGGGTATCGGCGACCAACTGATGCCCGTGAGCTACCCTAGCGACAACCTGAGCGGCAAGTACATCGTGGTGGTGAAGCGCGACGACATCGCCGTGAGCACCAAGGAGGCGTACGCCGCCATCACCCCGAAGAAGCCTGCCAAATGCTGCCGCGACATCGTGCGCCAGCCCATCGACACCTGGAGAGACGAGCTCGTCAACGACTTCGAGGCTCCCGTCTTCGCCCAGCACCCAGAGCTGGCCGAGATCAAGCAAAAGCTCTACGACCTAGGTGCCGCATACGCGGCGATGAGCGGCAGCGGAAGTGCCATCTTCGGCATCTTCAGGCACAAGCCAGCCCATATCGAGGAGCAGTTCGAGGGCATGTTCTGCAAGGCGATGAAACTTTGATATTTTAATTTAAATGTTAAGTGTTAAATGATGAACGAAGAGACACATCAGAAACTGATGGAAATCAAGCGATCGTTTCGCTTGCTGATGAACGGACCGGGCTCGCAGTCGATGCGCGACAAGGGACTGGGATATAAGATAAACTGGGGTGTGCCATACACCGAACTCAGGAAGATGGCCACGGAATACGGCAAGGACTACGACCTAGCCATCGAGCTATGGAAGGAAGACATCCGCGAGTGCAAGATTCTAGCCACCCTCATCATGCCTGCCGACAGGATGCTGGCAGAGATAACCGACCTCTGGATGGAGCAGGTGCAGAGCCAGGAGATGGCGGAGATGCTGGCATTCAACCTCTTGCAGCATGTAGACTACGCCCCCCTCATAGCCTACCAATGGATAGCCTCCGACAAGCCGCTCTACAACATCACGGGCTTCCAGCTCCTGGCACGCCTCTTTGCCAACGGGCAGGAGCCCAACGAGCGAGGCATCAACGAGTTTCTAGACCAAGCCGCCACGGCGCTCCAAGGCGACAACATGGGTGTGAAGCATGCCGCCGCCAATGCCGTGATGCGCTTCTGCGACTTCGGCAAGGACTTCGAGAATATAGCGAGAGGTGCCTTGAAGGGCATCTTCGAGATATAATGCCTCTCGCAGATATAATATCTCTCGCGGATTTATAAATTAAGAATATCTCTCGCAGATTTCGCAGATTTCGCAGATTAAACTTTCATTCTATATGTTTCTAAAAATCTGCGTAATCTGCGAAATCTGCGAGAGATAACTTTATAAGCAACATTGTATTTAAAATCTGCGAGAGATACAGCTAGAAGAACTTCTGGTATTCGTTTTCGAAATTAGGCGTAAAAACGCCCTTGCCGATATTCTCCTTGATTTCCGACGGCGACCAGAACCTGCCGCCAGCCAGCTCCTCTTCGCTCGGCCTCACCTCGCCGTCATACACGCAGCGGTGCACATACACCAGCTCCTTCTCTCGCTGGCTCTCGAAGACGTAATGCCCCAGGCTCTCGGGCTGGAAGTCGGTGATGCCCAGCTCCTCCCTGACCTCGCGATGCAAGGCTTGCTCTACGCTCTCGCCCAGGTCTACATGGCCTCCGCAAGCCGTGTCCCACTTGTCGGGCTGGATGTCCTTCCATGCCGGGCGATGCTGGAGATAGAGCTCGCCTTGGCTGTTGAACACATGCAGGTGGACCACGGGATGCAGAATCTTGCTGCCGTCATGGGCATGACCTCGGGTTACGGCACCCAGGATGTTGCCCATCTCGTCCACTATCGGAAATTCCTCGTTCTTGTTGTCTACCATCTTTCCTCTGTTTTTTTCGGTTAAAGGGTTGCATACTCGTCTGAATAGCGCAGCATCTGGTCGGTGTAGCTCTCCTCGTAGTCGAGCTGCACGTCGGTAGGATTGCCATCCTCGTCGCGCACCAGGCTCATCCTTGGGTTGATGAACCCCTTGTATGGCGCGAGGTCGAGCTTCTGGTATCTTTCCAGGATCTCATGGTGCAGGTCGGGGTCGATGCTCACGGCATACTTCTCCACCAATGCTCTGGCAGCCTCGTAGTCGCCTTCGCTCTTGATGCGCTGTATTTCCGCCAGGAGGTCGCCGAAGAGATGGCGCAGCCTCTCGTAGTCGTTCACCTTGACATAGGTCTTGCCGTTTTCCCTGACCAGCTCCACGGCTCCCTCGGCATGCTCCAGGGTCCACCAGGCGATGAGGGCACGGTTGCGCATGTGCGCCTCCTCTATCTTGTCGCCCTCCTTGATGCGGATGGTCTGGGTCAGCAAGCCATTCATCAGATAGGTATAATATTGCGCCTTGTAGGCATCGTCGTTAGGGGTCAGGCCTAGCTCCACGAGCTTGTGGTCTGCCACGTAATAGAGCCCGAACAGGTCGGCGCGCGCCTCCTCGATGGTGTTGCCGTATGCCTTCAGGGCATCTGGGTCGGTGCCAGGCAGGAGCTGGCCGCTGCCATGCCCCAGGCATTCGTGCAGGTCGGTATGCAGGTCGTCGGTGATGTCGCCATACTGATTGACAAGGTCTACGGTCGCCTGGTCTACGACAAACTCGTCGCGGAATCCGTTGCCCTGCGCTGCCTTGTTGTAGGCATCGGTCAGGTTGCCGATGGTGACGCTCTTCGAGCCATACTCCTGGCGTATCCAGTTGGCGTTTGGCAGGTTGATACCGATGGCGGAGGCAGGGTATTCCTCGCCGCCGAGCATCGCCGCACAGATGACATGTGCCGTGACTCCCCTCACCTCCGGCTTGCGGAAGCGTGGGTCCACGGGCGAGTGGTCTTCGAACCACTGTGCGTTCCGGCTGATGGTCTGGGTGCGCTTGGTGGCCTCCAGGTCCTTGTATTCCACGATGCCCTCCCAGGTGCCTTTCAGCCCGAGCGGGTCGCCGTATACCTCGATGAAGCCATTGATGAAGTCGACCATGCCCTCCTGCTGGCCCACCCAGGCGATGCTATACTTGTCGAAGTCGGCGAGGTCGCCCGTGCGATAGTATTTCACCAACAGGTCGATGATGTGCTTCTGGCTCTCGTTCTCGGCGTATTTCTGCGCCCTGAGCAGCCATGCCACGATTTCCCTGATGGCGGCCCCGTAGAGTCCGTCCTCGGTCCATCTCAGCTCCACCAGCTCGCCGTTGCGCTTGGTGAGCTTCGAGTTCAGTCCATAGGAAGGAGCCTGCTCGTCGCCCCCAGCCTTCATCTTGGCATAGAAGCGCTCCACCTCCGCCTGCGTCACATCCTCGTAGAAGTTGCAAGCCGAGGTGAGCACCAGGTCCTCGCCGTCGGTCTGGTTCACTCGCTTGGGCATCACCCCGGGGTCGAAGATGACGGGCACGAGCATGTCGAGCAAGTCTTCCCTGCCCTCTCCCTTGGAAAGGGGCAGAAGCTCTTCGGGGATGGCGTCCACCATCTGGTAGAAGGCCTCTTCCGAAAAGCCGGGCACAAACTTCTCGCATCCATAGTGGTGATGGATGCCGCTGGCGAACCACACACGCTTCAGGTACACCTCTAGCGCCTTGAAGTCGGCGCTCTCTCGGTTGCCCTCGTAGTGGCGGTAGATGGCCTCCAGGGTTTTGCGCACGCGCAAGTTGTACTTGCCTTGCTGGTCGAAGGTGATGTCGCGCCCCATGAGCGTGGCCTTCGCCAGGCAATAGATATACATTTTCTGTTGGAACGAAAGGTCGTCGAACCCCTTCAGCTCGTAGCGGAGCATCTGGATGTCGGCAAACCGCTCGTTGGTGTTTACGTTACATTTTGCCATTTGTCTTCGTTTTTACGATGCAAAAGTAACACATTTATTTCAGAATCCCAACTTTTTTGCTTCTTTTTCTCACTTTTAGCATGGGAAAGGGCGAGAATATCCAGATTATTTATTATCTTTGCACGGATAACGAACAGAAAAAATGCAAATCAACGAGATATTAAAGACATATTTTGGCTACGACTCCTTCCGCCCCAACCAGGAGGCCATCATCCGAGAGGTGATGCAGGGGCACGACTGCCTGGTGCTGATGCCCACGGGCGGCGGCAAGAGCCTGTGCTATCAGGTGCCTGCCCTCGCCATGGAGGGTACCGCCGTGGTGATCTCGCCCCTCATCAGCCTGATGCACGACCAGGTGGAGGCGCTCAAGTCGAACGGCATAGCCGCCGAGGCACTGAACAGCAACAACGACACCACCGACGAGCTCATCATCCGCCGACGCTGCGAGGCAGGCGAGCTGAAGCTGCTCTACGTGTCGCCCGAGAAGCTGCTGAGCGAGATTCCATACCTGTTCAGCAACATCAAGATCTCGCTCTTTGCTGTAGACGAGGCGCACTGCATCAGCCAGTGGGGGCACGACTTCCGCCCCGAGTATTCTCAGCTCGGACTGCTGCACGAGAGTTTCCGCGGCGTGCCCGTGATGGCGCTCACCGCCACCGCCGACAAGATCACTCGCCAGGACATCATACGCCAGTTGCATCTCGAAGGGCCTACCTTCGTGAGCAGCTTCGACCGCCCCAACCTCTCGCTCACCGTGCGCCAGGAAAGCACCAAGAAGGCAAAGCTCAAGTATATCACCGGCTTCATCGCCAACCATGCCGAGGAGGCGGGCATCGTATATTGCCTATCGCGCAAGAACACCGAGATGGTGGCACAGGAGCTGCAAGACCGGGGCGTCAACGCCGCCGCCTATCACGCCGGCATGGGCGCCACGGAGAGAGCCTCGGTGCAGGAGCGTTTCAAGATGGACCAGATACAGGTGGTCTGCGCCACCATCGCCTTCGGCATGGGCATCGACAAGGGCAACGTGCGCTGGGTGATACACTACAACATGCCGAAGAGCATCGAGAGCTTCTACCAGGAGATAGGCAGGGCTGGGCGCGACGGTGCCCCCGCCGACACCGTGCTCTTCTACTCGATGGCCGACATCATCACCCTGCGCTCCTTCTGCGAGGAGAGCGGACAGCGCTCGGTTAACCTGGAGAAGCTGCGCCGCATGGAGGAATACGCCGAGGCGAGGGTGTGCCGCAGGCGCATCCTGCTGAACTACTTCGGCGAGACCACCGACTGCCACTGCGGCAACTGCGACGTATGCCGCAATCCGCCGCGCACCTTCGACGGCACCATCAGGGCGCAAAAGGCACTGAGCGCCGTGGTGAGGGCGGAGGAGAAGATACCCGTGGGCACCTGCATCGAGATATTGCGGGGCATGCACTCGCCAGCGGTGGCAAGGAACCGCTACAACGAGCTGAAGACTTTCGGCGTGGGCAGGGACACCTCTGCCAAGGACTGGCAAGCCTATCTGCTGCAGATGCTGCAGATGGGATTCTTCGAGATAGCCTACAACAATCGCAACACCATGAAGGTGACTCCCCTGGGATGGCAGGTACTCAGGGGCGAGCACCCCGTGTCGCTGGTATACAACGAGGAAGACAGCCAGGCGATGGGCAAGCAGCGCAGCGGCGGCAGGGCGAAGTCATCGTCCAGCCCGATACCTGAGGTTCACGCCGAGCGCGTCATCTTCAAGGAGCAAGCCAGGGGCATCGAGGACAAGGGGCTCTTCGAGCACCTGCGCAAGGTGCGCAAGCATCTTGCCGACGAGCAGGGCTATCCGCCATACATCGTGATGTCGGACAAGAGCCTGCACGAGCTGGCGCGCCTGAAGCCTACCACCCTGCAGGACATGAGCCTGGTGAGCGGCATCGGCGAGTTCAAGCTCAAGAAATACGGAGACACCTTCCTGAAGACCATCAGGAAGTACGTGGGGGAATAAAACTATTTACATAAAATTCGATACTATTCACTAGCTTTCAAAAACTTATAATCAGCAATATGAAACTGCTCGAAGTCTATGATGCAAAGCTGGAACTTAGGAACAGGCTGCAGATAATACATACCTTGCTCATCAAATACAAACTTTACATGTTGCGAACCTTTAGTATTTCTTCCTTCAGCCCTGATTGCTTTAAAAGACATCAGGCCATCACGTTTCATGGCTTCTAAAACGGAGGCCACTTTAATTGACTTTAGCCCAAGTTTATTCATAACCCCCATCGCATAACGCCGAAAGAGTTCTCTATGCTTCACATTACCTACTAAGTCAAACATATCCTCTGAATGTAAGTCATAAGAACTTGAAAATATCATATAGCTATTATGATAATGAGTTTTACCCCACCATTCTGCATTGCTTAACAAGCCATCCCAAAAATAGTAGCCGTTTCCTAGCCATGGATTATTCTCACAAAAAATAGGACCAAGCAGTTCTCTTTCTTGTGGATTTCCATTCTTAGCTATTGT
>CAVKXW010000079.1:0-14210 GCA_963660215.1 Bacteroidaceae bacterium | reverse complement strand
AACCAGGAATGACAGGACCAGAATCTGTAGTGTTACCATTACACCATATCCCAATATCACAGCAACTGAATTATCGTTTTCATAATTGCGAGTGCAAAGGTACTAGTTTTTTTTGAACTCGCAAAATTTTTCGCCATTTTTTTCTAAAAAAAGCGCAATTTAATAAAAAAAACTCATTTTTTTCGGCATTTGCACCGTTTTTCCATTATAATAATGTACCTTTGCAAGTGATAAATACATTAATAACAAGATTCTAAAAAATCATTAGAAATAGAAACAGAAAAATAAATGAACACAGTAGAAAAACTCGTAGAAACGATCAAAGAAGGTATACAAGAGAAAAAAGGACAGAACATAGTAATAGCAGACTTGACTGAGCTCGACGGCACCATCGCCAAATACTTCATCATCTGTGAGGGAGGAAGCCCGACACAGGTTGAGGCAATCGCAGGCTCCGTGGGCGATCTTGTGCGCAAGAGTCTCGGAGAGAAACCTATCAACGTGGCAGGACTCGGCAACAACCAGTGGGTGGCTATGGATTTCGTAGACGTTCTCGTTCACGTCTTCTTGCCTGATGTACGTGCCTACTATGACTTAGAGCACCTATGGGAGGACGCCAAGCTCACCAACGTGCCTAACATCGACTAACGCCAGGCACATCCTGACAAAAGAAAAACAAGTTATACAACAATAGAAAAAATGGAAAAAAGCAATAATTTCAATCCCCATGGAAATGGTGGTCCTAAAATGCCACGATTCAACATGAATTGGCTTTATACCATCATACTCATCTCCTTGATAGCCCTGTTCTTCTCCGGCGGAGGAGACGCCTTGGGGGGCAGCGCTACCAAAGAAGCGACCTACACCCAGTTCAAACAGTATGTAGACAAGGGCTACGTACTTAGCGTGGTGGCCAACAAGACTGAGAGCACGCTCAAGATATACATCAACCCTAAATATACTCGCGATGTATATAACACGTCGGCACAGAATGTGGGTCCCAACCCCTACGTTAAAGTACAATTCGGTTCTGTAGACGAGGTAGAGCGATATGCCACAGAGATGGTAAAGGAGCACAAGATCCGTTCCTTCAGTTATGACAACCAAAAGGACAACGGCCTTCTGAACCTACTCATCAATCTTGCCCCACTATTGTTCTTCTTCATCTTCATCATGTGGATGTCGGGACGCTTCAGCGGAGGTCTGCCAAGCGGCATGGGAGGCGGCATCTTCAGCGTAGGCAAGAGCAAGGCAAAGATGTATGAAAAAGGAAACACCCTCGGTATCACCTTCAAAGACGTCGCTGGTCAGGAAGGAGCCAAACAAGAAGTGAAAGAGATTGTGGATTTCCTGAAAAATCCACAAAAATACACAGACTTGGGTGGAAAGATACCTAAGGGCGCATTGCTCGTAGGTCCTCCAGGAACTGGTAAGACCCTCTTGGCTAAGGCTGTGGCAGGCGAAGCTGCCGTGCCTTTCTTCTCGATGAGCGGTTCCGACTTCGTGGAGATGTTCGTCGGCGTGGGTGCTTCCCGCGTGCGTGACCTCTTCCGCCAAGCCAAGGAGAAAGCACCTTGCATCATCTTCATCGACGAGATAGACGCCGTGGGACGTGCACGCAGCAAAAACCCTGCCATGGGTGGCAACGACGAGCGAGAAAACACCTTGAACGCCCTCCTCACCGAGATGGATGGATTCGGCACCAACAGTGGAGTCATCATCCTCGCAGCAACCAACCGTGTGGACATGCTCGATAGCGCATTGCTACGCGCAGGTCGTTTCGACCGCGAAATCCATGTAGACCTCCCAGGCTTGAACGAAAGAAAGGCTATCTTCCAAGTTCACCTCAAACCAATCAAGATAGACGACACCGTCGACATAGATCTTTTGGCTCGTCAAACCCCAGGTTTCTCAGGCGCAGATATTGCCAATGTATGCAACGAGGCAGCTCTCATCGCAGCTCGCCATGACAAGAAGGCGGTCTGCAAGCAAGACTTCCTCGATGCCGTAGACCGTATCGTGGGCGGACTGGAGAAGAAGACCAAGGTGATGACTGCCGATGAGAAGCGAAGCATCGCATTGCACGAGGCAGGACATGCCACCATCTCTTGGTTCTGCCAATACGCCAACCCTCTCATCAAGGTAACCATCGTACCTCGTGGCCAGGCTCTAGGCGCAGCATGGTACCTGCCAGAGGAGCGACAGATTACCACCAAGGAGCAGATGCTCGACGAGATGTGCTCGCTGATGGGCGGTCGTGCCGCAGAGGAACTCTTTACAGGACATATCTCATCTGGTGCGATGAACGACCTTGAGCGTGCCACGAAGAGTGCCTACGGCATGGTGGCATACCTCGGTATGAGCAAGACCCTGCCAAACATCTGCTACTATAACCAGAACGAGTACTCATTCCAACGCCCATACTCAGAGACCACAGCTCGTGAGATAGACGAGGAAGTACTCAAGATGGTGAATGAGCAATACACCCGTGCCAAGAACATCCTGATGGAGCACAAGGAGGGACACAACGCCCTCGCCGAACTGCTCATAGAGAAAGAGGTCATCATGGCTGAGGACGTAGAGCGAATCTTCGGCAAGCGCCCTTGGCTGAGCCGCTCACAGGAAATCATGGAGGATGAGCAGCCCAAGATAGACGACGATGCCGTCAAGGAGATACCAGAGGTACAAGCTGCCATCCAGGAGCATGAGGCAAATTCCCAAAAGGAAGAGAACGACAACGAGAACAACAACGACAAATAAATAAGAGGCATGACAGACAAACAAAAGAATCTGATAGTTAGAACCATTACAGGCATACTCTTCGTGGCCTGCATGGTGTCTTGTTTCCTCGACCCTTATGGCATGGTATTCCTCTTCGCCCTCATCACAGGTCTGAGCATCTGGGAATATTGCGGACTGGTCAACCAGAAAGAGGATGTAACCATCAATCGGTTCATCGCCACCGTGGCAGGTGTATACTTCTTCCTCGCCGTAGCAGCGTTCCGCACTGGATATGCAACCAACTTCGTAATCTTCGTGCCTTACCTGCTCACGATAGTCTATCTGTTTATCAGCGAGCTATACACAGGCAACAAGGATGCCATCAACGACTGGGCATACACCATGCTCTCGCAGATGTACATCGCCTTGCCTTTCTCGATGATCAACATCCTGGCATTCGAGCATTCGGCATTCGACGGACAGTTGCATTTCGACACGCTTTTGCCTCTGAGCATTTTTATATTCCTGTGGACTAATGACACGGGAGCCTATTGCAGCGGATCACTCTTTGGCAAGCACAAGCTCTTTCCACGTGTAAGCCCAGGCAAGAGTTGGGAGGGGAGCATTGGCGGAGGCATCTTCGTCATCATCGCAGCCCTTGTCATCGGCTATATCGCCAACGACGGCGAAGCGCATCGACTGAGCATAGCAGGCTGGGTGGGCCTCGGACTGGTAGTCGTCTTCTTCGGTACCTGGGGCGACCTGGTGGAAAGTCTCTTCAAACGCACCCTTGGCGTAAAAGACAGCGGCAATCTACTGCCTGGACACGGTGGTATGCTCGACCGCTTCGACTCATCGCTGATGGCAATACCAGCTGCCGTGATATACCTTTACACACTACAACTCTTCGAATAAATCACATATAAAAGGATGACAGTACTTCTCTACGACAAGAGAAGGCTATCATCCTTTTTTGCATCCAGCTAACAAACATAAACCATATAACAACAGAAAAAATGAAGAAACTATTAACCCTAATCGTTGCCTTGCTCTGCATGGCACAAGTGGACGCAACCACCCCAGTAAAGCAATGGGGACAGTTGCAAGTGAAAGGTGCGCAACTCTGCGACCAAAGTGGCAACCCTGTAGTGTTGAGAGGCATCAGCCTGGGATGGCACAACATCTGGCCTCGCTTCTACAACAAGGATGCTGTAAAGTGGCTCGCCACAGACTGGCATGCCAACATCATCCGAGCAGCCATGGGCATCCAGATAGAAGACAACTATCTGGAGAACCCTGAGTTTGCCCTGAAGTGCATCACTACCGTAGTAGACGCAGCCATCAAGAACGGCACCTACGTTATCATCGACTGGCATGCCCACAAAATGCATACCGCAGAAGCAAAAGCCTTTTTTGGAAAAATGGCGCAGAAATACGGCAAGTACCCTAACGTGCTCTACGAGCTCTACAACGAACCAGTAGAGGATTCATGGGAAGACCTCAAGGCATACGCCAAGACCATCATCGAAGAAATCAGAAAATATGACCCAGACAACATCATCTTGATGGGATGTCCACACTGGGACCAAGACATAGACCTCGTGGCGAAGAGCCCTATCGAGGGTGTGAGCAATGTGATGTACACCCTCCACTTCTATGCAGCTACCCACAAGGACTATCTACGCGACAAACTAGAAGCTGCCGTCAAGAGCGGCTTGCCTGTATTCGTTTCCGAATGCGCAGGTATGGAAGCGTCGGGCAACGGCCCTCTGGCCCCAGACGAGTACCAGAAATGGCTCGACGTAATGGAGAAGAACAAGGTGAGTTGGGTAAACTGGTCTGTCAGCGACAAGGACGAGACCTGCTCCATGATTCTGCCTCGCGCCAAAGCTACAGGCAAATGGACCCCAGACCTCATCAAGCCATGGGGAAAGATGGTGAAAGAAGCACTGACCAAGTACAATAAATAATCTCCCAACAGACGATTATATACAACAAGCTACAAAATACCCACCTAAGATGCAAAGGTATACGCCCTTTATATCTTAGGTGGGTTATGTTTTACCATCAATCACAGTCATCATTCCAATCGTCCCTCATTATCGACGATATAATCACGCAAAGCCTGGTCCTTAGCCTCGAAAGTATCAGCTTCACGAGCGGCCTCTTCCTCCCTGCGTGCTGCCTCGGCTTCACGACGGGCAGCCTCCTCGGCCTTTCTCTTAGCTTCCTCAGCCTCGGCTATCGCTTTCTGACGGGCAAGCTTGGCTGCTTCGGCTTTTGCCTTAGCCTCTGCTTCCGCACGAGCACGAGCCTGCCGAACAAGCTCCTCACGACGTTTCACCAATAAATCATACATGATAGTAGCAGCATTGTCTGGAGCCACCAAATCCCCTAAGCGCCGGCGCACTTCCTCATAGCCGGCAAGCATACGTTCCCTACCCGCCTGCCCAGGAAGGATGGAGTATAATTCGTTGGCTATGCCATCCACCGTGAAACGGTCTGCAAACATTTCTTGTACGATTTCCTTGTTAGCAATCAGGTTGACCAGAGAAATATACCTCACACTTAACACATGGCGAAATGCAAAACGGATAAGACGTGGCAAAGGAGTCTCATAACATACCACCTGTGGCACATCAAAAAGCGCAGTTTCCAACGTAGCAGTGCCACTTGTCACCAATGCGGCTGTGCTATGGGCCAACAACGGATAAGTCTTGTTACGCACCATTTTTACAGGACTCCCCTGAATAAAACGCTCATAATACTTGTCTTCGATACTAGGAGCACCAGCCAACACCAGCTGGTAGTCTTCATATCGCTCAGCCACCTCTATCATGGCAGGCAAATTATCCTTTATCTCCTGCAATCGGCTGCCAGCCAGCAGGGCGATAATCGGGCGTTGAGTGTCAAGATTATTTTCCATACAGAACTCAGCAAACGATTGGTGATATTGAGCTCTGAATTCCCCAACCTCCTGAGCCGTAGGATTACCCACATAGTGGATGGGATAATGATGTTTCTTCTCAAAGAAAGGCACCTCAAACGGCAAGATGGAAAAGAGTTCCGAGACATCACGCTTGATGCTATGGATGCGCCATTCTTTCCAAGCCCAAATCTTAGGAGAAATATAATAGTAGACAGGGATATGTGTTTTCTTTTTCAAGAACTTAGCTATACTGAGATTAAAGCCAGGATAGTCTACCAAGACAACGACATCAGGCTTCCAACGCACAATATCTTCCTTGCATTTTTTCATGTTCGAAAAAATGGTACCTAGGTGGAGCAGCACAGGTACAAAGCCCATATAAGCCAGCTCCTTATAATGTTTAACACGAGTGCCTCCCTCGGCAGCCATCAAGTCGCCGCCAAAGAATCGGAACTCGGCAAATTCGTCTATTTTTTTTAACGAGCGCATCAATCTACTAGCATGTAAATCTCCACTGGCCTCACCTACTATCAAATAATATTTCATAATTCACATTTTTTCAACCAATCATAATCGGTAACATCTATTCGGGTTGGCGTGATAGCAATATAGCCATGTTTTATAGCCCATTGATCCGTATCCTCCGCATCAGGCTCATCATTGCGATACTCGCCCACCATCCAGTAATAGTCATAGCCATGAGGATGAGTGCGATGGTCCACTTCGTTATTCCATGAGCCATGGGTCATACGGCAAGCCTTGAAACCACGGAACGGAGGTTGGGCAGGGAAATTGACATTGAGACAGGTGTAAGCAGGCAGCCCCTTTTCCAATACCATCTTCACGATCTTCAGCACGCCATCCCTAAGAGGCGTCAAGTCTGCATTTTCATCGTAATTGCAACTACTAAAGGCGATGCTAGGAATATACTTCATACACCCTTCCTTGGCTACGCCCATCGTACCAGAATAATGATTATTCACACTGGAATTGTCACCATGATTGATTCCCCCCAGTATGAGATCGGGAACACGTCCACCAAGGAGTTCCGCCAAGGCTATCTTCACACAATCCACAGGGGTTCCATTGCACGACCACACCTCTACATCATCCCCCATATTATGACGTCGCTTCAACCGAAGAGAATTGACCGCGGAGAAAGCACACGAGAAGCCAGACCGAGCACTTTCTGGAGCACAAACCAGCACTTCGCACCAGTCTTTCAGAAAGCTCACCAAAGTCTTGATGCCATTGGCATGATAGCCATCATCATTCGAGATTAACACTAATGGTTTCTTATTTTCCATAAAAATATCTTTCTTTTTGGTGCAAAAGTACAAAAAAACCTTTAAAGTCGTGCCTTTCTCACATTATTTTTGTATCTTTGCCGAAAATTTACTAAGAAAATGGGAAAAATCATCGCATTAGCTAATCAGAAAGGCGGCGTAGGCAAGACTACCACCACCATCAATTTGGCAGCTTCACTTGCTACGCTAGAGAAAACTGTGCTCGTTGTCGACGCCGATCCACAGGCAAACGCTTCAAGCGGTTTAGGCGTGGACATCAGCGAGGTAGATTGCTCACTCTACGAATGTATCATCGACCATGCAGATGTGCGTGACGCAATCTACACCACCGACATCGACGGGCTAGACATCATCCCAAGTCACATAGACTTAGTAGGTGCAGAAATCGAGATGCTCAATCTCAAGAATCGAGAGAGAGTGATCAAGACATTGCTCGAACCTATCCGTGACGAATATGACTACATCTTGATAGACTGTTCTCCATCGCTGGGACTCATCACCGTAAATTCCTTGACGGCAGCAGACAGCGTGATTATCCCTGTACAATGCGAATACTTCGCCCTCGAAGGCATTAGCAAATTGCTCAACACCATAAAAATCATCAAGAGCAAATTGAATCCAAGACTTGAGATAGAAGGATTTTTGCTCACCATGTATGATAGCCGTCTGCGCCTAGCCAACCAGATATACGACGAGGTGAAACGCCATTTCCAGGAATTGGTGTTCAAGACAGTTATCCAACGCAACGTGAAGCTCAGCGAGAGTCCTAGTCACGGTCTCCCTGTCATCCTTTATGACGCAGAGAGCAACGGTGCCAAGAACCACTTAGCTCTTGCCAAGGAAATCATCAACAAGAACAGTTAGGAAGACTGAATTCAACATTCAACACTTAACATTCAACATTAAAAACGAATAATGGCAGTACACAAGAAATATAACAACGGCACAAAAAGCAATGCCCTCGGCAGAGGCCTTGACGCCCTCATTTCGACCGAAGGCATACGCACACAGGGTAGCAGCACCATCAACGAGATACCTCTGGACCAAATAGAGGCTAATCCGAACCAGCCACGCCGCGAGTTTGACGACGAAGCATTACACGAACTTGCCGAAAGCATCAAGGCAATAGGCATCATACAGCCTATCACCTTGCGCCAGGTGGCAGAAAACAGATTTCAAATCATCGCTGGCGAGCGTCGTTGGAGAGCATCCCAGCTAGCAGGTCTCACAGCCATACCAGCCTACATCCGTACCATCAGCGACGAGAATGTGATGGAGATGGCACTGGTAGAGAACATTCAGCGCCAAGACTTGAATGCCATCGAAATAGCCCTAGCCTATGAGCACCTGATGGAAAACGAAGGCATGACCCAAGAAAAAATATCAGAACGAGTAGGAAAAAGTCGTGCTGCCATTGCAAACTATCTCCGACTCCTCAAACTGCCTGCGCAGGTACAGATGGCTCTCCAAAAGAAAGAGATTGACATGGGACATTGCAGAGCTCTCCTAGCACTCGACTCACCATCTTTGCAAATCAAGCTGTTCAAAGAAATACAAAAGAACGGCTATTCTGTGCGCAAAGTAGAAGAAATGGTGCAGAAGCTGAAAAGTGGCGAAGATGTGGAGAGCGGCAAGAAGACAATCTCTGCCAAGGCACAGTTGCCAGAAGAATTCACGCAACTTAAGACACGCCTATCACAGTTTCTCAACACCAAGGTGCAGTTTACGTGCTCGGCCAAAGGCAAGGGAAAAATCAGCATTCCATTCGCCAACGAAGAGGAATTAGAACACATCATGAGTGTGTTCGACAAGCTGAAACAAGAATAAAGAAACATGTTTTCAAGAAACAAGGACATAGAAGTGAAAATCAGAATATCAAAGATCTGCATCACGGCACTGTTAGCGCTCACTACGTTCACGGCACAAGCCCAAAAGTCGAGACAAAAGACCGACGTGAGAGATGTACCTACAGTAGCATCCGCCGACTCGGTAAAGACACCCATCGACTCAGCGCTGACAGCCAGCGACAGCCAGAAGCTAGCCAGCTTGAACAAGCAGTTGGAAAAGCAACAACCAGAGCGCAAGAAACGCAACTGGGCTACATGGCATCCTGAAACCAAACGCGCCATGTGGCTTGCATTGGTTCTGCCAGGAGCCGGGCAGATATACAACCGCAAATATTGGAAGCTACCCATCATATATGGAGGCTTCGTGGGGTGCGCTTATGCCATCACCTGGAACAACCAGATGTACCACGACTATTCGCAAGCCTACATGGACATCATGGACGATGATCCCAACACAAATAGCTTCAACCAATTTTTGCACCTAGGCGCCACCATCGATGCGTCAAACATCGATCGCTACAAGGAGATATTCCGCAAGCGTAAAGATAAATATCGCCGCTGGAGAGACATGGGTACATTTGTGATGATAGGAATATACGCATTTTCCGTCATTGATGCCTATGTAGACGCATCACTCTCTGAGTTTGACATCTCCGATGACCTCACCTTGCGCATAGAGCCTACCGTGTTGAACAATGGCAAAATGGCAAACAATCCACTACGCTCAGGAGCATTGGGCGTAAATTGCGCACTTACATTTTAACAGAAATGCTCATTATAAATAAGGTATACAAAATAAGAAGAGACATCATAACAAGACATCATAATGAAGAAAATATTGATATTAGCAGCAGCGATGCTGCTCGGCATGCAGGGCATACAAGCCCAAAACGAAATAGAAGAAGGAGACGATGATGTAATCACCGTGACCGACAAAGATGGAAAAGAAGAGGAAATCGAAGTACCTGTGGGCTTGGAAGACAACCTCGACAGCTTGCTCCACCTTTACAATGCACAAACCTATTTGATGGCAGACACATCATGCAACTATAAAGATGTAAACCCAGTCTTCGACAAAGAAGTATACATCGACCGCCTGAAGCGCATGCCTACCATCATCGAGATGCCATACAATGACGTGGTACAGAAATTCATCGACCGCTACAGTGGCAGACTACGCCGTTCGGTGAGCTTCATGTTGGGAGCAAGCAACTTCTACATGCCAATTTTCGAAGAGGCTCTTGAAGCATACAATCTGCCTCTGGAGTTGAAATATCTGCCCGTGATAGAATCTGCGCTCAATCCAAAGGCAGTATCTCGCGTAGGAGCCACAGGACTATGGCAGTTCATGTTGCCTACGGGCAAGCGCTACGGACTGGAGGTAAACACCCTCGTCGATGAGCGCCGCGACCCTATGAAAGCCTCATGGGCTGCAGCCCACTACCTGAGCGACCTCTATAAGATATTCGACGACTGGAGCCTCGTCATCGCTGCCTACAACTGTGGTCCTACGAATGTCAACAAGGCGATTCATCGCGCCAAGGGCAGCACCGACTACTGGCAAATCTACCCATACTTGCCAAAAGAGACACGAGGATACGTTCCAGCGTTCATCGCTGCCAACTACATCATGAACTACTACTGCGACCACAACATCTGTCCGATGGTGAGCGAATTGCCGATGAAGACCGACACCGTAGTGGTTAGCCGCGACATACATTTGGAACAGATTGCCCAAAAGCTCAATATCAACATCGAGCATCTTCGCAACCTGAACCCGCAGTATCGCCACGACATCATCAACGGTCTGAACCATCCGATGGCATTGCGCCTTCCAGCAACCCTCATCGGTAGTTTCATCGACCAGGAAGACAGCATTTGCGCATATAGAGCCGACGAGCTTCTTCTGAAGCGAACCCTCGTAGACGTAAACGACGATGTACCTAGCTACAGCCGCCCACGCAGCAGCTATAGCCGCCACAGTAGCAGTTCTTCACGTAACAACAGCCGCAGCTCATCGTCTCGTAGCAAGAAGGGCAAGAAGAACAAGAAAGACAAGGGTGGCAAGAGCATCACCATCAAGAATGGCGACACCCTGTCGCAGATTGCTGCACGCAATGGCACAACTGTAGCCAAACTGCGCAAACTCAACAAGATTAGCGGCAGCAGCATCCGTGCTGGCAAGAAGATAAAGGTAAAGTAAACAACTATAGAATATAGGAGGGGAACTACTATGGATGACCAGAACTTAAAAGAGCTAGAAAGAGAGCAAGCAGACAACAAGCTGATAGGCAATGCCTTCCAGCACCTGCTTGATACCTACCTAAGCTCTCGACACCGCAAAAAGGTAGATATCGTAACCAAGGCGTTCAACTTCGCCCGACAGGCACACAAAGGCGTGCGTCGTCTATCGGGCGAGCCTTATATCATGCACCCTATTGCCGTGGCACAGATTGCCTGCGAAGAGATGGGACTAGGCTCTACCAGCATCTGCGCAGCCTTGCTACATGATGTGGTAGAGGATACCGACTATACCGTAGAAGATATAGAGAACATCTTCGGGGCGAAGATAGCGCAAATAGTAGATGGTCTCACTAAGATTAGCGGTGGAATCTTTGGCGACAAAGCATCGGCGCAGGCAGAAAACTTCAAGAAGTTGTTGCTCACCATGAGCGACGACATCCGTGTGATACTCATCAAAATATGCGACCGTTTGCACAACATGCGCACACTGGCATCGCAACCAGCCAACAAGCAATACAAGATAGCAGGCGAGACCTTATATATATATGCGCCACTAGCCAATCGCCTGGGGCTAAACAAGATTAAGACGGAACTAGAAAATCTAAGTTTCCGCTACGACCATCCTCAAGAGTATGCCAACATAGAGCACAAGCTTGCAGATACAGAGGCGCAACGCGACATACTCTTCGAGAAATTCACCGCACCTATCCGAGAGGAACTCGACAAGCTAGGCGTGGAATACAAGATAAAGGCACGCGTAAAAAGTCCATACAGCATTTGGAACAAGATGCAAAACAAGCACGTCTCTTTCGATGAGATTTACGACATCCTAGCCGTGCGCATCATCTTCACCCCAAAGGAGAGAGCCAACGAGGTAAACGAATGTTTCAATATCTACGTGGCTATCAGCAAGATATACAAGAGTCACCCAGACCGTTTGCGCGATTGGCTGAATCATCCTAAGGCCAACGGCTATCAGGCACTGCATGTCACCTTGATGAGTAAGCAAGGTAGATGGATAGAGGTGCAGATACGTTCCGACCGCATGGACGAAGTGGCAGAAAAAGGCTTTGCAGCCCACTGGAAATACAAGGAAGGCAACGAAGGTGAATATACGGAAGACGAAAATGAGCTCAACGATTGGCTGAGCACCATCAAGGAGATTTTGGATGACCCTCAGCCTGACGCCATGGACTTCCTCGATGCCATCAAGTTGAACCTCTACGCCTCTGAAATCTTTGTTTTTACGCCAAAGGGAGAAATCAAGACTATGCCGATGGGATGCACAGCCCTCGACTTCGCTTTCCAGATACACACATTCTTGGGAAGCCATTGCATCGGTGCCAAAGTAAACCATAAGTTGGTTCCACTAAGCCATAAGCTACAAAGTGGCGACCAAGTGGAGATTCTTACATCCAAGAGCCAACATGTACACCAAGAGTGGATTAACTTCGTAAGCACAGCCAAGGCAAAGAGCAAGATATTGGCCATCTTGCGTCGCGACTCACGCGAAGTACAAAAGAAGGGAGAGGAGATTCTCACGGAATGGCTCAAGAAGAATAGCATCGAGATGACAACATCCGTGGTAGATCGCCTATGTGATTTCCACAATATACAGAAGCCAGAAAACTTCTTCCAAAGCTTGGGCGACCATTGCATCATCCTGGGCGAAAAAGACTTTGACGAACTAGAAGGCAAGAACAAACAACAGAAGCAGGGTGGCAGTTGGCGCAACTATATCCCATTCCTTGGCAAGAACAAGCAAAAGGAAGAGCCACAGGGCATTGTGAAGCCACAAGAGCTTTTCATCGTGGGCAAAGGCTTCAACAAGAAAAAGCCTCTCATCCTCACCGAAGAGAACATCAACCAGTTTATTTTCCCTAGTTGTTGCCATGCCATTCCTGGTGACGACGTGATGGGCTATATCGACAACAAGAACCGCATCGAGATACACAAGCGTTCCTGCCCTGTGGCTGCCAAACTAAAATCCAGTTTCGGCAATCGCATCGTAGATGCCAAATGGGACATGCACAAGCAGATGCTCTTCGATGCCACCATTGAGATCAAGGGCATCGACCGCAAGGGCATGCTTCTGGATGTGAGCAAGGTAATCAGCGACCAGCTCGGCATCAACATCCACAAGCTTACCATCAGCAGCGACAAGGGCATCTTCGATGGAACCATAGAGTTGCGCATCCATGACCGCGAAGACGTAAAGGTCATTATGGACCAGCTAAGGAAAATCGACGACCTGCAGGAAGTACAGAGAATACTGTAATAATTAGGAATTAGAAATTGAGAGTTAGAAGTTGGGATTTCCACTTCTAACTCTTAATATATAAAGAATTTATAACTAATCTATAAAACAACTACAAAATGAAAAAAGGATTCTTAGCATTCTTGCTATTCTTGTCAGCATTCCCAATGCTGGCAGCCAACAAGTACGACAATCCCGACACCATCGTTGTTTCAAGAGACGGAACAGGCGAATTCCGCACCATCGACGAAGCCATCGAGGTATGTCGCGCATTCATGGATTACACCAAGGTAATCTACGTAAAGAAAGGTGTGTACAAGGAGAAACTCATCATCCCTTCTTGGCTCACCCACATCACTATCTGCGGTGAAGACCGTGACAACACCATCATCACATGGGATGACCACGCCAACATCAAGATGCCTATCGGTGGGCTCGACTCAGAGGCTGCCGCCAAGGGCAAGGGTATGGGCACATTCCGCACCTATACCCTCAAGGTACAGGGCAGCTACATCACCCTCAAGGACATCACCATCGAGAACAATGCAGCTAAGCTTGGACAAGCTGTAACCCTCCACACAGAGGGCGACCATATCTTGGTGCAAAACTGCCGCATCCTTGGCAACCAAGACACGGTATATACAGGCGTAGGAGGCACTCGTTGCGCATTCTACGACTGCTACATCGAGGGTACCACCGACTTCATCTTCGGTCCAGGCATGGCATGGTTTGAGAATTGCGAGATTCACAGCAAAGCCAACAGTTACATCACAGCAGCCTCAACACCTGCAGGTCAGCAATATGGATATGTATTCAACAAATGCCGCTTGACTGCCGACGAAGGTGTAGACAAGGTATATCTCGGCAGACCTTGGAGACCATACGCCGCTGCCCTCTTCATGAAT
>CAVKXW010000078.1:0-14433 GCA_963660215.1 Bacteroidaceae bacterium | reverse complement strand
TGTCCTTGCCCTCCTTGTCGAGATAAGGACCGCAGACGTTCTTGCTTCTGCCCACGGCAACACGATAGTTGCTCTTGATGCCTCGGCAACAGTAATCCCAACTCACGAAGAGGTAGTAATAACCACCGTGCTTCATGATGAAAGGAGCCTCGATGGCATTGGTGCCTGCAAACTTGCTCGTTGGGTTAGGCTCTGCCGAAGTATCGCCCACAGCATGGCGGCGAGCGATGGTCTGAGGCTTCGCCCCCTTCTTCACATGCAGTATCTTTTTGTCTAGTTGTACCATCTGGATGCCGTCCCAGAAGGAGCCCCAGGTAAGCCAAGGGTTACCCTTGCCGTCCAAGATGAAGTTAGGGTCGATGGCGTTCCAGTTGTCACGGTCGCCCTTGGAGGCAACGAGGCATCCCTCGTCCTTCCATCCGTAGGTATTCGATAGAGAGGTGTTGCTCAGCAGTCCGATGGCTGAGGTATTCTTGCCAAAGGTAGAGCAGGAGTAAGCCATGTACCACTTACCACGATACTTGATGACATCGGGAGCCCAGATGTGGGTCTCAAAACCAGGCACGCTGTCGTGCGTCCAGGCAGGTATCTTCCCATTCGGGAGCACACCCTCCTTGGAGATAGTCCAATGCTTGCGGTCGGTGGATGTCATCTGCGTGATACCGTGACCTGTGCAATAGAGATAGTACTTGCCGTTCTCGTAAGCCATCACGGGGTCGTGCACCATCGGGGTATCGACGACCGTTTGGGCTTTTAGAGTAGGAGCAGCAACTATCATTGCTGCTCCCAATAGTATTTGAGATATTCTCATAAATTACTTGTTTACAAATTTCTTGCCATTGACGATAACGATACCCTTGTAGCTCTTGTCTACCTGCTGACCTGCAAGATTATACCACTTGCCATCAGTCTGCTTCTTGATGATAACAGGACTTTCGATACCTGTAGATATAGAAGAACCATCGATGTAGGAATTCTCGCCAGTAAAGAACACATTAACCTGAGAAGGTTTGCCCGTAAAAGTCTTGGAATAGGAATAGTTATAGACCTTCTTCGAGGTTGTTGTGATTGTAGAAGTCATCTTAAATACGCCATCCATAGTAAGCTCTACGATCATATCCACCAACGAGCCATTCATATCCACCACGAAAGTATCCCAGTTGAAATCACTGACACACCCTTCATTGTTCCAAGCTACGTTCTCCCAATTATCATTGCGCAGCATGACCATTCTAGTAAAGCCTTCTACATCATGAGCTACATTAGAAACGCCTAATACCCAGCTCTTATAATTAAGATTAGCATCAACATCGGTATAATTATAGAACTTGAACTCTATCTTTTTACCTGCTTGTAACGCATAATCGGCCGAGAGATTAGTATCATATCCCATGCTGATATTCTTCGTTGCAGACTCTGGATAGTACACAGGAGTACTTTCCTCAGCGTCGGCATCGATGGTAAGGCTATAGTCCTTAGTATACTCATAGCCATCCTTGGTGATAGCCATGGTCATCACAACCTTGCCCTTACCCTTTACTGTACCATCATCTGCCATGACAGAGGCATCGCTCGACTTCCAAGTGATTGTTGCGCCCAATTTGCCTGCCATAGGCAATGAAGGCTTGGCATTCAAAGTAGCACCGTCATGGAAAGGAACGCTCAACTTATCGAGTGTGTACTTGATGGCAGCCTTGGCATCTGCCTTGCTTCCCCAGATGCTCAAGCCACGTGTCTGCAAGCTGGCACCTCCCGAAGTTGCCAATCCGTCGGAAGAGCTGAGAGCTGTGAAGCAGAGCGACTTGATGTTGGTGTAGTCGATGGTCTGCTCGGTAAGCACTCCCTTGAAGGTAACATCTGCATTGGCTGTAGCAGCACCTTTCAGGGTCAAGTTGATGTAGCTTGTGCCACTTACCAATTCCCACTTGCCGGTATATTCACCTGTTACAGTGCCATCGGCATTGAGGTGGATGTTAATCGGCTTCTCATAATCCTTGGCAGCGGTATTCTGACGATAAGGATGAGCTATGAGCTGATAGTCGCCAGCTACCTCATCGGCAGCGTAAAGCTGCTTGGTGGCAATGTCATTGTCGGTATATGTCTCACCGCTAAACTCGTATGGCGATGCTACAAGCCAGCCATCTTGGTTTAAGAAGAGCTGATGCACACGAACCTGATGTCCCTCTGTGCCATCATTGAAACGAGTGTGATAAACCAACATGGTGCGTCCCTTCTCGTCTATCATCGCAGAGTTGTGTCCCTGTGCCAATTCGGCTGTAGGCATAGTTTCCCACTGATAGTTGCCAAAGAGTTTGACACCCTCATCGCGCTTGGCATCGGCTCCAAAGTTAAGAATATACTTGCCATACACTGCATCTATGCCCGCAGAGGTAAGGCAATCCTTGTAAGGACCGTCAGGTTTCTCCGAGCGAAACACACGAATCTGATAACCGCCAGCTGAGGTCAAGCCACCATAACTCATAAAGAGATAGTAGTAATTGCCTACCTTCTGGATATAACTAGCCTCGCCAGACACATAATAGCCACCAGCTATCTTCTTGCCAAAGTAAGGGTCGCTCGTGCATGCCTGGCTGTATGCGCCAGGTGTAGCATCTGCACCATTTATCTGATATGGGAAAGTATAAGTGTAGTCGCGAAGACCATTCTCCTTGTCCAGACGAATCATATAGACACCTCCCGACCAAGAGCCATAGCTCATCCAAAGATTGTCTTCCTCGTCGTAGAAAACACATGGGTCGATACAGTTTGGCCAATAGCTTCCCCAATTATCACTGGCAGGAACAGCATAACGAGCAGGCAGCGTAGTGCATCCTGTAGCAATCGCCAAGTCGGTATTCTTCCAGTCATCGGCTGCTTCATAGCCATTATGACCAAACTGCCCCGAGAAGCCAGACATAATCACAGGGCCTTGATAAATCCAAGGACCTTCTGCACTATCAGAAGTGAAACATACGATGGTGGAGCACCAATAGTCACCATTTAGACTCATATACATGCACCATTTCTTCATGGTCTTGTTATAGATGATGTCTGGTGCCCATTGCATGCCCTGTACATTATCTGAAGTCTGCACACCATCAACGAGCCCTTTGTACTGCCAAGCATGGGCATCAAAGTTGCCAAAACTCACCTCTTCTCCCTTATAGTTCTTCACCTTCTTAACGAGGTGGGTACTGTAAGCGTCCTTATAGTTGGCCGCCTTGCCATCGACATCGGCAAAGAGGCTATTGTTAGTGCCTGTGTTCTCCTCACCTGTCTTAAAAACTGCCCAATTCTGATAATTGCTAGAGGCATAAGTCTTGCCTCTACCTAAATGGGAGCCATATATATAGTAGATAGGCTTGGCTGGATTGGATATATTGTCCATCACGATGGAAGGATCGTGACAAACCACGCGCATATCGTAGCTCTTCGTGACATAAGCGTCTGCAAGGGCATCATCGTTTACTGCGGTCTGCGCCATAGCCGCCATCGCTACTAGACTCATCAAAGGTAATAATCTCTTTCTCATTGTTATTCATTTAAAAGCCAGAAAGGTCTATGGTGTTTCCGCCATAGACCTTTCACCTTAAAAGTTTGTATAGTTTTTTTATTGACAAAGATTACTCGCCAGCGGCATCGGAGTGCCACTATCCTAAGCATATCAATTACTATCCCCCTCAGTGGTTTCGTCTTTCTTCACCTCAGAGAGTTCCCAACCTGGGTTCTGACCTAAGTTAGGATCCTTCTTGTAAGTGTCGTCTGGCACTGGGAAGTAATAGTTCTTAGGACTTGCGAACGCACGTGTAGGGTGTGTATTGTCCTGACGATAAGTGTAAACCTGGCTCTCGTCTGGAGTCACCACTACGCTATAGATGTTGTAAACCTGCTTGTAGCGTGGCTGATTCTTCTCAGAAGCAGCACTCTTGCCCTCAAACAGTTTCCAACGACGCTCGTCGAAGAAGCGATGATCCTCGAACGCCAACTCGATGCGGCGCTCGTTCTGAATGCGCTCACGAAGTTGATCCTTGGTCATGCCCTTATAAGCAGGCATACCTACACGGGCGCGAACCTGATTGACATACTGGTAAGCCTGGTCGGTCTGACCTGCCTCGTTCAAAGCCTCTGCCGCATTCAGCAGAATCTCAGCATAGCGGAAGATAGGACAAGCGTGAACATTGTTGGTAGGGTTCTTGAAGCTCATGTTGTAGACGAACTTCTTGGAGTAGTAACCCGTTGTGGTACCACCGTGAAGAGCCTGATAGTCGATACCGTCTGGGAAAGAGACATCCACTGCACGCTCCTCGTCCTGTGTCTTATCGCCCCAGATACTTCCCTGGTGGAAGATGGTCTGCTCCAAGCGTGGGTCACGGTTAGAATAAGGATCCTGGTCGTTGTAAGTAGGATCCTGGTCGATAGGAAGACCGTTCTTGGTCTCGTAGGCATCCACCAAGTTCTGTGTAGGATTGGTACGGCCAGTGGAGTTCACGTTACCAGAGAAGCCACAAGGAGTGTTGAACAACTCAATCTCACGTGTTGTCCACTCTGAACGACTGAGGATAAACTCTGGATTCAAGTGAGGAGTAGTGGTGAAACACTTGTAATAGTTCTGGTTGATGTCGTTGTCATCTGTGGTATAGAGTCTGTATGGGTTTCTGCTGCTTGCATTCTTGTTGATGAAGTCGAGCGCAGCCTGTGCAGCCTTCTGCCACAATGATTGGTCACCGCTAGGATTGTTGAGTGGAGAAGCCAAATAGAGCAATGCTCTTGACTTCAAGGCGTAAGCGGCAGCACCGTTGACACGTCCCCAGTTCTCGTTCTCATTGCTATAACGGAATGGGAGCACATCCTTCACGGCATCACACTCATCAGCCACCCACTGCAAAGCCTCGGCAGCAGAGGTTCGTCCGATGGTGGAAGCCTCGCTGTTGTCCAACACATGGTCTTCGATAGGCACCGCTCCGAAATAACCAATCATATCGAAATGGAGCATGGCACGGATAAAACGAGCCTCAGCCACATTACGGTCGTAGAGGTGATTGTCATCACCACTCTTGTCGGCATTACCGAGCACGCTCTCACGTGCCTTCTCAATGAAGTCGTTGCACACACGGATTCCCTTCAAGTCATTGGTCCAATAGTTTGTGGCAAACCAGTGGTTCTTGGCATCGTATGAGTCGTTCAACACGCTGTGATAGTAGTGTACGTTCCAGTATGAGAGAGCATTGTCTGTCATACAGTCGCGAGATGCAGCACGGAACTGACCGTCGGTATAGCCCTGAAAGGCATCTGGCAGGTAGGTGTAAGCATTCGCCAACACACCACGTGTACGGTCGTAGTTGCTGTAGATGTTCTCATCAGTATAAGTCAAGTCGACTTCCTTGTCGAGGATGTCGCTGCAGGAGGTCATACCTCCCACAGCCAACATCGCCAACGATATATTTGCTAATAAAATCTTTTTCATGATTCTTTAATGCTATAATTGATTAGAAACCAATATTGATACCAAATGTGAATGACTTGGTCTTTGGATACCACCAGCAGTAGCTCATTGGCTTCTCTGGGTCTACGTCATCTGGCAGACTGCTAAAGGTTGCGATGTTGTAAGCGCTGAAGTAAACACGGCACTTGGTCATCCACAACTTAGAAATCAACTTAGATGGCAAAGAGTATCCTACCTCGATGTTACGGATAGACCAGAAGTTACCGTTGCGTACCCAGATGTCGTTCTGGTATGAACCTGTGGCACGGTCAGAGTCTACTGCGTCGAATCCGTTGTATACAGGACGTGGATAAACTGCATTCACGTTGCGAGGGTCTGAAGGGTCGTCGGTATAGTAACCCCAAGCCTTGGTAACCTCGTGAGTACCCATATTACTCCAACCACTGTAGCTGATAGCTGGTGAGAGGAATACTGAGCGACGGAGGTAAGCATTCACAATCATGCGAGCATCGAATCCCTTGTACTCGAAACCGAAGTTGAAAGTAGGTATCATCTCAGGGATGATGGTATATGAATCTGGTACCATATCCTTAGAGTCGATAACACGGTCGCCATTGATATCCTTGAACACGGCTGTACCCAACTGCTGTGCGCCATTAGAGAAACTGTTGTAAGGATACTTCTCTGGATGGTCGATGGCATCCTGCTGTGAGGTAGCAATCAAGTTAGGGTCAGAAGCCCACTGGTCGAACTTGTAGATGTTCCATCCACCCACACGGTTGGTACCCGTCTGGCTCTGCTCATAGAGTTCGGCTACAGAGGTATTGTCATAGATTCTATGACCAGCCTTGCGCTGCCACTCTACATCTGGCTCTGTTTCGTCGATGTCGGTAATCTTGTTGGTATTGAAGGTGAGCTGACCCTCGATGAAGTACTTGAAGTCCTTACCGATGTTGCCACGATGACCGAGCACGAGCTCATATCCATGGCTCTCCACCTTACCGTATGAATCCTGTGCCACAGGCACACCAAGTACGGTCTCAGGAATGGTAGAACGAGATACCAAGATATTGGAACGCCACTCCTTGAAGATGTCGAAGCTACCATAGAGTTTCTTGTTCCAGAGGCTCCAGTCTACACCCAAGTTAACCATCTTTGAGATTTCCCACTTGCTGTTGGCATTACCTGTCTTACTCTCGGCATAACCATTGATCCATGTAGCGTTGTAACCGAAGCCATAACCTGTGGCTGATCCATAGATGCTCTGGTATGGATAACGACCTGCACCTGTGGTAGACTGACCAGCAGTACCGTATGAAGCACGAAGCTTCAAGAGGTCTACGAAACCGAGCTTCTTCATCCAAGACTCCTCAGACATCACCCATCCTGCGGATGCGCCCCAGAATGTGCCCCATCGTTCGTCTGGCGAGAAGTTATCGCTTCCCATGCGAGAGAGGTTGAACGATGCGATATACTTGTTGGCATAGTCGTAAGTAGCAGCCAAGTTGTAAGCCAAGTAACGGTTGGCAGACTCGCTGCCTGAGATTTCGTTGCGATAGTAACGAGCGAATGCCTTGGCATCGACATTGTGCTTGCCGAAGCTGTTCTTATAGCTTACGCCACAATACATATTGAAGTTATAGTAGTACTCACGCTGGTTGGCAGATGGATTGCTCAACGCTGAATAAGTGGTATAACGCGTATAGGTGAAGTCCTTCACGTCAGTCACCTTGAGGTTGTCGTAATCGTAGTTCCAAGAGTTAATCTGGTGGCTTTGTGTTGCCTGGAAGGTCTCGTAAGCGTCGAAACTGATGGTACCGAACAAGCCCAAGCCTTTCAACACAGGACTCAAGTCGTACTTGGCGTTAACGGTAGAGTACAAGTTACGACGACGGTTCTTCTCCAAACCAGAACCACCCAAATAGCGTATTGGGTTGTTGGCTGTGGATGAAGAGTAGATACTACCGTCAGGGTTGTGTGTAGGAGCCATTGGGTTAGCCTCGATTACACCAAAGGTCACGAGGTTGAACACACCCTCGGTAGGCTGCTTGATGTTGTCGATACGTCCACCCAAGTCTACAGACACGTTCAAGTACTTGGAAACATCGATGTCGATGTTGGAACGGAGGTTCCAACGGTTCAACACGTGCTGTGTACTGAAGTTGTCGTTCATCTCTGTACCCTCGGTGTTCCACATACCCTCCTGGCGCAAGTAAGAGAAGCTCACGTAGTAGCGAGCACGCTGGTTACCACCGCTCAACTGCAAGTTGGTGCGATACTGTGGCGCAGAGCTACGATAGAGCTGGTCTGCCCAAGAAGTATTGAAATACTGGTACTTGCGAATATCGTCATCGGCGAATGTACCGCCATCGCAAACATACTTGTAGTTGTCAAGCTGCTCTTGAGAGTACATTGGGTCCATGCCGCTCAGGTAACGCACCTGGTTGCGGGTCATCGCCATGTTATAGGAGTTCTGCACCTCCATGTTGTTGGCGAGTGTCTGGAAACCGATTTCCTGTGTGAAGTCTACCTTGGTCTTACCAGCAGTACCACGCTTGGTGGTCACCATGATGACACCGTTGGCACCACGCATACCATAAATGGCAGTAGCGGCAGCATCCTTCAGTACGGTGATGCTCTCGATAGGGAAGGCATCGAGGAAGGAGAGGTCACGTTCCACATTGTCTACGATAATCAATGGAGAACGGGCACTCTGATTGGTGGTACGGATACCTCGAACGAAGAGGAAGCTCTCCGACCATCCTGGCTCAGAAGACCACTCGTATGTCTCCACACCGTTGAGTGTAGAGGTGAAGGCATTCTGAAGGATGGTGACAGGGTGCTTCTGAAGCTCCTCACCACTAACAACCGAACGAGAATCTGTCAATATCTTTTTCTTCTGCTCGCCGAATGGAACAGGAGCCATGTGCTCGTACTCATCGACATCATCCTCCATCTTGATGACATAAGTGCCATCAAAGGTGGTCACCTTCTCCTGTGCATTCTTATAACCAATGCTTGACACGCAGATTTCGTCGCTAGGAGTAACCTTCTTCAGTGTGAAGTAACCATCCTTGTCGGTCAAGGCGATGCGGCTTTCCTCTGCTACGTTGACAACAGCCCCAGGGATTGGGTCGCCCTGGCTGTTGACAATGCGTCCTTTGAGCACTTGCTCCTGTGCGAAAGAAGAACTTGCTGCACAGAGAAGTGCGCTCACCATCAGGATTCGGCCTGATGCTGACACCTTATTATATATGTTCTGAATATTATTCATACTGTTCTATACATTAAAAGAGTTATTCTTTCCAACCATCGTTCTGGAAGTCCTGACCTATCTTCCAAATCTCAGCCTCTGGGATTGGATAGAGATAGAATCTGTCTTGCCATTTACGAGTCTGTGCAATCTTACGAGTGATGGTACCGTCCTCAGCCACATTGATACCATAGATGTCACGACCGAGAGCGTCGCCTGCAACATTCCAACGACGAACGTCCCACCAACGGTGCTCCTCGAAGGCAAGCTCGATGGTGCGCTCCTTGTGGATGAAGTTGCGCATGGCAGCCTGAGAATTTAAATCTGTACGGTCAGCCACATTGCCTGTGATACCGCCACGATGACGAATCTGGTCGAGCAAGTTGCAAACCTGAGCCTTGTTGCCCGCATAGTCAGCCTCGTTCAATGCCTCGGCATAGTTCAAGAGGATCTCACTATAAGTGAAAATCTTCCAGAGGCGCTTGGCTGTACCACCGTGGTTGCTGCTCAAGATAGTCTCAGGGATATACTTGCGCACATAGTAACCTGTTGGGGTTACATTCTGGTTGCCTACAGGGTTGTCACGATGACCATAGATGACATCAATGATATTTGTCTTGGTGTTGGTAGCCTGTCCCCACTCCACACCCTGATAGAGGATGGTAGAAGCGAGACGAGGGTCACGGTTCTGCCACATACTTTGGTCGGTGTAGCCACTAGCAGCATTGATGGTAGGCTTGCCATTCACATACACTGGCGCACCTGTCGCATCATACTGGGCAAACGGAGCTGATCCGTCAGCCATATCATACATATCGACGAGATTCTGGCTTGGGCAAAGACCGCCCTGACCACCTTCGCCTACAGGAGTATCTGTAGAGATTGCGCTCCATCCGATGGCTGGGTCGTTGCGGAAGAAGATGACCTCTGGGTTCTGGTCGGTATAAGTGGTGAGAAGCCATGCGTTGTTGTAGGCAGAAACACCACCATTGGTACGAGTCTCCAACTTGTAGTTATCACCAAAATCAGCAATGAATCCCTTTGCTGCATCAGCAGCCTGTTGCCAAGTGATGCCGCTCTGGGCAGAGAAACGAGGACTTGCCATATAGAGCATCATGCGAACATAGAGGGCACGCGCTGTTGGTTGGTTCACCTCGCCAGCATAGGTAGCATCATTGGTCTCTGCGTATGTCTTCAGACCAGCCTCGCACTCCTTTACCTCCTTGAAGAGATAATCCATGAAGGTCTTGAGGTCTGGGCGCTCGGTGTAACCTGTCATGAGATCGCCGTTAGGGTCGAGCTCTGTTGTTACCAATGGCACAGGACCATAGCGGAGGAACAATTCCCAGTAGAAGTAAGCACGGAGGAAGCGAGCCTCGGAAATGAAGTTTGCTTTCTGTGCATTATAGATGTCCTCGCTCTTGTCGGCAGGGCGAAGCTTGTTCTCTGTATCAGCCTCCAAGGTATTGATAGTGATGTTGCACTTGCGAATGCCACGATAGCGACTCTCCCAAGGAGAGGTAAGCTCGGCAGCCGCACCAGAGCCATAATAATTACCAATGTTGAATGTGGTACGAGTACCAGAAGTACCGATACTTGACTCAGCCAAGTCGGTAGCAGCGTCGAGCCATGAGTTGTTGATACGGTTGGCACCATTCAACAAGAAGTTGTAGGTATCGTTGTGATTTTGCTCCAAGAGAGTAAAGTCACCGAGTACCTCAGCCTTGGTCAGCTCGTTACTTGGCTGCTTATCGAGGAAATTGCCAAAGGCATCCTCGCAAGAGGTGAGCGTCATCGCTCCCATAGCGAGTGCCAAAGCAAATATACTGTATTTCTTCATTTTTCTAATCGTTTTGAATGTTCTTGAATTAGAATACTACATTGAAACCTACGTTGACGGTCTTCAAGAGTGGGTAACGGTTTGAACCGTTGCTCTCTGGGTCAACCAAGTCGTCGAGATGATCCCATGTGAACAAGTTGTTGGCATTGATATAGAAGCGAGCGTTGCTCATGCCTACGTGCTTGATGATTTCCTTAGGGAATGTGTAGCTCAACTCGATGTTCTTCAAGCGAACGAACGCACCGTTCTTTAGGAAGAATGAGTTCTGACGCTGGTTGTGGTCGCCGTTGCTACCGTAGTGGAGCAATGGATACTTAGCGTTTGCCAAGTTCTCGCTCTCGCTTACGTTAGGATTCCAACGCTGCAAGTGAATGTCCTTCACCTTACCATTGTTCTGGAAGGCGAACATCGCATCGCTGTCGTAGTAACGAGATACGTGGTCTACGCCCTGGAACATCACCTCGAATCCGATGCCCTTGTAGTTGGCGCCCAAAGTAAAGGCGTATGTATTCTCAGGAATATCACTGTAACCGATGAATGTCTCGTCACGGTCGTCGATGAAGCCATCGCCGTTCATATCCTTATATTTCAAATCACCAACCTTCACTGTACCGTATGTAGAAACAGGGAAGTTAGGATCGTCGAGGTCTGCCTGTGTAACGAAGCCCTCGCACACCAAACCGAAGTACTGGTTGATAGGGTGTCCCTCACGCTTGCGGTAAGCTGTCTTGTAAGCTGCCTCGTCCATGTTCTTGATTTTGTTGGCAGCATGAGAGAAGGTCAAGCCTAAATTGTAGGTGAAGTCCTTGCCGATGTGGTTGAAGTGATGAAGCTCCAACTCATAACCCTTGTTCTGGGTCTTACCGAGGTTACCGGCAGCCATGGTTACACCTACCCACTGTGGACGGCTCAAATATTCGGTCAAGATGTCGTTACGATTCTCTATGAAGTAGTCGAAGTTACCAGTCAACATACCGTTGAACAAGCCAAACTCCAAACCTACGTTGAACTTCTTGGCACGCTCCCATGTCACACCATAGTTAGGATACTGGCTCTCATAGATACCAGTCTTACCTGTATTACCAAAATAGTAATCATTGGAAATCTGATTCCACTTCTCCTCATAGAGGAAGCGCTGAGCAGAGCCATTTACGGTATATACGTCGTTACCGACCTCACCGTAAGATGCACGAATCTTCAAGTCGTTCAACCAGTTTTCTGTTGGCTTCATAAACTCCTCCTGAGTTACACGCCAACCGAGAGAGAATGCAGGGAAGAAACCGAAGCGCTTGCCCTTCATGAAGTTCTCAGAACCATTGTAACCAACATTGACCTCGGCGAGATACTTATCGTCATAGCCGTAGGTAACACGACCTACGAGACCTTGGTAACGCTTGGCTAAGTCTGAGTTGTAACGATAGTCGTTCTGGTTGTAGAGTACCATACCTGTCACATCGTTCTTGCCAAACTTTCGGGCATAGTTGACCTGACCTTCCATGTAGAGCTTGTATGTGGTAGAAGAGCCCTTGCTGTAAGCCAAGTCTCCATCTACATTATACTTAGTATAAGCATCCTCGCTGGTATAGTTGTTGCGATCGGTCAACTCGTATGTTGCGAATGATGCACCGAAAGTCTTCTTATAGTAAGAGTCATAGTCGAAAGAAACCATACCACGTACAGAGAGGCCTGGTGTCAACCAGTCCATCTTATAGTCGGCGATGAAGTTGGTCTCGTTGATGGTGTTGGTACCCTTGTAGTATCCACCCTTGGCAAGGGCAGCCACGACGTTGTCCTGATATACGGCACTACCACCATAAAGAGTCTTGGTGCTCTCACCATTCTGTACCTGATAAGAAACAGGGAAAATCCAACCTGGCGTGTGGTTGATGCGTGCGAAGATGTCGTAGCTGCTAGCACTCTCGTTGGTGTTGGAACCATGACGGTTCTCGAAACGTGTACCGAAGTTTACGCTGAAAGTCAAGTCCTTGGAGAGGAAGAAGTCCATGTTGGCACGGAATGCGTAACGGTTGTAGCCTGGGCTAGAAGAGTTGCCGTATGCATCCTGGCTCAAATTCTTGATGAGAGAGCCCTGATTGTACATTTCACCAGATACATAGTAGCGCATACGCTTCGTACCACCACGTACACTTACATTATAGCGCTGAGATGGAGCCCAGTTGTTGAGCACCTCGTCATACCAATCTACATTAGGATAGAGAAGAGCATCCGCACCGCTCAATTCGCCTGCGCAGCTCTTGCGATACATCTCGATGTCGGCGGCAGAGTATTGTGATGGCAGACCATCGTTGCTCAAAGCCTCCTCCAAGAGAGTTACAGAGTCATAAGAGTTCAAATAGTGAGGCTTACGTGTAGGAGTACCCCACATGAAGTTGCTAGTGAGGCTAACCTCTGGCTTCATGTCCTTACCACGCTTGGTGGTAACGAGGATGACACCATTCGCACCACGCACACCGTAAACGGCTGTGGCAGAGGCATCCTTCAACACAGAGATACTCTCGATGTCATCTGGAGCAACCTGAGAGAAAGCACGCTCCACACCATCCACCATCACCAATGGGGCACCGTCGCCTGCGAAGGTAGCACGTCCACGAATATTGATAGTAGCGTCATCGGCACCAGGGGCACCAGACACCTGTGTTGTCACAACGCCAGGAATCTTACCCGCGATAGCCTGGGTAACGTTGGCTGTAGGAGTATTCAAGAGGTCGTCTGAGCTAACCTGAGAGATAGCACCTACGACACTCTCCTTCTTCTGATGACCGTAACCTACGACTACGACCTCATTGATTTTCTGACTCTCGTCCTTGAGAACCACCTTGATGTTGCGCTGACCGCCTACACGGATGCTCTGAGCGACCATACCGATATAGGAAATCTTCAAAGTAGCGTTCTCGTTCTTGACCTGAATCTTGAAGTTACCATCGAAGTCGGTGACAACGCCATTGGTTGTCAGGGCTTCCATGACAGTAGCACCGATGATAGGCTCACCGCTCTCGTCTTGCACATTACCGGAAACGGAAACCTGTGCTGATGCTCCCAAAGTAAGGAGCACCAGTGTTAGGGTCAAGAATAACTTATGCAATATGTTATTGTTCATTGTTTATTCTGTTTTGGTTATTATTTAAGCATTACCTATTCATAAATAGGAGTAGCCAAGTAACAGTTGTTGGTATCCATCTTGAGATAAGAACCATCAACAATTAAGAAGGCACGAACCAAATCTGTACCAATGGTCTGATGATACATTTCCTTGTATACCGTACCATTCTGTGCTGTTGCCACAGCGGTCATATAGATTTCCTCGCCTTGGCGCTGCAACTGAATGTTAACCTTTGCACCTTCCATGTCTGCACGGAACTGATCCCAGTCGCCATAACCTTCATTGGTAATGTTGGCAGCATTATAAGTTGAAGCTGCGCCACCCCAACCATAAAGGTCGCTACGCATTACGAAATGCTCGGCATAATTGCCACCACCACGTTCGTCATCTGTTGCAACACATAAGTTCCAGTTGTTCCAGTTGCCACCACCTGAAGTATGATTCTCAAAAGCAAGGTTCAATGTTTTACCTGCAGGAATTTGGAAATAATCAGAGAAAGTTGTCCACCAACCAGCAGAACAATCAGAAGTACCAATTTCAGAGGTTTCAACATTAGCAGGCTCTGAGATGCTGCAAGCATTGGCATCCATCTTGAGGTAAGAACCATCAACAATCAAGAAGGCACGAACCACATCCTGACCGATAGTCTGATGATACATCTCTTTATAAACAGTGCCATTCTTAGCTGTAGCAACGGCTGTCAGGTAAATTTCATCTCCCTTACGTTCAAGAGTCATCTCTACCTGAGCACCTTCCATGTCAGCACGGAACTGATC
>CAVKXW010000077.1:12013-14712 GCA_963660215.1 Bacteroidaceae bacterium | reverse complement strand
AGTTGCGTTATCGTCAGCGTTACGTTGACCTCATCGTCAACGATGGCGTGAAGGATACCTTCCTTCAGCGTGCCACCGTTCTCCGTACACTCCGTAGTGTACTCGATGGTGCTGGCTACACAGAGGTAGAGACTCCTACCCTGCAGAGCATCGCAGGTGGTGCATCGGCTCGTCCATTCATCACTCACTTCAATGCGCTCGACCAGGATATGTATATGCGTATCGCCACTGAGCTTTACTTGAAGCGACTCATCGTGGGTGGTTTCGAGGGTGTCTATGAGATTGGCAAGAACTTCCGCAACGAGGGTATGGACCGTACCCACAACCCTGAGTTCACCTGCATGGAGCTTTACGTGCAGTACAAGGACTACAACTGGATGATGGAGTTTACCGAGAAACTCTTGGAGACCATCTGTATCGCCGTAAACGGTAAGCCTGAGCGTGAGATTGATGGCAACATGGTGAGCTTCAAGGCACCATATCGCCGCCTCCCTATCCTCGATGCCATCAAGGAGAAGACTGGCTTCGACTGCAACGGCAAGACTGAGGAAGAAATCCGTGCATTCTGCAAAGAGAAGGGCATGGACGTAGATGAGAGCATGGGCAAGGGCAAGCTCATCGACGAACTCTTCGGTGAGTTCTGCGAGGGTACCTTCATCCAGCCAACCTTCATCACCGACTATCCTGTGGAGATGTCTCCATTGACCAAGATGCACCGTTCTAAGCCAGGCTTGACCGAGCGTTTCGAGTTGATGGTAAACGGCAAGGAGCTTGCCAACGCTTACTCCGAGCTCAACGACCCTATCGACCAGGAAGAGCGTTTCATCGACCAGATGAAGCTTGCCGACAAGGGCGACGACGAGGCTATGATCATCGACCAAGACTTCCTCCGTGCCCTCCAGTACGGTATGCCTCCAACATCAGGTATCGGTATCGGTATCGACCGCTTGGTTATGCTCATGACTGGCAAGACCTTCATCCAGGAAGTACTGCTCTTCCCTCAGATGAAGCCTGAGAAGAAGATGCCTCAGAGCAGCATCAAGGAGTGGGCTGAGATTGGCGTGCCAGAGGACTGGGCTTACGTGCTCCGTAAGGCTGGATTCAACCTCATCAACGACATCAAGGACGAGAAAGCACAGGGCTTGCAGCAGAAGATTGGTGAAATCAACAAGAAGTACAAGCTCGGCTACGAACGTCCAAGCTTGGATTGCATCCAATCTTGGATCGAGCGTAGTCAAGCTTGAACTTCTCAATGTTAAATGTTAAGTGTTAAATGTTAAATTATGAGCGAAGCGGGCGAATTACTCATGAACAAGAGTATGGACTTTGCGGTACGCATTGTCAATCTTTACAAATGGTTATGCTCTGAACAAAAAGAGTATGTGATGAGTAAGCAACTACTTCGTTGTGGCACTAGTATTGGAGCTAACCTTTCAGAGGCTCAGTCTGCCATCAGTAAAGCAGACTTTGCCTCAAAGGTCTATATTTCTTTAAAAGAATGTAAAGAGACTCAATATTGGATAAGGCTTTTGCATCGAACTAACTACTTAGATGAAAAGCTATACCTATCTATATATAATGACTCAAAAGAGTTGGCAAGTCTCCTCACATCCATAACAAAGAAACTTCAGCCTCAAAGCCATTAGCATTCGACACTTAACATCAAACATACAAGGGCGCACGCCCAACTTAACATTTAACATTTAACACTTAACATTATATAATAAGGTGTTCAACTGCGGTAAAATAGCGATAATTGGCGGCGGTAGCTGGGCTACGGCAATAGCCAAGATTGTGGTGGGCCATACTCACCACATAGGCTGGTATATGCGTCGCGACGACCGCATCGAGGACTTCAAGCGCATGGGGCACAACCCTGCCTATCTGATGTCTGCACGATTCAATGTCGACGAGATTTTCTTCTCTTCCGACATCAACAAGATTGTGGAGAACTATGATACGCTCGTGTTCGTCACCCCATCGCCTTACCTGAAGAATCATCTCAAAAAGCTCAAAACTCGCATTAGCAATAAGTTCATCATCACAGCCATCAAGGGTATCGTGCCAGACGAGAACCTGGTTTGCTCCGAGTACTTCCACCAGGTGTATGACGTGCCTTACGAGAACTTGGCTTGCATCGGCGGTCCTTCACATGCCGAGGAGGTTGCCTTGGAGCGACTAAGCTACCTCACCGTGGGATGCTCCGACACAGAGAAGGCACGTGCTTTCGCCAACGACTGCTTGGCAAGCGAATACATCAAGACCAAGACTTCCAGCGATGTCATCGGCATCGAGTACTCTTCGGTCTTGAAGAACGTATATGCCATTGCCGCAGGTATCTGTGGCGGATTGAAGTATGGCGACAATTTCCAGGCGGTGCTCATATCGAACGCCGTGCAGGAAATGTACCGTTTCTTGAATACCGTCCACCCTATCGAGCGCAGCATGTACGACTCGGTGTATCTGGGCGACTTGCTCGTAACAGGCTATAGCAACTTCTCCCGCAACCGCACCTTCGGTACGATGATAGGCAAGGGCTACAGCGTGAAGAGTGCGCAGATAGAGATGGAGATGATAGCCGAGGGATATTTCGGTACGAAGTGTATGAAGGAAATCAACCGCCACATGCACGTCAACATGCCGATTCTCGATGCCGTATATAATATATTGTACGAGCGCATCAGTCCGCAAATCGAAAT
>CAVKXW010000077.1:0-11916 GCA_963660215.1 Bacteroidaceae bacterium | reverse complement strand
AAAAGAAAAATGAAAAGTATCAGCTTAAACATTACTAAGGCTGCATCATTCCTCGCAGAGGGTGCAGTAAAGGCTTACGAGCCTAAGGTGAAGGCCGCTCAGGAAGCTCTTGAGAACGGCACTTGTGAAGGTAACGATTTCTTGGGATGGTTGCATTTGCCATCTTCCATCACTTCTGAGTTCTTGGACGAGATTCAGGCTGTTGCCAACACATTGCGTGAGAAGTGTGAGGTTGTCGTAGTGGCAGGTATCGGTGGTAGCTACCTCGGTGCTCGTGCCGTCATCGAAGGCTTGGGCAACTCTTTCGCTTGGCTCGTGGCAGACAAGAAGACCCCTACTATCCTCTTCGCTGGTAACAACATCGGTGAGGATTATCTCTATGAGTTGACATCTTACTTGAAGGACAAGAAGTTTGGTGTCATCAATATCTCCAAGTCTGGTACCACTACCGAGACCGCTCTCGCTTTCCGTCTCTTGAAGAAGCAGTGCGAGGATCAGCGTGGCAAGGAAGAGGCTAAGGATGTTATCGTAGCCGTAACCGACGCCAAGAAGGGTGCTGCCCGTACTTGCGCCGACAAGGAGGGTTACAAGAGCTTCATCATCCCTGACAACGTGGGTGGTCGTTTCTCTGTATTGACTCCAGTAGGTTTGTTGCCTATCGCAGTGGCAGGCTTCGATGTAAAGCAGCTCGTTGCAGGTGCAGCTGAGATGGAGAAGGCTTGCGGCAAGGACGTAGCTTTCGAGGAGAACCCTGCAGCCATCTACGCAGCTACTCGTCAGGCTCTCTATACACAGGCAGGCAAGAAGATCGAGATTGTTTGCAACTTCCAGCCTAAGCTTCACTACTTCGCTGAGTGGTGGAAGCAGCTCTATGGTGAGAGCGAGGGTAAGGACCAGAAGGGTATCTTCCCAGCAGCTTGCGACTTCACTACCGACCTTCACTCTATGGGTCAGTGGATTCAGCAGGGCGAGCGCAGCATCTTCGAGACCGTTATCAGCATAGAGACTCCTAACGAGAAGCTTCTCTTCCCTCACGATGACGAGAACCTCGACGGCTTGAACTTCTTGGAGGGCAAGCGTGTGGATGAGGTCAACAAGATGGCAGAGCTTGGCACTCGCTTGGCTCACGTAGACGGTGGCGTGCCAAACATCTTGGTGAACGTACCTGAGTTGAACGCTTACTATCTCGGTCAGTTGATCTACTTCTTCGAGAAGGCTTGTGGTATCAGCGGTCTCTTGGAGGAGGTGAACCCATTCAACCAGCCAGGAGTAGAGGCTTACAAGAAGAACATGTTCGCATTGCTCAACAAGCCAGGTTACGAGGCAGAGAGCAAGGCTATCCAGGAGCGTCTCGCTAACGAGAAGTAATCCTCCGCTATCATTGATAAACTAGAACAATAGCAAATGAAAGAAGCTATTTCTAAATACTTAAAAGAACACGGCTTTGGGGGATTCACCCCTAAAGCCGTTCTTTTTGATATGGACGGCGTACTGTACGACAGTATGCCCAATCATGCCATAGCATGGCAAGAGTCGATGAAGCAGTTCGACATCCACATGACTGCCGCTGATGCTTACGCCACCGAGGGTGCCAGAGGCATCGACACCATTCAGGTGATGGTGAAGAAGCAGAAAGGTATTGATATTTCCTTGGAAGAGGCACAGAAGATGTACGATGTGAAGACAGAAATCTTCCACTCCATGCCTACTGCCGAGATTTTCCCTGGTGTCAAGGAGATTATGCAGAAGATTAAGGATGCAGGAATGCAGATTGGCGTGGTGACAGGTAGCGGTCAGCGTCCGCTCATCATGCGATTGCTGAACGACTTCGGCGATTTCCTCGACGAGGCGCATATCGTGACGGCATACGATGTGAAACGTGGCAAGCCTAATCCCGACCCTTATCTCATGGGACTGCAGAAGGCTGGCAACCTGAAGCCTTGGGAGGGCATCGTGGTGGAGAATGCACCACTAGGCGTTCGTGCCGGAGTAGCCGCCAACATTTTTACTGTTGCCATCAACAGTGGTCCATTGCCAGACAAGGAGTTATCGAATGAAGGCTGCAACCTGCTCTATCACAAGATGACCGAGTTTTGCGATGATTTCGAACTGTTCATTTCAAAATAATAAGTACAAGCCTATTACACTATAAGAAACAACATTAAACAACATAGAAGAAATGGAAAAGAAACTACGTACTGCCTCCATTTGCGTACAGGGAGGCTATGAGCCTAAGAATGGCGAACCAATCGAATTGCCTATCATACAGAGTACTACATTCAAGTATGACAACTCCGAGGAGATGGCCATGCTCTTCGACCTGAAGAAGGAAGGCTACTTCTACACTCGTCTCCAAAACCCTACCAACGATGCTGTGGCTAAGAAGATAGCACAGTTGGAAGGCGGCGTAGGTGCCGTATTGACCAGCAGCGGTCAGGCAGCCAACTTCTATGCCGTGTTCAACATCTGCGAGGCTGGCGACCACATCGTGACCAGCAACGAGATTTATGGTGGCACCTTCAACCTATTCGGAGTCACCCTGAAGAAGCTCGGCATCGAATGCACCTTTGTCAACCCTAACGACAGCGAGGAAGAAATCCAGAAGGCATTCCGCCCTAACACCAAGGCTGTGTTTGGCGAGACCATCAGCAACCCTGGTTGCGCCGTGCTCGACATCGAGAAGTTCGCTCGCATTGCACACAAGAATGGGGTGCCTCTCATCGTAGACAACACCTTTGCCACCCCTGTCAACTGCCGCCCATTCGAATGGGGAGCCGACATCGTGACCCACTCCACCACCAAGTACATGGACGGAACGGCTTGCCAAGTAGGCGGCGTGGTAGTGGATAGCGGCAACTTCGACTGGCTTGCAAACGCCGACAAATTCCCTGGTCTCTGCACGCCTGACGAGAGTTACCACGGACTGACCTACGTGAAGGCCTTCGGCAAGATGGGCTACACCACCAAACTCGTGGCACAGTTGATGCGAGACCTCGGCAGCATCCCTGCCCCTATGAACTCTTTCCTGCTCAATATCGGCTTACAGACCCTCCATCTCCGTATGGCCCAGCACTGCAAGAACGCACAGACCGTGGCAGAATTCTTGCAGGCAGACCCTCGTGTGGCTTGGGTACACTATAGCGGACTGAAGGACGATGCTTACCATATCCTTGCCGAGAAGTACCTGCCTAACGGTTCTTGTGGAGTCATCGCCTTCGGCCTGAAGGGCGACCGTGAAACAGCCATCAAGTTTATGGACTCTCTCGACATGATCAACATCGTAACCCACGTGGCAGATGCCCGTACCTGTGTGCTCCACCCTGCCAGCCACACCCATCGCCAGCTCTCCGACGAGCAACTTCGTGAGGCAGGCGTTGCCCCAGACTTGATTCGCCTCTCCGTAGGCATCGAGGACGTAGAGGACATACTCGACGACATTAAGCAGGCATTGGATAAAATCTAAGAAATATTGTCCCAAAAACTAATGATACGCAAAAAGCCTTCGATGTAAGTTGCATCGAAGGCTTTTTATCATACATTATTTATAATTATTCTAGAATTTCAGTTTCACTCCTCCCATCGCCGTGAAGCCAGGCATCTGATAGCCATAGTTTATCTGGTACTTCGCATCGGTGAGATTATCGAAATGAACGAAGAGGTCGAGCTGGCGAATAGGCTTGTAGGTCAGGCGAAGACCGAGCAAGGCGTAGTTTTCTCTGGCCTTGACCACATCCTTGTTGTTTTCTTGCGTCACCACATTCAAGCCACCGACACCCTTCAGCTCAGCGTCCACCGAGAGTTGAGGAAGGGCTTGCCAACCGATGCCGAGGAAGTACTGGTTCTTGGGGGCTGCGGCAAGGGCTGGGAGCGAGGTGTACAGATAGCTGTAGCTGGCTCTGAGCTGGAGTACATCGAGCGGATGGCTCTGCGCCGAGACCTCAATACCTTTATTAATAAAGCTGCCTGTATTCATGTTGCGATTCGTGGAGCTTCCTTCTGAATTAGACACGGCAATCGTCTGAATCAGATTGCTGCCCTCCGAGAAGTAACCTGTCACGTCGAGCGAAAGATAGCGAGAGAATCGCTTGCCGATGGTCAACTCATAGTTCATCATGCTCTCCGGGTCGAGGTCGGGATTCGCCATCGCATAGAGATACATTTCCTTAAACGACGGGTTGCGGTAGCCCTTGGCAAGGGAGGCCTTCAAGGTCCAGTCGTCGCCAGGATGGACGGCAAAGCCCACCTGTGGCAACCAATGACTGCCAAACTTATCGCTGTTAGCCATTCTCACCCCGCCATTCAAGGTCAAGAAACCATCGAAGAGCATCTGCTGCAAGGTGACGTAAGGCGAATACTCCGTGATGCTCTTGCGGGAAATGGTCTGCATCTGGGCAGGTTTGCTCCCGTCGCCATAAGCGTGACCACCCGACATCGGAATCTTGCCAGTATAGGTATTGAAGTCGAACCCCACGGTGGCTGTCGCCATCTGCCAAGGGTTGAAGTTCTGATAAGCCAAGATGCCGAAGCGGTCGTCGAGACTGTGGAAATGGTTAGGGTCGTCGATGTAATGGTTGCCATAGCTGTAGTAGATACGGACGGCACCATTGGTAGCAGACGTACCCAAGCCCAAGCCGTCGTAAGCAGCCCCGTCACCATAATGATTGCTCAACGTAAGGGAAGCCTCTCCTCTCGTGATGTTCTGGTGATAGATGTCATTGGATTCAGCATTCTTCAACTTGGCGCAAATCGGGTCGTTGCCGATGAAATTCATGAGCGAATAGTCGGCTGCAAGAGTCCAGTTCTGGGTAAAGTCGTAGCCCACCTTGGCATAGAGACTCGACTGCTTGAAGTCGAAATGGTCTTGCAAGCCGTCCGTGCGGTCATAGCCCAATGAAACCATCGACGAGAACTTGCCCTTGTGCACCATATTGGTGAGCGAGCTCTGCCAAGTGTTGTAACTGCCATACTGCGAAGTGAGCGTGGTGTACACGCCGTCCTGCCGTTGACGCTTGGTGATGACGTTGATGACTCCACCCATCGCATTCGAGCCATAGAGCACGGAACCTGGTCCACGCAGCACCTCCACGTGGTCTACGTATTCCGTCTCGTAGAAGTCAGCCACAGGATGCGAAAACAAGCCAGCAAACTGCGGCTGTCCGTCCACCATCATCAGGATGCCGCTGGTAGGCGAGCCTCCCACTCCACGCACCTTGATGCCGCCGCTTCCGCCATTGCTCACGCCAAATCCGAAGATATTGCGCTGAGAGACGAAGAGGCTCGGCACCTCGCCCGAAATGGCGGAGAGGAGCTGCGTCTTTCCCGTTGCCTCCAGTTGCCGGCTATTGATAATCGACACGGTGTAAGGCAAGAGATTGCGAGAAGTGGCTTGGTTGCTTCCCGTCACCACCACCTCGCCAATGCCATGCACTCGGGTCGTATCGGAGAGATTGGAGGCGACACGTTGAGCAGAAGAGGATGCAGCCAACAATGCCGTAGAGAACAGCATTCCGCATCCCATCGTCAGTATTCTTTTATTCTTTCTCATTCTCATATATTTTATGTTCATATTACGGCTGCAAAATTACTAACAAATCTTGAAATGGCCAATAAACAGATTACAGATTGAATTATCAATATTACAGAATGAACGTTTTTGATGAATGGAAATGAATTTTGCATTGTTTTCCTTCCGCTTTTTTTAACCTAAATAGTCTTAACAAAATTCATCCATACATCAGAAATAGTGTATATTTGCAATCGCATTGCAAAGCATTGCAGCTAAAGAACTAACAGATAGATAAACAAAGCGAACTAATAAATCGTTTCAATTATGAAAAAAGTATTTCTCTTTGCAGCCGCCATCGCACTGACCTTGGCTAGCTGCGGCAACAAGACACAGGGCAACGCCAGCGAGGCTGACTCTGCCGCAACAGAAAACGTAGACACCACAGCCGAAGCCGCAGAAGAATCTGTCGACGAGGCAGCCCTCAGCGAGGACAGCAAGGCTACCGTAGCCAACCTGACCGCCGAGCTACAGAAGGCCATCGCCGCCAAGGACGGGCAAGCCACCATCACCACGCTCGCCAACCTCCAGACCATCTACAAGAACCTCGTGGCAGCAGGTAAGCTAGAAGAGGCCAAGGCCTATGGCTCTGCCATCAAGAACTTCGTCAACCAGAACGCAGAGTCGCTGAAGAATGTAGCCGAGGGCAACGTCACCATCGCCAACCTGGTGCAGGGCGTGCAAAACCTCCCTACCTCTGCCAGCACGACAGCCGAGCAGGCGAAGGCAGCAGCTGAGAACGCCGCCACCCAAGCTGTCAGCAACGCCAAGACCGCTGCCGAGAACAAGGTGAACAGCGAGGTGCAGAAAGCTAGCGACAAGGCTAGTGCCGCAGTAAGCGACGCCAAGACGAAGGCAGAAGCCGCCAAGGCCAAGAACGACGCCAAGGTAAACGAAGCCAAAGCGCAGGCTGCATCCAAGGTGAACGAGGCGAAGCAGAAGACAAACGAAGCTGTGAACAACGCAGCCAACAAGGCCATCAAGGACTTGCTGAAATAAAAGCTCTTCCGAGCTAACAATGAAACATTTGAAACAAACACTTCAGACAACATACAACCCAAAGCTTGCCTCATCCCCTAAAAATGAGGCAGGCTTTTAATAAAAAGGCAAAGATTGTAACAATATGGAAAAGATTCTGATCGTAGAAGACGACTTGGCATTTGGAACCATGATTCAGACTTGGCTCAGGAAAAAGGGATTCGAGGTGGAAAAGGCGACCACTGTCAAGGCTGCCGTGCAAGCTTGCGAAGCATGCGAAAACGAGGGGGTCGGCGGCGAAGCACACAGAGACTTCGACTTGATTTTGTCAGACCTTCGACTGCCCGACCACGACGGAATCTTCCTGTTGCAATGGCTCAGGAAGCACGGCAGAAATGTGCCTTTCATTGTGATGACCAGCTACGCCGAGATACAGAACGTGGTGCTCGCCATGAAATCGGGTGCCACCGACTACGTGGCGAAACCTTTCCATCCAGAGATTCTCCTGGAGAAAATCAAGGAAGCACTCAAGAACAAAGCCGCCAACGACGCAGCAACAGGCAAGAATGCCGCTTCTGGAACGACAGTACAAGACGTAGCAGCCCAAACAGCCCAAGGCACTGCATCCTCCAATAGAGGGGACAAGGCTAAGAATTTGGAAGCCCCGAAGTATCTCGAAGGCGAGAGCGAGGCTTCAAGAAAGCTTTACAGCTTTGTTTCCTTGGTAGCCCCTACCCCAATGTCCGTCCTCATCCTCGGAGCCAGCGGTACTGGCAAAGAGTATGTGGCGCATCGCATCCACGAGCTCAGCCCTCGTGCCGACAAGCCATTCTTCGCCATCGACTGCGGAGCCATCCCTAGGGACGTGGCAGCATCCGAGCTCTTCGGTCATGCGAAAGGAGCCTTCACAGGTGCCGACCAAGACAAGAAGGGAGCTTTCGAGATGGCGAACGGCGGCACGCTCTTCCTCGACGAAATGGGCAACTTGCAATACGAGGTACAGGTGCAACTGCTGCGTGCCTTGCAGGAACGCAAGATTCGTCCGCTGGGAAGCAACAAGGAGATTAGCATCGACATCCGACTGGTTTGCGCCACCAACGAGAACCTCGCCCAGCGTGTGGCAGAGGGCGATTTCCGTGAAGACCTCTACCATCGCATCAACGAGTTTACCATCTATATGCCCCAACTGAAGGAGCGTGGCACGGACCTCTTCCTCTTCGCCGACCTCTTCATCAAGCACGCCAACAAGGAGCTGGGCCGCAATGTACACGGCCTGGACGGCAAAGCCAAGGAGCGGATAGCCGCCTACGACTGGCCTGGCAACCTGAGAGAGCTGAACAATGTGATGAAGCGTGCCACCCTGCTGGCGCAAGGCTCCTGCATCGGCGTAAGGGAACTAGAGCAGAGTATGGCTCAGATTCAGCCACAGCCGACCACCGCCCTCTACGACGAGCAAACCGAGCTACAGCGCATCGAGGCTGCCCTAAAAGCCGCCAACGGCAACAAGAGCAAGGCTGCGCAATTGCTAGCCATCGACCGAAAGACGCTCTACAATAAAATCAAGAAGTATGGAATCGAGGGATAGGATTATCCAACGATTCCATTTTTTTGCAAGGAGGATTCCACAAGTTTCTTCAGAGGACTCCACACTCCTTTCCACACCTTTCTGTGGAAAATATCCACACCATTTCCACACATTCCACACCCCATCGAAAATTGGTACTACCAAAAAAGCTTTGATAATCAAAAGCTTAACAAAACTCCCCTGTTTTTGGCACGGCGATTGTGATATAAGATTGCGAACTCGCAAACGAGCAACGAGCAACGCTAGAAGCAAGACTTCGAGCAAAGCAAGAAAACTCGCAAACGAACAAGCATAAAAAAGAAACATTTTATATTCACAATTAAAAAACATAACTATTATGAAGAAGTTAGTATTCGCAGCAATCGCTGCATTGACAATGGTTTCAGTAAGCAACGTTTTCGCCACAGGCAAGATGGCTAGTGTTTCATCAGCAGCTCCAGTTGACACCGTAGCACCAGAGCAGCCTACAGACTCTACCGTAGCTACCCCAGTAGACACTACAGCTAACACTAACCAAACTGTAGCTGAGTAAAATCACCTTTAACAAACAGTAATTACGCGTCGCTTTACAAACAGACAGGAGACTAATGAGCTAAGTTTTCATTGGTCTCCTGCCTTGTCTTTTAAAATTTCCTCCTATCTTTTTGCCCCTTTTCCCTTTGCTATTTCTGCGATTATTGCTAACTTTGCACCCGAAAAGAGTAAACTATGCGCAAGAACAACATTCCATTCAAGGTAGCCGTCGGATACAGCACCGTAGCCATCGTGCTCGTCCTGGCCATCAGCCTCGTGTACAGCAACACGAAGAGCATCCTCGCCATCAACCAAGCATCGCGCGAGTACATCGACAAGCGAGACGCTGCCGACAGCGCCATGTCCGCCCTCCTGAAGGAGGAACAGCTCAACCTCAAGCAGTTGACCGATGCCATGGCTGGCAAGCCACAGCGCAACTACCTGCGCGACAAGATGCAAAGCCTCAACGACGGCAAAGACTCGGTGGTGGTGAAGACCAAGACCCCCCAGACCCACGAGGCGAAGAGCACGACGGTGGAAGTGGTGAAGACCCGCAAGGGATTCTTCCGCCGACTAGCCGATGCCTTCAAGAAGGAGCACGCCGAGACACTGAGCGTGAAGCGAGACAGCAACCGAGCCATCATCGACTCCATCGCCACCCCAGTAAACGTGGCAGAGAACGTGGCAGACATCCTGCAGCAGATAGAGCGACGAGAGAAGCACGCCACCCGAAACCACGACGAGAACGTAAACAAGGAACTGGAAGACCTAAGGGTGGTGAGTGCCAAACTTGCCCTTCGCTCCGCCAAGCAACTGAACGACGTACACCAGCGAGAGCGTGCCTCGATGCAGCAAGCCATCAAGAAGGCGATGGAAGCCCGCCAGCACCTGCTCTGGCAGATTGCCCTGCTAGCCATCATAGCCATCGTCGCCTCCGTCATCCTGATAGCTTACATCTGGCGCGACACTCGCCGAGAGCGCATCTACCGTGAGAACCTGGAGCAAGCCAACGAGGAAATCAAGCGCATCATGAACCAGCGAGAGCGCCTGCTCCTCACCATCACCCACGACATCAAGGCACCAGCCGCCTCCATCTCGGGCTTCATCGACCTGATGAAAGCCTACGTCACGCATCCAAGGGGCATCGAATGCCTCGCCAACATCAAGCACGCCGCCCAGCACCTGTCTCAGCTCGTCGCCACCCTGCTCGATTACCACCAGCTTGAGAACGGACTCATCAAGCCGCAACCCTCGCTCTTCTCGCCAGTGCAACTGGTGAAGGAGAGCATAGAGGGAATGCGCCCGCAAGCCGAGGGGAAAGGCTTGCAGATTTCGTGGGAATTCTCCGTAAGAAAGGCGAAAGAAAAAGCAGAAATGGGGAGCGAGAAGGCAGAAATAGGAATCCAACAAGACGCTGGATCAGAAAGGTTGATTTTCTCTGCCGATGCCTTCCGCATTCGACAGATACTAAACAATCTGGTAAGCAACGCCATCAAGTACACCGACCGAGGGAGCGTCCACATCCAAGCTCTCATAATGCCTACTATCGACCATCACACCTACGAACTAACACTCAGCGTAAAGGACACAGGCAAGGGAATGACCACGGAAGAGAAGCAAAAGGTTTTCCAAGCATTCACGAGGCTCAAGAATGCGCAGGGCGTGGAAGGCACAGGCTTGGGTCTTTCCATCACCCAAGAGTTGGTGAGCTTATTGGGCGGAGAAATCCACCTATTCTCTGCCGTGGGCAAAGGCTCCACCTTCACCGTCTGCATCCCAATCAAACTAGCGGATAAGAAGGAAGAGGAAAGGGTGGACAAGGAAGTCTTTGAAAGCCGAGGATTATCTAGAGCGGATGGAGAGAAGAGTGAGAAAGGAAAGAAGAAGCTTCTCATTCTAGATGACGATAAGCTCCAACTGCAACTGCTCCAAGAAATGCTGCGCCGCATGGCAGGCTATGGGTGGAGAGTCTTCACTTGCAGCCATGTGACGGAAGCCCTCACCGTATTACACAACGAGCAACCTTCACTGATGCTGATGGACGTGGAAATGCCAGAGATGAACGGAATGGAAATGATCAAGCACATCAACCACTCCAACATGAAGGTCGTGGCAATGACAGCCCACGACACCAGCATCAAGCCCCAACTGCTGGAAGCTGGCTTCGACGATTGCCTCTTCAAGCCTTTCAGCATGGAGAAGCTGAAGGGCATTCTCGGATGGAAAGAGAACGAAAGTTCGAAAGCAAATTCCAAAGACTGCTCTAATTCCGAGAACAAGGTTTCAATGTCTGGCAATGAGGCCTCAGACTCTGAATACAACACATCAGAAACAAGCAACAATCCCTTTGCCCCTCTCTTGGCTTTCGCCGAGGGCGACGAGGAGGCAGCCCAGGAGATTATCAAGACCGTGAAGCAAGAGATTGCAGGCTATTGCTCTGCCCTCTGCGAGGAACCACAAGCAGAAGAAATCGGCAAGGAACCACAAGCCGAGGAAATCGGAAAAATAGCCCACAAGCTGCTCCCTATCGCAGCCATGTTACAATTGGAATGCCTGGAAGAGCTACAACTTCTAGCCCCCGAGCACATCCATCAGCTAGCTCCACAGACAGTGAAGAAGTACGTAAGAAAAGTCGTAGAGGAGCTAAAAGTACTCCTATAATTCAAACTTTCAGAAATAAGAGGGTGTGTCATAAGTGGTTTATGATACACCCTCTTATTCTAACCCAATTATTTCCCCAGGAACTTCTTGTTGATGTACTCGTTCAGCCTCTCTCGGTAGCTATCCCCTATCGGCACGTCCTCGCCATTGTCGAGCACCACTCGGGCACGATTGATTTCGGCGATGTGGTGCAGGTTGATGATGTACGACTTGTGGATGCGCATGAAGTCTTGCGCTGGCAGTCGCTCCTCCATCTTCTTCATGCTCAGCAGGGCGACCACAGGCTTCGCTTGGTTGCCTTTTCCCTGTCCATACACATCGGCGGAAGCCGACGTTGACTGGGCTGAATCCGAAGAGAGATGGATGCGGAGATACTCCGCCATTCCCTCCACGTAGACGATGTCGTGGACGAGGATGCGCACCACCTTGTACTCGGTCTTCAAGAAGATGGCATCGTCATCGTCGGTTGGCGAGAGACTTGCCGTATGCAGCAGGTCGTACTGTCGCTTCACCTTGTCGGCGGCACGTAGGATGTCGCCCATGCCGAAGGGTTTGAGCAAATAGTCGATGGCATCCACCTTGTAGCCCTCGATGGCATACTCCTGGTAGGCGGTGG
>CAVKXW010000076.1:0-14716 GCA_963660215.1 Bacteroidaceae bacterium | reverse complement strand
TGATGGCTGCCAAACAGCATGTGTCGCTGCACGACGTGGCCATCGACATGCCAGCTGGTCCGTCGGAGGTGTGCGTCATCGCCGACGAGAGTGCCAATCCTGTGTTTGCTGCAGCCGACCTCTTGTCGCAAGCTGAACATGGAGTAGACTCGCAAGTGTTCTTCATCACCACGTCGGAAACGGTGCTGGAAAAGGTGAAAGAAGAGGTAGAAGCACAACTTGAACGATTGCCTCGTAAGGATATGGCACAGAAGTCGTTAGACAACTCGAAATTTATCCTCGTAAAGGATGAGCAGGAGGCTATCGACCTCTGCAATGTATATGCCCCTGAACACTTGATTATCGCCACTGCCGACTATGAGAAGTTGGCGGAGAAAGTGGTGAATGCAGGTAGCGTGTTCCTCGGCAACTATGCTTGTGAGAGTGCAGGCGACTATGCCAGCGGTACCAATCATACCCTGCCTACTCATGGATATGCCCTCGCATACAATGGTGTGAATCTCGATAGCTATAACCGCAAGATAACCTTCCAGCATCTCACGGAAGAAGGTATTCGTAACATAGGAGACGCGGTGGTTACCATGGCGGAGAACGAACAGCTTGAGGCGCATGCCAATGCCATGCGATTGAGAGTGAGAGAGGTGAGGGGATAAAACTTTTTCCCATCATCTCAGGAAAATAAACTTCTAGCTTTGATTATAAGACATAGGAATGAAAGACTTAAAAGATTTATGCCGAGAGAACATCTGGAACTTGGCTCCTTATAGTTGTGCTCGTACGGAGTTTGCAGGCAGGAATGCCCGTGTGTTCCTCGATGCCAACGAGAACCCATACAATGACCCTTACAATCGCTACCCAGACCCTTTGCAAGTGGAACTGAAGCAACAGGTGAGCAAGATTAAGGGGGTGTCGGTAGATAAGATATTTCTCGGCAATGGTAGCGACGAGGCTATCGACCTCGTGTATCGTGTGTTTTGCCGTCCAGGGGTAGACAATGTTGTGGCTATCGCTCCTACATACGGCATGTATGAGGTGTGTGCCGATGTCAACGACGTGGAGTATCGCCCTGTGTTGCTGGATGAGCAGTATCAGATTTCGGGTAAAAAACTGCTTGAAGCCTGCGACGACCACACCAAGGTGATATGGATATGCAGCCCCAACAACCCTACGGGCAACCACATCAACCGCGAGGCAATCGTCGAGGTGCTGGAGACCTTCCAGGGCATCGTCGTGGTAGACGAGGCATACAGCGATTTCTCCACCGAGCGCACCTTCCGCAGCGCGCTCGACAGATTCCCCAACCTGATAGTGCTCAACACGATGAGCAAGGCATGGGGCTGCGCCGCCCTTCGCCTGGGCATGGCTTTCGCCAGCAAGGCGATCATCGACATATTTAATAAGGTGAAATACCCTTACAACATCAACCTCTTGACCCAGCAGCATGCGCTGGAAGTGCTGAAAGAGCCGATGAAGGTCGACGAGTGGGTGAAGAACATACTGCAGGAGCGCTCCAAGGTAATGTCGGCTTTCCTCGACCTGCCTTTCACCGAGAAGGTGTATCCTACCGATGCCAACTTCTTCTTGGTGAAGGTGAAGAATGCGCAGGAAATCTACGATTATCTGGTGGCAGTCGGCATCATCGTGCGCAATCGCACCCATGTGCAGCTCTGTGGCAACTGCCTCAGGATCACCATCGGCAGCAAGAGCGAAAACGCCGAGCTGCTGGGAGCCCTCAGACAATATTAGGGGGAACTTCCCTTTTTAAAAGTTTCTTATTGGTAAGACTACAATAATACACCAAGAGGGTGCGTCGTATACTTCATGACACACCCTCTTGCAGCTTAGTTAGGCTTGCAGCCTAATCTTCTTCTTCTCATTATTATCTCCTTCTGTCTCTGCCTCTGCCTCCTTCGTTTCTTCCACGATAGCCACCGTCACCACCAGAGTGGCCTTTCTTGTCGCCGCTGTTGTAGCGGTTCTTGCGGTTGTGGTTGTCATTGTCAAAGTTAGGGTTGAAACTCTTTTTCTTCTTGTCCTTGAAGAAGCCAGAACCTTGTTCCTTGGCAGCTCGTAGCTCTGCTCGTGCAGCTGCTACTGCATCACGGATATTGGCATTGGCGAGGTTTCCAGTCTGTTGATGTTTGCCTGTATTTTGTGGTCTGTTTGCCTTCAGCGACTTTCCGTTGTTCAGATATTTCTCTTCGTCATAACAGCCCACGTTGCCGTAGCCCTTTGGAGCGAAACGCTCTGCGTTTCTATGGCTTCTGTCATTGCTAGCCTCGTTTCTTCCTTTTCCTCGCTTTCCCTTGGCTCCCCTGCCTACGCCTGGGTTGTCGTAGGTAGATCCGATGGCCTTGTCGTCGTATTTAGCCTCTGGGTAGTGTCCTCTTCTTCCCATCGGTTTGTCGTAGAGCTTGTCGATCAAGTCGCTTCTGCCTATGCGGCGAAGCTCGCTCTCGATGGCGCGGCGCTCCTCGGGCTTATACCAGAAGAAGAACATGCGCTGGGCAAGCTTCTCCTTCGGGGTCTTGGCGCTGAACACAGGTTCCAACGTATAAGGGTCGTAGCCCGTATACCACGTTTCGGTGGCGATGGTCATAGGGGTAGGGGTGAAGTCTTGCACCTGCTCCAGGTGGAAGTCCAAGCCCTTGGTGATGACCGCCAGCTCCGCCATGTCCTCCTCGTGGCAGCCCGGATGCGAACTGATGAAGTAAGGAATGATTTGCTGGTTCAGCCCCTCCTCCTTGTTTATCTTGTCGAACATCCGCTTGAACTCATAGAAGAGGTCGAACGATGGCTTGCGCATAAACTTCAATACCTCGGGGCTGGTATGCTCAGGAGCCACTTTCAGTCGGCCGCTCACGTGCTTGGTAATCAACTCGCGGGCATACTGTCGGGAAATCTCGTTGAGCTTCTCGTCCTTGTTCTTGTGCAGAATCAAGTCGTAGCGCACGCCACTTCCGATAAAGCTCTTCTTGATGCCTGGCAGAGCGTCTACAGCATGGTAAATCTCCAACAGCTTGCTATGGTCAACGTTCAGGTTGGGGCAAATCTGAGGATTGATGCACGAAGGGCGCTTGCACACCGAGCAAGCCTTCTGGTTCTTGCCGTGCATGCCATACATGTTGGCGGAAGGCCCGCCCAGGTCGCTCAGATACCCCTTGAAGTCGGGCATCTGGATGATTTCCTTCACCTCCTTCAGGATGCTCTCCTTGCTGCGGCAAACCACAAACTTGCCCTGATGGGCAGAGATGGTGCAGAAGGCGCATCCGCCGAAACAGCCGCGGTGCATGTTGACGGAGAACTTGATCATCTCGTAGGCAGGAATCGTCTTGCCCTTGTACTTAGGGTGAGGCACTCGGGTGTATGGCAAGTCGAAGGCAGCGTCCAGCTCCTCCGTCGTCATCAGCGGGAACGGAGGGTTCACCACCACATACTTGCCGTCCACCTCCTGTATCATGCGCTGGGCGTGCATCTTGTTAGCCTCCTCTTCCAGATGGCGCACGTTCTCGGCTTGCCCCTTCTTGTTGTGCAGGCATTCCTCGTGGCTATGCAGGATGATGTCGTCGTCTTTGAATCCGCCAGGTATCTCTTGCTCCTTGCAGAGGAAGGCAACCTGCGGCATCTCGTGAATCTCCTTCAGCGTCTTACCCTGGGCGAAGGCATCCGCCAGCTCTACGATGGAGCGCTCGCCCATGCCATAGAGGATGAGGTCGGCGCCCGAATCGCAGAGGATGCACTTGCGCAGCTCATCCTTCCAGTAGTCATAGTGGCTGATGCGGCGCAAGGAAGCCTCGATGCCTCCCAAGGCCACGGGAACGTCTGGATAGAGCTTCTTCAGAATCTGGGTATATACGATGCTGGGATAGTCGGGGCGCATGTCGTGGCGAGAGTCGGGGCTGAAGGCATCCTCGCTGCGCATTCGCCTATTGGCAGTGTAGCGGTTCACCATCGAGTCCATGGCTCCAGGCGACACGCCGAAGAAGAGGCGAGGGCGCCCCAGCTTCTTGAAGTCGCGAAAGTCGCCATGCCAGTCGGGTTGGGGCACTATCGCCACCTTGTAGCCATGCGCCTCCAGCACTCTGCCCAGTATGGCAGGTCCGAAGGCGGGATGGTCTATGTAGGCGTCGCCCGAGAAGAGAATCACATCCAGCTCATCCCAACCTCTCAGCTCGCACTCCTTCTTGGTCGTCGGCAGAAAGTCTGTTAACTTATAATCCATTCAAATCCTATTAGTCGTTTACTGCGTCTGGTTCTGCATCGGCAGCAGCTTCGGCATTTTTCTTGTCTTTCCAATCCACATAGAGCAATACGAGGTTGTGCAAGCCCAATGCCTTCATGTTTTGATTGTAGATGATGTCGAGGCACAGGTCGAGCAATGCCTTGTCTTGCACCTCCGAGCTCTCCAAGAGAGAGCGAACGTTAAACTTTAGTTTGTTCAGCACTTCCTCGTCGACGATGCCGTTGCTGTCTACGAGATTGCGGAGCAACTGATACTTGTCGATAGTCTCTAGATGCTGGTCGCTCACTTCGATGGAGCGTGTGCCAGATTGGTTTGCTTGAATCTTATACATAGTCTATATATTTTTTTGTTTATAAATAATCTTAGTTTCTGGTTTTGCCATTAATCATTCTGTCAAAAACCTCAGGATGCCTAGCAGTACGCTGGTGCGAGTCTTCTCGTCTTCTATGCATTCCAGCGGAAATCCCATGACGAAGGTGCGGTAGCTCGTGCTCTTGAAGGCTACGGCAGCGCTGGCTCCTGATGTATATCTCATCGCCGTGAAAGCTTCTGAGCCCGCCGATTTCAGAATCTCTGGATGGGTGGCGGCGTAGTGATGCTCGTTCAAATCGTTGTAATACTTGAAGCGTAGGCCAAGCCCCGAGATGCTGTCGGATATGTTCACGATGCTGTCTCGCTCGGTGATGGTTGAATCCTCGGGGTTGATGTCTTGCACGATGAACCTGGTGCCCGTAGGCTCGTAGTCAGTCTTCAAAATATCGCTCATGAAGGTTCGCTCCTTCTCGGTCTGCATGTCGCTTCCATTGTAAGAGCCGCTCACCAAGAGTCTGCCGCCGTTGAGGGCATATATCGCCAGTTGGCGCTGCAGGGTGGGGGTGAAAGTCTTGTAGAAGGCATGCGAGTAGCCATCATGTCGCTCCAGACCATTGATGAGGTCTACGGCTTGATAGCTTTCCATGTTTACCTTGCCGCAAGTCACAGCTTCGCTAGAGCAGCTGGCTATGTTGTATTTCTTGCCTGCCGCGATGCTTTTGGCATGCTCGCTCACATAGTTGAAGTCATTGCCTGCCACAAAGTTGCCTGCCATCTCGTTGCCGCAGAAGCCCAGTCCCCAGCTGGTCTCGTTGCCCATGCGATGGATGTCGAACACCTTCTGCTTGCCGCTCCACCCGGCTGTCAGCCCATAGCTCACGCCTGGGTCTTGGTCGAAGTCGAACCCTTGTATGGTGTCGTTGTCTACCACCTGTGGAGAGGCTAGGCGATGGAAGTTGTTCACCACGAGCACAGTCTTGGTGCATGCTGGGTCGTAGAGCGCAGCGAGCGTTTCGGAAGGAAAACTCTCGCCGCCAGCATTGACTGCCGCCACCTTGAACTGGTAAAGCTTGCCAGGCTTCATCTTCATCTGGTAGGTAGAGGTCTTTACGAGGGTTCCGTTGTCGAAGCCTCCTTGCCCCTCTGCCTTGTAAACGATATAAGCCGTAGGGCGGGCTGTGGGCTCGGTCTTGTCCAGTTGCGCCGCCCAGCTGAGGCGTGCAAATCCATCGTCAAGGGTCACGCTGAAATTGTTGGGAGCCAACGGCTGAACCACAAAGCGTTTGCCATGGTTGCTGCTCACGAAGCGCAAGATGGTCTTGTAGATGGAGCGAGCGATGTAGAACTTTCCTATAGGGTCTTGGGCAATGCGCATGTCTGGGAAATTCTGATGCGAGAGCATCTCGATGATGGCAGAAGGCACTTCTGGAAGACGTGTCTCTGAATAATTGCGATCCCAAAGATAGCGTTTGTTGAATGCTCCAAACTGTGCGCTCATGTCTGTTACCAGGTTGTCGCGCAACGCTTTAGCGAAATCTTTTGAAGCAAATCTAGAGATTCCGCTGTTCAGCATTCCGTCGTTGAAGTCGGTTGTGCAGATAGACAGTGCTCCCCAGGTCGACTTTCCATCGTGGCTGTAGCCAGCGTCACTATGCAGGGCGAGAGATAGCTCTATGGGCACATGCTTACCTTCCATGGCTGGCATATATACAGAGCCTCCGCCCAGCCAGTTGGTCATCAGCGAGCGGGTGTTGATGTCGTCGGCATAGTCGTTCATGCCTAGTCTGCCTCCATATACCTTGTAAGGCGCTCCTGCCCATTGGGCGTAATAGCGAGCACCTTCCAGGCAGCGTGGCATCCCGCTGGGGTAGCCACCACGCTCAATGTTTCCCATGCCGCCGCCAAAACGCACGGCATCGGTAGTAACGATGCCTTTCATGGAGGCATGGTTGGTGCAAACCACGCGATTGAACTCATTGCAGCCCTTGTCGAACTCGAAGGTGCCCAGATATACCCAAGTGCCACCCCCCATGCGCTGATTGACGGTAAACTCGGTTTTCTCCCCCTTGTGGTAAACGATGTATTTTGCATCGCTCACGCTCTTGGGCAGGGTTTGGTAACTAACGTATACTGCATATTTCCCCGCTTCCTCGAAACGTGGCTGATAGCTCACCTCGCTATGTTTCTTTCGTCTCGTGGCCTTGGCTTGTCGCACCGAGCCCATGGTGAAAGGATTCTCCCCGTCGCTATAGAGCGTGCGGTTGGCGGCAAAGCCCAGCGAGTCGCAATCCTTCCATTTCTTTCCATTCTCTATCTCTCGATAGCTGGCAGACTTGATGGCATCGTCATTGTCTACGATGATTTCGTGCTTCTGCCAGTCGCGTTCGCGTGGGGTGAACACGATGGCTCCTGCGTTCTGGAGCATCGGGATGAGATAAGGCACCACGATGGTTTGGGTAAAGAGGTCTTCGTTGGTGCAAAATAGGTTAGGGCGCTGCCACTTCCAGCCACGCTCTGCATCCCAGTATCTGCCGTGTGAAGCCCACAGGGAGAGGTGGCGGTTTTGCAGCCCGGCTGTTACGAAATAGGGGCGCGAGGCATTGAAAACCCAAGGGTCGCCATCATATTCGATGCCGGTCCATGCTTGGGAGTTGCCACAGTCGTATGTCTGTGCAAAAACTCCAGTTGGTAATAGCAAACTGCTTATCAACCAATGTTTTATGTGCTTGATGTATTTCACTGTTAGAGTCCTTCCTATATATACACCACAAGCCTAGTCCTCTGCCGAGGCTAGGCTTTGCGAGTAAAGGGATTATTCAATGTTTCCTATTGTAAACTTCTCTGGTTTCTTTCCCTTGAAGTCCTTGAAGTACAATTTGATTTCGCGCATGTCCTTCTCTACATCACCCGAAGGTACGATGACCTTCGTACACTCTACAAGGCGCTTCTCATAGTCCAATCCATAGAGATGGATTGGCAAGCCAGCCTTGAGGGCAATGAAATAGAAGCCTTTCTTCCAGTCGGGGTTAAGCGAGCGAGTGCCTTCTGGCGTAATGCAGAGAGCGAAGGTTTCGCGCTTGCCAGCCTCGGTGGCCAAGTTGTCGGTCATGCTGGTGTGCTTGCTTCGCCATACAGGAATGCCGCCCAACTTTCTAAAGATGGGTCCCAACGGCCAAAAGAACCATTCCTTCTTCATCAGAAAATTGCACTTCATGCCCTCTGCGTGAGCGAAGAGCTGGCCTAGGATGAGGTCCCAGTTGCTGGTATGGGGCGCCAAGCAGATGATGTACTTCTTGGGAAGCTCGTGGGTGATGTTCTTCTTAAAGCCCAGTCGCTTGTATAATATCCACTGACAGATGTCTTTTATCATATATATAATAGGTATATTATACTTATGCCAAGTTGGATATCTGGTCGATGATTTCGCTTACTTGCTTGTTGAAGTCAGCGATCAGTTTCTTATAATACTCGCCCTTTTTTACGCCAGGCTCAGGATGCGACACACGGCTGATATAATCGCCGTTAACCATTACGATGGATGAAAGGATGCCATCCACGTCTTCCTGTGTTGGCTTACCGTTATACAAAGAAGCAGCTACGGTCTCGGCGAAAAGTTCGCTTGTGATGTAGTTGATTGTGCGTTTCAAATCTCTTTTGTTAGCCATAATTTCTTTCTTTTAATTATTATTTGATTAAAAACAATGCTCAAAGATAATCATTTTCTTTGAAAAGGCAATAGAAAAAAGAAAAAAATATCGATATTAACGCATTTTTAGCATTTTTCTTTCCGTATCTCGTAGAAAAACCTTAAATTTGCAGTGTTTTTGAAGTTTCAACTAATTAAAATATAAAAACGAATTATGGAAAAAAGTGCATTGCAGATAGCAAGAGCTGCTTATCAGCCAAAGTTGCCTAAGGCTCTCCAGGGCCCAGTAAAGGCAGTAGAGGGTGCAGCAACACAGTCAGTAGGTAACCAGGAAGAAATCAAGGCTCTCTTCCCTAACACTTACGGTATGCCTGTTATCACATTCGAGGCAGGTGAGGCTAAGGAACTCCCTGCATTCAATGTAGGTGTAATCCTCTCTGGTGGTCAGGCTCCTGGCGGTCACAACGTTATCTCTGGTCTTTTTGATGGTGTGAAGTCTCTCAACCCTGCTAACAAGCTGTATGGCTTCATCCTCGGTCCTGGCGGTCTCGTAGACCACAACTATATGGAGATTACTTCCGAGATTATGGACGAGTACCGCAACACGGGTGGTTTCGATATCATCGGTTCTGGTCGTACCAAGCTTGAGAAGGAAGACCAGTTTGAGAAGGGTATCGAGATTCTTCGTGAGCTCGGTATCAAGGCACTCGTTATCATCGGTGGCGACGACTCTAACACCAACGCCTGTGTTCTCGCCGAGTACTATGCAGCCAAGAAGTATGGCGTACAGGTAATCGGTTGCCCTAAGACTATCGACGGTGACTTGAAGAACGAGCAGATCGAGACTTCTTTCGGTTTCGACACAGCCTGCAAGACATACTCTGAGCTTATCGGTAACATCGAGCGCGACTGCAACTCTGCGCGCAAGTACTGGCACTTCATCAAGTTGATGGGTCGCTCTGCATCTCATATCGCTCTTGAGTGCGCTCTCCAGACTCAGCCTAACATCTGCTTGATCTCTGAGGAAGTAGAGGCTAAGGAGATGTCTCTCGACGATGTAGTTACCTATATCGCAACAGCTGTGGCTAATCGTGCAGCCGAGGGTCACAACTTCGGTACAGTGCTCATCCCAGAGGGCTTGATCGAGTTCATCCCAGCTATCAAGAAGCTTATCGCCGAGCTCAACGAGGTTCTTACAGACCCTGCAACAGGCGAGAGCCGTGAGTTCGCTAGCGCTGAGGAGCAGATAGCATTCGTAAAGGGTGCCATCGCCAAGGAAAACCTTGCTGTTCTTGAGTCTTTGCCAGCAGACGTAGCTCGCCAGCTTTGCCTCGACCGCGACCCTCACGGAAACGTACAGGTTTCTCTCATCGAGACCGAGAAGTTGCTCTCTCGCATGGTAGCTACCAAGCTCGCTGAGTGGAAGAAGGAAGGTAAGTTCGTAGGCAAGTTCTCTGCACAGCACCACTTCTTCGGTTACGAGGGACGTTGCGCTGCTCCATCTAACTATGATGCAGACTACTGCTACTCACTCGGTTACAACGCTTCTCGCCTCATCGCCAACGGCAAGACAGGTTATATGTCTATCATCAAGAACACTACAGCTCCTGCTGCCGAGTGGATTGCAGGTGGTGTGCCTATCACAATGATGATGAACATCGAGCGTCGTAACGGTGCCAACAAGCCAGTTATCCGCAAGGCTCTCGTAGAGCTTGATGGTGCTCCATTCAAGTTCTTCGCTTCTAAGCGTGAGCAGTGGGCTAAGGAAACAGCCTATGTATATCCAGGTCCTATCCAGTACTGGGGTCCATCAGAGGTTTGCGATCAGACCACAAAGACTCTCCAGTTGGAGCAGGCTAAGTAATATATAAGTCAAAAACATATTTATGTCAACAAGACGAACGGCTTCTTCACAGAAAAAAAGTAGCATATCGAGAAAAAAAACGGCTCGACATGGCTCCTCTCGTGGCAGAAGGCGTTCGTCTTCTTTTTTGCAACGCTATCCTCGTTGGGCATGGTGGATAGGCGGCATGGCGGTCGTCTCTCTATATGTCTATTTCTTTTATCATTTTTTTGTTGGTCCTACGGGCTTTCGCTGGCGTGCGCTCTATGGGGATGAGACGTATCCTGAGGGATATGAGATTCATGGCATTGACATTTCCCACTATCAAGGAAAGATAGATTGGGAGCAACTCAACAATGCGATGATCAAAGGATGCCCTGTGCGCTTTGTCATCATCAAGAGCACCGAGGGGGCTAGCCGATTGGATGACAACTTTCGTGAAAACTTCAATCAGGCTCGTGACTATGGATTCATCCGTGGTGTTTACCATTTCTGGAGCAACAAGTCGACGGCTCGCGAACAAGCTTATTACTTTCTGGATCAAGTGCATCTGACGGATGGCGATTTGCCGCCAGTGCTTGACATCGAACATAAGCCTGCCGACAAGGATGTTGAGGATTTTCAGCGTGATGTGCTCACCTGGTTGCACATCGTCGAGGATAAGTATCATGCCAAGCCGATTATCTATACCTATTATAAGTTTAAGGAACAATATCTCAATGCTCCTGTCTTTGACGACTATCCCTATTGGATAGCCCACTATTATGTAGACAAAGTGCAGTATAAGGGAAAATGGAAATTCTGGCAGCATACGGATGCCGGTAAGCTGCCAGGAATCAAGGGGTATGTCGATTTCGATATCTACAACGGAAGCTACTACGACCTGAAGCAACTTTGTATCGGAAGCAACAATGATGAGAAGAACTTTGAAGACTAAACCCTAGGCTTCCAGTGCGAGGCAAGCCCAGTTGTTGTCCACTTGTCTGGACGCTTCGTGCATCCCTAGCTCTTCTGCTTTCTCCAGCAATATAGGAATGTCTTCTTCGTAGAATCCGCTGAGAATCAGCGTGGCTCCTACGTTCATCACGCTGCGGAACAATTTCATGTCGTTCAGCAGAATGTTGCGGTTGATGTTAGCCAATACGATGTCGAACACGCCGCTCACATGGTTGAGCACACTGCTGTTGCCGAAGAGGACCTCCATGTTTTCTATGCCATTGAGCACGGCGTTGTGCTTGGCGTTTTCTACGCTCCATTCGTCGATGTCGTAGCCTACTATTTCCTTGGCTCCTAGCTTGGAGGCAGTGAGTCCGAGAATGCCGGTTCCTGTTCCGCAGTCGAGTACGCGCTTGGTCTTGATAGGCATGTTGAGCAACTGGGAGATGATCATTCGGGTGGTTTCGTGATTGCCTGTTCCGAAGGCTAGCTTTGCCTCGATGCCAATCTCGATGAGGTCGGGGCGGTCGCTAGTGTCAGGGTATAGCTCAGGGTGTTTCGCATCGTAGATTACCACCTGGTCGCCTACATAAATGGCATCAAACCCTTGCTCTTCCCATTCCTGGTTCCAGTCTTTGTCTTCGGCATCTTGGATGTCGTAGCTGACATGGGTGTCCATGATCGGAAAGTCGGCAAGATAGTTGTCGAGTGCTTCCTTGTCGAAAAGGTCTTTTTGTGCATAAGCTTTCACTCCCTCTTCTGTATCCTCGAAAGATTCAAAACCTGCCTCGGCAGCTCCGTCTGCCACCAGCTCGCGAGAAGCTTGCATCAAGTCGGCAGTTGTCTCTATCTTAAAGTTTGCTACTAAATATTTCATTGTTCTAGTTTCTGTTTAAAAAAGGGTCGTCAAGAGTGTTTTTACCCTCTTGAAACGTTTAAAATAATTGATTTCGTTTAAAATTCACTGCAAAATTATAAAAAATAGGGGAAATCCTACTATTATTTAGGGTTTTTCTGTATTTTTGCAGTAAGATATGCAATAATTTTGCATTTAGATTATTATATATACAAGAAAAAAGGTGTAAAAACCATAGAATAGAGAATTTTTAAAAGGAGATTTAAGATATGAAAAAGATGTATCTTCTGGCAGTCCTTATCGCAGCAGCGATGCCATTGACTTCGATGGCGCAGGACGATGACCTTTATTTCAATCCGAAAAAAGAGGCTAAGAAGGAGGCTGAGCGCAAGGCTGAGTTGCAACGTCAGTATGCCATTCAGCGAGCTCGTCGTGATAGTGTCTATGCGCTGTACTGGAGTGGTAGCTCTCGCAGTGTGGATGACTACAATCGTGGGGGACGAATCTTCAGCCATTATGAGCATGTGGGTACCGATTCTCTCGGCAATGACATTATCCAGTTTCATGTAGGCAAGGGAATGGCACCAGATAGCATCTATGATGATGCCTACTTTGCTCAGAAATATGCCGATCGGGACGAGGACTTTGCTCGAACCCGTGATATGAGCCGTTGGGATGGATATTACGATCCATGGTTCTACGACTATTATGGCTATGGTCCATATTATTGGCGTAGTCGCATGTGGGGATGGCACAATCCTTGGCGTCATGGCTACTACGCTGGTTGGTACGACCCATGGTTCGACCCTTGGTATGACCCATGGTATTACGGCTATGCAGGATGGTATGGCGGTTGGTACGACCCTTGGTATTATGGATGGGGTGGATATTATAGCCCTTGGTATTGGGGCGGTCCGATGATTGGGCATGTGAGCTATGGAGGATTTGCAGGCAATAAGCGATACAACAATCCTGGGCGCATTGATGGTGCTTATCATCGCACAGACGGCTCTTATGGCAGCAATAACAATACCTATTCCCGTCGCAGTTCTTCAAATCGCAGCTTCGGACAGCGTCAGAACAATAATAATGTCAATTACAACAACAATAACTCTAGCTGGGGTTCTCGTGGCAACAACGGCGGTAGCTTCGGAGGCGGCAACATGGGCGGCGGCAGTTTTGGCGGTGGTCGTTCTGGCGGCGGTAGCTTCGGAGGCGGTGGACGCTCTGGTGGCGGTAGCTTTGGCGGAAGACGGTAATAAAAGTTTTGTAACATATACATAAAGAAAAGAGAAGAATATGAAAAATTATAAGCATATACTCTTTGCCAGTATGCTCTTGGCTTCGATGTCGGCTACTGCGCAAGAAACTTATCAAGATGCAAAGTTGGCGACTCCTCAACTTACGGGAACAGCTCGCTATATAGGTATGGGTGGAGCTATGGAAGCGCTTGGCGCAGATATTTCCACCATAAGTACCAACCCAGCTGGTGTGGGTCTCTTTCGTAAGAGTCAGGTGAGCATTTCTGCAGGTGTAATCGCTCAGGCTGGTGCCAGTAACTCTGCGGAATATCAGGGCTTTGGCATTGACTTCGATGGTAAAAAGAGCCATCCTACCTTCGACCAGGTGGGTATCGTTTGGAGTCCAAAGGTCAAGGATTCTAAGAGTTATCTCAATCTTGCCTTCAATTATAGCAAGAGCACTGATTTCGGTCAGATATTGAATGCCGCAGGTTCGCTGAGCAATGCTTCTCAGAACAAGCTTACGGCAGCCAAGCACTTCGAGGGCGTGGACGGTTGGAGCAGCGTTGATGCCAACTATGGTGGTTATAATAGCAATTCTGGCAACTATAACTCAGGTTTGCTCAATGTCGACGAGGATGGTTATCTTTCGTTTGCTGAGGCCAACAAGTATGCCTTCGGCCAGTATCAGCACGGCTACATTGGTACTTATGATTTCAATGTAAGCGGTAGTATCAATAATAGGGTGTGGCTCGGTATGACGATAGGTCTTCATGACGTCCACTACAATAGCAATTCGCTCTATAGCGAGACTTTGGTAGACGGCAATTTTGCCGATTCTTATGAACAGCTTAAGATTACGGGCACAGGTTTCGATGTCAAGGCAGGTATTATCTTTCGCCCGGTGGCAGATTCTCCGTTCCGTATAGGTGCCTATGTAAACAGTCCGATTTTCTACGATCTCTCCCTAAGAAACGACAATGATATATCCATGACTGGTTCTAATGATGTCGCCACCTATCGCGATGCCCAAGGCAATGCCCAACCTTGCTATACGAAGGGAGATAAAGGGCAGAGCATGACCTATGATTTCCGCTTGAATACTCCTTGGAAGGTGGGTGTGAGCATGGGACATACCGTAGGCAATTACCTGGCTCTTGGTGCAACATACGAGTATGCTTGGTACAACCATATGGACAATCGCGTGAAAGATGGAGGCTATGTGGACTATTATTGGGGTGACTACTATGAGAGTAGCACGAGCGATGACGTGATGAATGCCGACACACGTGCCAACTTGAATGGTGTTAGCACCCTCAAGCTTGGTGTTGAGATCAAGCCTGTGGACATGCTTTCTTTACGCTTCGGTTACAATTATGTGTCGCCAATGTTCAAGGATGATGCTTATCGCGACCAGACAATCGGAAGCAATGGAGTGGATGTGTCGGGTTCTACCGATTATACCAACTGGAAGGCTATGAATCGCTTTACTTGTGGCGTAGGTTTCAATTATCAGAATCTTTCTATCGATGTAGCTTATCAGTATGCTATGCAGAAGGGAGACTTCTATCCTTTCATGAGCTATACTAATGCCGAAAGTCCAGATTTGAGCAATGTGGCTCAAGCTACAAAGGTAGAC
>CAVKXW010000075.1:12496-15430 GCA_963660215.1 Bacteroidaceae bacterium | reverse complement strand
TTGTGCATCTCGGCAAAGGCGGCATTCACGCCACGCACTGGGAAGAGATGGTCTTGCGTGCCATTGATGAAGAGCATCGGCTTCGGACATGCCAACGAGGCGATGTGAGGATAGTCGAGATACTGGCGCAACCCTGGGATGCAGTTGGCAAAGCCACCATACTCACGTTTCTTGTCGGCGGAAGACATCTGCACATCGGTGGTCACCATCCAGCAGATGGAAGCGCCCACCTTGATTCTGTCGCTCAATGCCGAGAGCATCCAAGCTCGATAGGCACCCATCGAACAACCCATCGTTCCTATTCTAGAAGCATCTACCATCGGAAGAGAAGCCAAGAAGTCTGTGCTGGCGATGTCATCGTATGTCATGAAGGCGGAGAGATCACGACCCAGCATCATCATGTTGCCTGCGATGATGTCGTACTTGCTGCGGTCAACGCCCTCCTTGCGTCCACGCTCTCCCCACATCGGGGCATCCATGGAGAACACCACATAGCCATGCTTCGCCAAGTAGTCGCCTACATACTGACCATCGTAGAGGCGAGCCGCCCAGTCTTCGGCATCGTCAAGAATCTCCTTGTTTAAGGCCTGCTTCTTCGGGGTATCGCTCTCCGAGGCTGAGAAGAAAGGGCGAATCATCTTCTCCTTTCCGATGAAGAGATGGGCACCGTGGTCGTGGAGAAGGTTCACCGTCGGGAACTTTTCTAACGAAATTTTCCCTTTTTCGTTAGAAGATACAGCTTTTTCGTTAGATTTTTCATTAGAAAAGTAAGCATCCGGTATCAGGAGATAAGCCGTGACACGGCTGTAAGCATTCACATTGAAGGCTATCTTCTGCGCCTTATAGCCATCCCTTTGCTCCTTGGCGAGCACTTCCATGTTCCACGACGCAGCCTTCTTCGGAGGAATCATCATGCAGTCGAACACCTTCTGGCGAGCCATCTTCTTCCATTTGGCGAAGTTCTTGACAGGGCTGTTGCCCCACGCCATCGGATAGGTCAGTTCCTTCTTCAAGTCCTCCACGTAGCGAGGCAAGTCGAAGTCAAACTCATAGTTCTCACGAGTCTGTAGTTTCTTCTTGGTGGATTGGGCAAACACCAGAGATGCCTGCACCAAAACGACCATACAACAAATAATTATTCGTTTCATTGTATATAGAGATTAGTTATAGTGTGCAAAATTAAGAAATAATCTTCAAAAGATGAAGACTATTCCAATATTTTTGCTTATCTTTGCCTTAAATTTAAAATTAGCAAATATGAAAATAGCAGTTTACTGTTCGGCAAACAAGAATATCGACCCAGACTTCTTCACGATGACGGAGGAGCTGGGCAAGTGGATGGGTGAGAACGGACACGATGTCGTGTTCGGCGGATGCAACATAGGACTGATGGACTGCATCGGCAAGGCTGTCAAGACCCATGGCGGAAGAGCCATCGGCGTGGTGCCATCGCTCGTAGAGAAGGGCGGCAGGGCATTCCAAGACCTCGATGTGGAGATACCATGCGACAATCTCAGCGACCGCAAGGACTTGATGCTCGCCCAGAGCGACATCGTAGTGGCTTTGCCTGGAGGCGTAGGCACGCTCGACGAGATTTTCACCGTCGCCGCCTCGCATACCATCGGCTATCATCACAAGATGGTGATTCTCTACAACATGAAAGGCTTCTGGAACTCCACCATCGCCATGCTCGACGACATGCAAGCGAAAGGCATGATTCGTGGCGACTGGCACGACTACATCGAAGTGGCGAACGACTTCGAGGAAATGAAGAAGCTGCTATAAAAGCAGCTTCTCAGCCATAGCCTTGCCCAGTGCCTCGCACTGCTCCTTGACCTCTGGCGTTATCGCCTGTTTCATATCGACAGGCTCGCCCACTGGCTCGAAGTGCAGTTTGGTGTCGTTCCACTCCTGAATCTTAGCTACTGCCTTGCTTGCCCAGCAGTGAGAACCAAACCAACCAAGGAGGTGGTTCTTGATGTCCTTGTTGGCGAGCTCGGAGAGGAAGGTCTCCATCTCATGATAAAGACCGGCATTGTAGGTAGGAGCACCTACTATCAAACCCTTGTAACGGAAGATGTCGCGGAGGATATAGCTATGGTGCGTCTTCGAGATGTTGTACATCACGATGTTCTTCACGCCAGCCTTGCTTGCCGCACGGGCGATAATCTCCGCCATGCGCTCGGTGTTGCCGTACATCGTGCCGTAGCAGATAACCAAGCCTGGCTCAGTCTCATACTTCGACATTTGGTCGTACATGCCGATTACCTTCTCGATGTGCTCATGCCATACAGGTCCGTGGGTAGAGCAGATATAATCCAGCTCCACGCCAGCCAACTTCTTCAACGCATTCTGCACAGGCACGCCATACTTGCCCACGATGTTGGAGTAATAGCGCACCATCTCCAGCCAGAAGCCATCGCAGTTGATTTCTGTGTCGATGACACCACCATTCAGCGCACCGAAGCATCCGAAGGCATCGCCCGAGAAGAGCACCTTGTTCTTGGCATCGAGTGTCACCATAGTCTCTGGCCAGTGAACCATCGGGATGAGCACGAAACTCAGGTCGTGGTTTCCGAGCGAGAGGGTCTCGCCATTCTTCACCTCCACCACATCGTCGGTAACGCCGTAGAAGCCCTGCAACATGCCGAGGGTCTTCTTGTTGCCCACAATCTTTATCTCTGGGTAGTATTTCTTGATGAGGGCAATGCTACCGCTGTGGTCTGGCTCCATGTGGTTGATGATGAGGTAGTCGATAGGGCGTTCGCCGATGACCTCGTGAATGTTCTCCAGGAACTGGGTGAAGAAGTCCACCTCTACGGTATCCACCAACGCCACCTTGTCGTCGTCAATGATATAGGAGTTGTAGCTCACTCCGTTAGGCAAAGGCCAAAGGCCCTCGAAACGATGCTTGTTGCGGTCGTTCACGCCTAC
>CAVKXW010000075.1:0-12291 GCA_963660215.1 Bacteroidaceae bacterium | reverse complement strand
TAATTCTTTCTTCTTTTTCTCTCCGAAGTCCTTCGACACATAGTTGTAGATGTCCTTGCAGCACTCAGCCGAAAACTCCTGCGCACTCTTCAAGAGACTATCCCACTGCGCCTCGGTCAACCCTCGGTCGATGTCCTCGCGAGTGATGCCGTCCTTGATGAGTCCGAACACGAAGCCAGCGTTGAAGTTGTCGCCAGCGCCGATGGTGCTCACCGTCTTGGTCTTCTCCGAAGGATAGCTTTTAGAAAAACCATTCTCGGCACGAACCTCCACTGGCTCTGCGCCTTGTGTGCAGATGAACTTCTTGCAGTAGAAACTAATCTCGGCGTTATACACCTTTTCCGCCTCAGGTTTCTTATAGAGGATGCCGAAGTCCTCGTGGCTACCACGCACGAAGTCGGCATACTCCAGGTTCTCTATCAGGTTAGGCGTAATCTTCATGATTTCGTTCTGATGGGAGGCACGGAAGTTGACATCATAATAGATGATGGCTCCATGCTCCTTGGCATACTCAAGGAAGCCAGCCACCTGTGGGCGAACCACAGGGTTGAGGGCGAAGAAGGAGCCGAAGAGCACGATGTCATCGGGCTGGATGTCGGGAGTGGAGAACTCCAGTTGGTCGTGCGGATGATCCTTGTAGAAGAGGTAGTCGGCATTGTTCTGCTCGTCGAGGAACGCCAGCGAGATAGGCGACTTCGACTCAGGGAAGATGCTCACGTCGTCGGCATTCACCCCATTGTCTCTCAAGAACTGAATCACGTATTCGCCGATACGGTCGTTGCCCGCCTCGCTGATGAACGAGCAGTTCACTCCCGAGCGCCCCAGCGAGATGAGGGCGTTGAACGATGAGCCACCTGGCACAGCCTCTATCGGCTTGCCGTTCTTGAAGATGATGTCGAGAACGGTCTCTCCTATTCCTATTACTTTGCGCATTGTATTGTCTTATTATTTATTTTGAGGACAAAGATAAATCTTTTTGTCGATAATGCAAAGAAAAAGAGAGATTATTTTGGATAAATTACATTTTCGCTGTAACTTTGCAAGCTAAATGAACGTAACGATGAAATACAATACTTATACACTCGATAATGGACTCCGCATCATCCACCTGCCTTCCGACAGCAAGGTGGTGTATTGCGGCTATCAGATAAACGCTGGCACACGAGACGAGGTGCCTGGCGAGGAGGGATTGGCTCACTTCTGCGAGCACGTCACCTTCAAGGGCACCGAGCGACGCAAGGCTTGGCACATATTGAACTGTCTGGAGAGCGTGGGCGGCGACCTCAACGCCTACACCAACAAGGAGGGAACGGTATATTATGCCGCCATCCTTAAGGAACACATCGCCCGAGCCGTAGACTTGCTCAGCGACATCGTCTTTCATTCCGTCTATCCGCAAGCGGAAATCGACAAGGAGGTAGAGGTGATTTGCGATGAAATCGAGAGTTACAACGACTCGCCTTCCGAACTGATATACGATGAATTCGAGAATATACTCTTCAAGGGGAGTCCGCTGGGGCACAATATCCTGGGCACCGCCGAGCAAGTGAGAGCCTTCAAGACCGAGGATGCCCTCAGGTTCACCCGAAAGCTCTATCGTCCCAATAATGCGATATTCTTCGCATACGGAGACATCGACTTCAAGAAGCTCGTGAAACTGCTCGAAAAGAATCTCACAGATTTATCTTTGGGCAACCTTGCTGAAGAAAAGGCTCTCGCAGATTTCGCAGATAATGCTGATTTTTCTCTCACAAGTTTGCATCCCGAAAGCGATTCAGGAGATTTGCCATCAGCAGATACACCAAAGGAAAATAAATTTGCGAAATCCGCGAAATCTGCGAGAGAAATCGAGGGTCAGACGATTGTGATGCAGAAGAACACGCATCAAGCTCACGTAATGATCGGCACACGTGCCTACGATGTACACGACGCTCGCCGAATGCCGCTCTATCTCTTGAACAACATCTTGGGTGGTCCGGGCATGAACGCCAAGCTCAACCTTGCCCTCAGAGAGCACAATGGACTGGTTTACACCGTGGAGAGCACGATGGTGGCTTATGGCGACACGGGCACTTGGAGCATCTATTTCGGATGCGACGAGCACGATGTGAAGCGATGCCTCCGACTGGTGCGCCGAGAACTGGACAAGCTGATGGAGAAACCGCTTTCCCCTTCCCAGCTGAAAGCCGCCAAGAAGCAGATAAAGGGGCAGATAGGCGTGGCTTGCGACAACCGCGAGAACTTCGCCCTCGACATGGGCAAGAGTTTCCTGCATTATGGCTGGGAGAAGAACGTAGACCGCCTCTACGAACAGGTGGATGAGATTACAGCCGAGCAGATGCAAGCCGTGGCAAAGGAACTATTCGACAAGAACCGCCTCACCACGCTGATTTTCAAGTAACAACGCAAAAAGAGGCAACCATCCTTGGGGGAAATCGAAACCCTTGGATAGTTGCCTCTTCTGTATACTACCTATTGAATTAATAACTGTTGTTTTATTGATTTTTGGCTTAAGCCAACTTGTTGCTTATTACACCAACTTCTGCGAGTGTTGCAACTACTACTGCGAAAATCATTCCTAATACTAACATAATCTTTTCCTTTCTTAAATTTTAAATTGTTATCCTAATCTTTTAACCTATATGTATCTCTCAGCCTCATCGTAAGATTTCAGTCCCTCCGAAGAGGCTCCATGCTTTCTCTCTTAGAGAGAGCAAGTAGCGTTTTTACTTGCAGCTACCCAAGCCGATGTTCATACCTGCGCAAGCGAATGCTGCGAAAACTACTACTGCTACTGTCATAATCCCGAATGTCATCATAATCTTTTTCCTTTCTTTAATTATCCTTTTACTAATCTTTTATCCTTCTTTCTTCTTTTCGAGTGCAAAGGTAATACATTTTGTGTGCGCACACAAGCGTTTTATTCACTTTCTTTCCAAAAGGCTCGATTTCTTGATAAAGGTCAAGAAGACCTGATGACTCTACCACAATTTCATCCCTATCCTAGGAGAATTTAACCCCTATGCTAGGAGAAAAAGTATTTTCTTCTAGGATTTTTATTTTCCGCTTAGCACTTTTTTGTATTCCACGCCGTGGGATGTGCGTTGCACGACGTGGGATGCACGTTCCACGACGCGGGATGTACGTTCCACGACGTGCAACGGAGATTTCTCTTAACAATAAATAGTTTTGGATTGTAGTTTAGCCATATTTATAGTTGACTAACGGCATTTTTACCACTAACATAAAAAAGGCGATACCCTACCTTATTATATTATAGGTAGAATATCGCCTCATTGCCTTCGTTGAAGAGAAGGTCGAGGATGCTCATGTTCGGCAAGAAACCGTGCTTCTGCTCATATACTTGATAATATCGCTCGGGGGTGAACTCAGGATCTGGGAGAGGATGCTTCGGACGAATCGCATCACGGAAATCCTTAATTGGAGTGTTTCGCTCTTCAATCTTCTTCGGATAATACTCATTCGTCACGCTTATCTTCGGGCGAATGTCGAGCAGCTCTATCATTTTTTCCGTCGTCTCCATGTTGAAGTCGAAGAGGAACTCGTATTTCTTCTCGTAGAAAGGGCGGATGTCATCCTGGTAATACTCGAAGAAAGGACTCTCGCCGTATGCCGAGAGGAGGGCATTCCAGTGAACATGTCGCCAATTGGCATGGTCGGAGATACGGATGTCCTTCATCGCCATCGACGTGTCGTGGTTGGTGGGGATGGTGAGGGCGAGCGGACCGTTGGTGGTCGCAATAATCATTCGGTTGCGATAAGTCTGCTTGATAAAGCTCTCATGACGCTCTATCAGGCACTCGTCGTAGCGGTTCAGCTTCTGATACCACTGCACCGGACCGAAATATGTGGAAGAAAGTAATGCCTTCATTATTTTAAAAGAGTTTATACGCCTTGCCTATCATCTGATGCTTATGCACCAACTGCTGCCCCCGTCTCGACGTTCTTACGAGGTAATAGCGGCAATCCTTGCAGCCACATCGCTTGCAGCACACCGTTGGGATGACGTAGCGCAGGGTGTCGAGCTGGATGGTGTCGCCTGGCAACCTCTCTATCCTGCCGATATAGAACGTCTCCTGGGAGATTTTGCGCTGCTGGGGTTTGCGCTGAATAACCACCGAATCGGCGAAGACCACAATGTCGCCTCGCCCGAAATTATCGCAGTCTATCCTATTCACTATCACTCGGTTGCCCTCTTCTAGCTGGGGCGGAAGCCCTCCAGGGGGCACGGAGAAGATAGTGAAAATGTACGTTCTTACTGCCCAAGCGAGGAGCAGTGCCAACGCCACTGTTATTAGGAATTTGACTGCTATTTTCAAATCTTTATTCGGTAGGCTTTATTTGATGTTGTCCACAAACTTGAACAATCTGTTCCATCGGATGCCAGAGAAGCCCGGATGGTCTGGGCTGTGGCTCCACCAGATGAAGATAGGTTTTCCTACTATGTGATCCTCTGGCACGAAGCCCCAGTAGCGGCTGTCGGCAGAGTTGTGGCGGTTGTCGCCCATCATCCAGTAGTAGTCGAGCTTGAAGGTGTAGCTCTTCGCCTGCTTGCCGTTGATGAAGATGCGGCCAGCGTTGTCCACACGGAGGTCGTTGCCCTCGTATACCTTGATACAACGCTCGTAGATAGGCAGGTTCTTCAGCGTGAGAGCGATGCTCTTGCCCTTCTTCGGAATCCAAATAGGACCGTAGTTGTCTGCCGTCCAGCCCGTGTAGGCATTCAGCGGATAGAGGTTGCCATACTCGTTCATCGTATTGATGCTGATGCTCTCCACAAGGTTCTTGTTAGCCTTCAAGGCATTGTAGGCTGCCTTGGTGAGAGGGATGACACCGCTCTGGTTGTACATCAAGAGGTCTTCGTTGGTAATGCCCAGTTGGTCGGCGAGGTCGATAGGGAACTCGCCCCTCAGCTTCATCTTGTAGGTATACTGCACATTGTCTGGCTCCTTGTTTGCCTTGCCGTCGAGGTATACGATGCGGTTCTTGATTTGCAAGGTCTGTCCTGGCAATCCCACGCAACGCTTCACGTAGTTCTCTCGGCGGTCGGTAGGGCGGCTGATGATGTCGCCATACTCGCCAGGCATCTGCTTGATGTAGTTTCTGCCGACGGCGTACATTTTCTCGAAATAGCTACGCTGCTGCAATGGGTTCAACTGGCGCACGTCCTGCTGCTGTCCGTTCTGCTCCAGTAGCTGGTCGCCGATGCTGTACACCATGTTGTAGTAGTCGTTCGCCTGATAGCGTTCCTCATTGCAGAGGGTATCGCCCGCAGGATAGTTGAACACCACGATGTCGTTGAGCTTCACATCACCCAAGCCTTTCACACGGCGATAGTCCCAGTGAGGCCACTCCACGTAACTCTTCACGTTCACGAGCGGCATGGTGTGCTGGGTGAGTGGCATGGTGAGCGGAGTCTCAGGGATGCGAGGGCCGTAGCTTACCTTGCTCACGAATAGGTAGTCGCCCGTAAGGAGCGATTTCTCCAGCGACGAAGACGGAATCACGTAATTCTGGAAGAAGAAGAGGTTGATGAAGTACACTGCCACCAATGCGAACACCAGGGCGTCCACCCAACTCATGATGAAGCGCACAGGGCCTTCCTCGTCCTTCCACCACTGCCAGCGAATCTTCTTGGTGATGTAGACATCGAAGATGAATGGCACCACGATGAGACCCAGCCAGCTCTTCACCCAAATCAAGAAGGCGAGATAGAGGGCGAGAACCACTGCGAACTTCGCCCACTGCACCTTCATATTGAGGTTTTGTTTCTGTTTGTCAATCATTTTATTTTTTATGTTAAGTTTACGGATGTTAGACGAAGCCTAGGCTCTGTTTGCTGCAAAAAGAGAAGCTAAAGAACCTTAACTTATCTAAATCTCCTGCGACTTATTTCTATTTTTTAGAACTTGAAGAGGTCTGATGTTGTGAGCAAACCACTGTGGTTGGCGGTGAACTCTGCGGCGAGGACGGCTCCGAGAGCGAATCCCTTGCGAGAGTGGGCACTGTGCTCGATGGTAATCATATCGGCCTCAGAGTCGTACATCACGGCATGGATGCCTGGCACCTCGCCGTCGCGCACACAGTTGATAACCAAGTCATCCTCCTTGATGTCCTGGTCGCCCTCGTCCTGGTGTCCGTCGGTAGTCCAGTAGGTAACGCCACGCTTCCAGTCTTTCTTGCGGTCCACGTTGTCGATGATTTCCTCGGCGAGCGTGATGGCAGTGCCCGATGGAGCGTCGAGCTTATGGATGTGGTGGGTCTCCTGCATGCACACGTTGTACTGTGGGAAACCGTTCATAATCTTAGCCAAGTAGCGGTTCACGGCACTGAAGATAGCCACGCCGATACTGAAGTTGGAAGCCCAGAAGAGGGTCTGCTTACCGTCGGCGCAAAGCTTTTCCACATCCTCCTTGTGGTCCTTCATCCAACCAGTGGAACCACTCACCACCTTCACGTTGTGGGAGAATGCCTTCAAGTAGTTGCCGTAAGCGGCAGTAGGGTTGGTAAACTCGATGGCGACATCGGCAGAGCAGAACTCTGGGCTGTCGATGTCCTCAGGGTTATTCACGTCAATCTTACATACGATTTCGTGGCCACGCTGCAGGGCGATTTCCTCAATCATGTGTCCCATCTTGCCGTAGCCGATCAAAGCTATTTTCATCTTATCTTTGTTTATTTGTTTCTATTTTCGGGCAAAAATACATAATTTTCTTCGAATAACCTTCAAAAAAGCAACTTATTATAATAATAAATAGAAAATTTTGGTTATTTTTGCAGTGATTTAAGGCTTTGAGCCCGAAACATAACAAAAATAATAGTAAACAAAAACGATATGAGCAAATACATATTCGAGACTAAGATGGAGGTGCGCGACTACGAGTGCGACATCGAGGGCATCGTCAACAATGCCAACTACCTGCACTACATGGAGCATACCCGTCACCTCTTCCTACAGCATTGCGGCCTCAGCTTCGCCGAGATGCACCGCAAGGGCGTGGATGCCGTGGTGGCAAGGATGAACCTGCAATACAAGGTGCCATTGAGATGCGACGACGAGTTTATCTCTCGCCTCTGGATAGAGAAGCAAAACGTGCGCTACATCTTCCATCAGGACATTTTCCGTGCCAGCGACGAGAAGCATTGTCTGAAGGCCACTGTGGAACTGGTTTGCCTCATCGACGGCAGGCTGGGCATCAGCGAGGACTATGACAAGGCGTTCGAGGCTTACTTCTACAAGGAGTAAGCCCTCGCAATTCTCTCACGAGAAGTTAACAGTGGCAACAGTTAACAGTTAGTTTTTCATCCCTTCCACACAAGAACAAGCGAAGAACTTGCGAGCCAAAGAAGAGATCCCCCAATAACATCATAAAACCTAAGGAATTATGGAGCAATTACTTCACTACGTGTGGAAGCACAAACTCTTCCCACTCACTCCTCTCACCACTACCTGGCACCAGCAGGTGGAAGTCATCGACCCTGGTCTGCACAACCGCAACGCAGGCCCCGACTTCTTCAATGCCAAAATCAAGCTGAACGGCACCCTCTGGGTGGGCAACGTGGAGATACACGACAAGGCAAGCGACTGGTACCAGCACGGCCACGACAAGGACGAACGATACGACAACGTCATCCTGCACGTATGCGGCATCATCGACGTGGAGGCGAAGAACTCGAAGGGCGAACCACTCGTGCAGATGCAGCTCGACATTCCCGACAACGTACATCGCCACTACCAGGAGCTGCTTACCATCGACCAATATCCCCCTTGCTACCAAATCATCCCCTCGCTCACCAAGCTCACCGTCCACTCGTGGATGAGTGCCCTGCAGACCGAGCGTCTATCTCAGAAGACGAATGCCATCGAGCAAAGAGTGCAGCGATGCAACGGCGACTGGGAGAATGCCTACTTTGTCACCCTAGCCCGAAACTATGGCTTCGGAATCAACGGCGACGCCTTCGAGCAGTGGGCTCTGAATCTTCCTCTCCGTGCCGTAGACCACCACAGAGACGACCTTTTCCAGATAGAGGCCATCTTCATGGGACAGGCAGGCTTGCTGGAGCTGAACACCATCCCCGAACGATACCAGAAGGATGCCCTCAACGACGGCTACTTTTCTAAGCTGAGAAACGAGTATCTCTACCTCGCCCATAAGTTCTCTATGCAGCCGATGGACTACAAGCTATGGCGATTCCTCCGCCTGCGCCCCCAGAATTTTCCTCATATCCGCATCTCCCAGCTCGCCAACCTCTATTACAACCGCCGAGCCAGCCTCAGCCAGCTCCTTGAAGCCACGACAGTGAAGGATGCCAAGGCGGTGCTCGCCACCAGCGTAACCGAATATTGGGAAACGCATTACACCTTCGGCAGCACGAGCGTAAAGAACGAGAAGCACATCTCCCCCTTCTCGCTCAACCTGCTCATTATCAACACCGTGGTACCCATCCTCTTCGCCTATGGCAGACACCGAGGCGAAGAAAAGTACTGCGACCGAGCCTTCGACTTCCTCGAAGAGTTGAAAGCCGAGAACAATCACATCGTGCGCATGTGGAAGCAATGCGGACTGGAAGTGGAGAACGCAGGCGACAGCCAAGCCCTCATCCAGCTCAAGAAGGAATACTGCGACAAGAAGGAATGCTTGAGATGCCGCATCGGATATGAATACCTCAAACGTAAGTGAAGGCGCAAGCCCAACTCAACATTCAACACTCAACATTACAATAATGGACCAACAAGAAATACTCAATACGATATTATTGACCCGACTAAACTACTTTAGTTTGGCTGGGATGCTCGAACTATACAGAAGAGTGGGAAGTGCCACGCTCATCCTAGAGCACAAGAACGACATCCGAGACATCCTACCCGATGCCTCCGACAAACTTATCTATTCCCTGCAAACCTGCGACGAAGCTCGCAAGCGTGCCGAGGTGGAGCTGGAATACGACCTTCGCTATGGCATAGAGCCTATCCCGATGAACGACGACCGTTATCCCCAACGCCTCAAGAACTGCGACGATGCCCCTCTCATGCTCTTCTACAAGGGCAACGCCGACCTCAACCAACAGCGAGTCATCAACATCGTGGGCACTCGCCAATGCACTCCCTACGGCGAAGACCTCATCCGCCGTTTCATCGCCGATCTCCGCCAGCTCTCCCCTCGTGTTCTCATTGTGAGCGGACTAGCCTATGGCGTGGACATCAACGCCCATCGCCAGGCACTTGCCAATGGTTACGAGACGGTGGGCGTACTAGCCCATGGACTCGACGACCTCTACCCTAGCCGCCATCGGGAGATAGCCCTCCAGATGATAGAGCACGGCGGCTTGCTCACCGAGTTCTTGACCCAGACCAACGCCGACAAGATCAACTTCGTGCGCCGCAACCGCATCGTGGCAGGCATGTCGGATGCCTGCATCCTCGTGGAGAGCAAGGCGAAGGGCGGCGGTCTCATCACCACCGAGATTTCGCAAGCCTACGGCAGGGATGTTTTTGCTTTCCCAGGCAGAGTGGGCGATGCCTATAGCGAGGGTTGCAACAACCTCATTCGCTCGAACGGTGCCGGCCTCATCACCAGTGCCGCGGACTTCGTAAAGGACATGGGTTGGCAGGACGATGCCACGCTGATGCGAGCCAAGCAACAAGGCATCGAGCGCAGCCTCTTCCCTGAAATGTCGGCAGAAGAGCAAGCCATCGTAGATATTCTCTCGAAGACCAACGACCTGCAAATCAATCTCATCAGCGTGAAGTCGGGCATCGACATCGGCCGCCTCACCTCCATCCTCTTCACCATGGAAATGAAGGGGATACTGAGGACTTTGGCAGGGGGAATGTACCATTTACTGAAGTGATTCTTGGTCATATCGCAAAAAAAGCGTAACTTTGCAGCCGCAAAAACAGAACAAAAAGGAATTTATGAAAATAGGCAATATAGAATTTGGACCTCAGCCCCTCTTCCTCGCTCCGATGGAAGATGTGACAGACATTGGCTTTCGTATGCTCTGCAAGCGATTCGGAGCAGCCATGGTCTATACCGAGTTTGTATCAGCGGAAGCCTTGGTGCGCAGCATCAAATCGACCGTCAGCAAACTCACGATAAGCGACGAGGAACGCCCTGTGGGCATTCAGATTTATGGGCGCACCACCGCCGACATGGTGGAAGCAGCTAAGATTGTAGAACAAGCGCATCCCGACGTGATAGACATCAACTTCGGTTGCCCTGTCAAGAAGGTGGCTGGAAAAGGTGCTGGCGCAGGAATGCTCAAGAACATTCCGCTGATGCTCGACATCACTCGTGAGGTGGTAAAGGCCGTCAACGTACCCGTCACTGTAAAGACTCGCCTCGGTTGGGATTGTGAGAACCTCATCATCACCGACCTCGCCGAACAACTTCAGGACTGTGGCATCCAAGCCCTCACCATCCACGGCAGAACCCGAAGCCAAATGTACACAGGCGAAGCCGACTGGACACTCATCGGCGAGGTGAAAAACAACCCTCGCATCCACATCCCTATCATCGGCAATGGCGACATCACCACCCCCGAGGAGGCAAAGCTTGCCTTCGACCGCTACGGCGTGGATGCAGTGATGATAGGCAGAGCTACCTTCGGCAGACCATGGATTTTCAAGGAAATCCGTGATTATCTCGACAACACGGGTGCCGCTCCATTGACCGTAGATGAGAAGATAGACCTCCTGGAGGAGCAGCTTCGCATCAACGTGGAGCGCATCGACGAGTACCGAGGCATCCTCCACACTCGCCGTCACCTTGCCGCCTCTCCTATCTTCAAGGGCATCCCCGACTTCCGCCAGACTCGCATAGCTATGCTGAGAGCGACTAAGGTGGATGAATTAACTGCAATTTTGAAAGAGTGCCGAGAGAGGATCAAAGCTATACAATAAGGTAAAGGGAGATTCCAAACATCATCGTTGGAATCTCCCTTTATTTTATTTTTTCAGTATCGAAGCTCCTTCGAGCATGGCGAGCGCCTTGTTCTCATTGTCCTCCATAATCTCACGCTCTCCTGGTCCCTTGTCATTGATGCCGCAGAGGTGCAGGATGCCATGGATGATGACACGATGAAGCTCGTCATCGTAGGTCTTGCCGAACTTCTCGGCATTGCTGCGAACGGTGTCGAGCGAGATGACGATGTCACCATTGATGACATCATCCTCGTCGTAATCGAAGGTGATTACATCGGTGTAATAGTCATGACCAAGGTACTCATTGTTCACCTCCAAAATCTTCTCGTCATCGACGAACATATAGCCAATCTCCCCTACCTTTCTGCCGTGAGAGGCGGCTACCTTGCGAATCCATGCACTGGTATCGCGACGCTTAATCTTTGGCATTTTCACGCCATCTACATTGTATGTTATCATATTTTTATGGAGTTAAGGAGTTAAGGAGTTAAAGGAGTTAAGACAACACCTTTTCACTCTAATACTCCATATTATACATTATATTTAAAAACTATTGAATTCTTCACTCTTCGTTCTTCACTTCCTAGGCAAGAACTCACTCACATCTCTTCCGAAGAACCTCAATTCCCTGACAAGCGTAGAGCTTACGCTGCTGTATCTCGGGTCGGAGAAGAGGAGAATGGTCTCCACGCCACCTATCTGCTTGTTGATGTCAGCCTGCTCTCGCTCATACTCGAAGTCCTTGGCAGAGCGAACGCCTCGCACCAAGAACTTGGCACCCAAGCGATGCGCCAAATCAACCGTCAAGTCATCGTAAGCCACCACCTCCAGGCGATAGCCTTTCGAGGCATCATTGGCATCCACCAGTGTAGCGCATTCCTCAGGGAATACCTGCTTGATGTCCTCCACACGCTTGGAGATTTCCTCCTGCGCATGTTTCAGCTTGCTCATCGCCACGGCAATGACAAGCTTGTCGAACATTGGCAAGGCTCGCTCGGCAATGTTCTGATGTCCTATCGTAAATGGGTCGAATGTACCCGTAAATATTCCGACTTTCATTTCCAAAAACTATTGAATTCTTCACTCTTCACTCTTCGTTCTTCACTCAAAGAGATCTCCCTGCATGATGTTCCCTGCGTATGGATTTCGTCCGAGATGGTCGTAGGCTAGTTTCGTTGCCATTCGTCCACGAGGCGTGCGCTTGATGAAGCCCTCCATGATGAGGAACGGCTCGTACACCTCCTCCACCGTGCCACCGTCCTCACCGATTGCCGTGGCGATGGTGGTAACACCCACTGGTCCGCCATGGAACTTGTCGATGATGGTGGTGAGAATCTTGTTGTCTA
>CAVKXW010000074.1:0-15821 GCA_963660215.1 Bacteroidaceae bacterium | reverse complement strand
ACTAATAAGGTTGTGGCAATAGGAAACCCGATTAATCAAGAAAAGATTCTTTCTTTATTTGTTGGTTATGTAACAAAAAAGAGAAAATTTGAAGAGGCTAGTAAGGAATAAATTGCTTGCATATAAATGAAATGAATAAAATAAGGGAAGTCTTTGGCTGCATATTGCCAATATGTATTCTTTTACTGACAGTTCAGACCTACGATTATGGATGGTCAGAACTGTTGGTATGGCTTCTTATGGTTTTGGTGGGAGCAAGCTTCTGCATGGGAGTTTGCTCTTGGTTTTGTGGAAAGATTAGGCTTGGGGTGGTTGATGGGCTGATGCTTGCTTGGTGGATATTTATGTTGTTGAGAGTATACTTACAACCAAGTGTGCCTTGTTGTAGAGAGGTCGTTACCTATACAAGCCTATACCTATTATATATAGTGTTTCGTTTTTCCGATGCAATCTCTCGATTGAAAGATAATGTCTTCTTGTGGATATTGTTTTCGACGGTCGTTTTTGAACTCTTGCTTGGTGCATGGCAATTGTATGCGAGGACGAGTCATCATGCGCTTTATCTAGTAACTGGGAGTTTTTTCAATCCTGGTCCTTATTCTGCCTTGGTAGCGTTGGGAATGGTGATGGCTATCTATTTGCTCAACCAACGGAAGAATACTCGAAAGGTGGAGGTCTGGGTAAGTGGATTCGTTCTTGTGGGTGGTAGCATGATGCTGGCTTTGACACGCAGTCGCAGTGCGATGGTTGTCGTGGCGGCGATGGCTCTTTATCAATATCGTTTGATGTTACGCCGTTATTGGTTGTTGGTCTTTGCTCTGGTTGTATTGGGTACTTCGATATTATTTTTGCTCAAGTTTGAATCGGCGATGGGGCGTATTGTCCTTTGGTGGCAATCTGTATGTATTTGGCTGGAACATCCTATATGGGGAGCGGGCATTGGAACTTTCAAGGGAGAATATGGTCGGCAGTTGGAAGTCTTCTTCTCCTCGCAGAATCATGTTCGTTTCTTGAGCCAATATGCTGATGCCACGGATTTTGCTTTTTGTGATTTCTTACAACTTTTGGCAGAGCAAGGAGTGGTAGGTGGAATCTTATGCTTGGCAATCGTCCGTTTGTCATTGAGAAGACTCTATCAAGAGGAACGGGTGTTATTCTTTGCTTTTGTTGCGTTGCTATTCTTTAGTATGTTTTCTTATCCATTCCAACTTTTGCCTTATCAGATATTGGCAATGGTGTTGGTGGCAAGAGCTGCGAAGAATGCTGGCAGAGTAAGGATGCCTGTTTGGACGAGACTGTTGTGTCTTATTGTTGTTGGAGCTTTGTCTTTTGGGTGTTATAGAATCGCCAAGGAGCGAGCGGAAGCTCAACAAGAGTATAAGCAATGTGTTGGATTGATGCACGGGTCATTCATAAAGGACTATCATCGATTATATCCTTTATGTAGGGATGACAAACGATTCTTGTTCGACTTTGCCAAGATTTTGCAAGCAAACCAACGCTATCTTGACAGTAATGCAATACTTCGAGAGGGTATCTTGGTTAGCAACGACCCGATGTTCTGGGTGCTGATGGGAAACAACTTTCGCAAGATGAAACAATATGATGAGGCGATGGCATCCTATGACACGGCGTTTCGCCGAATGCCCAATCGCATCTATCCTTTGTATCAAAAAATGCTTTTATTTCAGAAAATAGACAATCAAAAGGCTATGTTAGCCGTAGCTAGAAATATAATCGCCTTTCAGGAAAAAGTTCCTTCTCCTGCGGTGGATGAAATGAAGAGCAAGGCTAGAGACCTGTTGAATCAAAATATAAACTCAAGCAAGAATAAGTTTAAACAAGAATAGAATGATAAAGAAATACGCCGCATGCCTGTTGTTGGCTTCTTCTGTATGTACTGTCCATTCAGAAAAAGCCATCTCGTTGAACGATGCCATTCGCATCGCTCAACAAAATTCGTATGATGCCCAATTAGCTAGGTTCAGCTTCATGTCGAGCTATTGGGCTTACAAGTCGTTTCGTGCCGAACTGTTGCCGTCCATGAGTTTGACGGGAGGGTTGATGAACTTCAATCACAGTAAGGTGGAAGCGAGAAATGCCGATGATGGAAAGATAAACTATGTGGATAACAATTCCCTAGCAAACTCTTTGTCGTTGTCGCTAGACCAACAGATTGTGTCCCTTGGAGGAACCTTGTCCTTGCAATCTTATCTGTATCGGCTCGACCAGTTCGACTATAAGATGACAACTTACAATACCCTGCCTCTCAAGCTCTCTTACTCACAGCCACTGAGGACTTTCAATGAGCTGAAGTGGAGGAAGAAGACGGAACCGAAGGAGTATGAAAAGGCGAAAAAGGTGTACTTGGAATCTATTGAAGATGTTGCCATCCAAGCAGCCTCTCTCTACTTTCAGGCTATTTCTGCCCAGTCTGATTATGCCCAAAGCGTAAGCAAGTATAAAGATTTGGAGGAACTTTATGAGATTTCCAAGAAAAGGCTCGATTTGGGGACAATAACCAAGGGAGACTTGTTGCAGCTTGAACTCTCCATGCTCAATACCAAGGTGGAGGTGAACAATTCAAAGATTAAGATGGATGATAGTTTGTTTGACTTGTTTTCTTATCTTCGTGTCACCGACTACGAGGGCGTAGTGCTTACACCTCCAGATGACGTGATGGATATGGTGCTCGATGCCAATGAAGTGCTGAGGCAAGCCATGCAGAACTCTTCTCATGTCATAGAGCAAGACCTGAACATGCTTTCTGCCGAGGAGAATCTTGCCAAAACGAAGGCGGCGAAGGGAATACAGGTACAGTTGAATGCTGAGGTGGGATTCAATCGCACTGCCGATGGCTTTGCCGCTGCCTATCGCAAGTTGCAAGACAATGAGATTGTTGGCATTACCGTTACGTTGCCTATCTTCGATTGGGGTGTGCAAAAGGGGAAGGTGATGGTGGCAAAGTCAAATATGGAACTTGCCAAGACCCGAAAGGAGCAGGCTACAAGCGACTATATTCAGAAAATCAAGCGAGAGGTGATGCAGTTCAGTTTTCAAAGTGTGCAATGCCGTACTTCAATGCGAGCAAGTGACATCTCAAGGGAGCGATACGACATCACCAAGAAACGCTTTGAGATGGGGAAGGTCTCTGTGACAGAACTGAACACAGCCTTACAGGAGTTGGAGACGGCGAAGTCGCAATATCTCAACCAACTGAAGTCGTATTGGAGTTATTATTATGCCCTGTGTCGCTATACGCTTTACGACTGGATACAGCATCGTCCTTTGAGTGCTGATTTTGATGCGATTGTCAAATAATAGATTTGAAAGTTCAATTAAAATAGTAGATAAAGATGAAATCTAAAGTTACATATTTCTTGATGGCAATTCTGGCTATGGGCGTCTTGGACTCATGCCGTCATAAACCTCAGACGGAAGAGCAGGATATGGTAAATGCAGACACGATGTCAACGGAAATCTATGTTGATACCTTGGTGCTGCGGCCTCAGACCTTTCACCGTCAGCTGATTTGCAACGGTAAGTTGCGTGCCATTGCCAAGTGCGAGTTGTCTTTCTCGGATGGTGGCATTGTGAGTGGCATTTATGTCAGGAATGGAAGTCGGGTTGCAAAGGGGCAGCTCATCGCAAAGACCGACAATAGCGAGGCTTTGCTCAATGTGGAGAAGGCACAGAAAGACTTGGAGAGAGCTCAGGTGGATTTGGCTGATAAGTTGATAGGATTGGGATATGATGGTATTTCGACAAGAGTTCCTGCTGGTGTGATGCATCGTGCCAAGGTGTCATCGGGCTATTTCGCTGCTCAGTATCAATTGCAGTCTGCCAAGCATGCCCTCACGAAGAGTGCATTGGTAGCTCCTTTTGGCGGGCGCATAGCTGATTTGGAAAATAAGCGAAACCAGCGATTGGAAAAACTTTGCACGCTTGTCAATGATAGTCAGCTGGATGTTGAATTTGATGTGTTAGAGGCAGAAATCAAGAACATCCATGTGGGGCAGACAGTCTTGGTAAGTCCTTTTGTGGATGCTGGTAGCCAATGCAAGGGTAAGGTTATCAATATCAATCCGATGGTCAGTGAGAAGGGATTGATTAGGATGACGGCTCGCATCGGCAATCCGACGGGAAAGCTGATGGATGGTATGAATGTTAAGATTATTGTAGAGAATGATGTGCCTCGTTCCTTTGTGGTTCCTAAGGATGCCGTTGTGGAGCGAGACGGCTATCATGTGGTCTTTGTCTATCGGGCTGGAGAGGCCGTATGGACTTATGTGGATGTGGTATATTCCAACATCGCTTCTTTTGCCATTACTGGGTGCCTGCGCAAGGAGACGGAACTGCATAGTGGCGATGTGGTCATTACTTCGGGCAATCTCAATCTGGCAGATGGAACGAAGGTGAAAATAAAGAAAGGAAAGAAATGATAAGGTATTTGATTCATAGACCGATAGCCGTCACGATGATATTGATAGCCATCGTGGTGGTGGGTGCCATCGGCATCAGAAACATTCCTGTGTCGCTGATGCCCGACATCGACATTCCACAAATCACAGTGCAAGCCAATGTGCCTGGATATTCTGTGCAGGAGATGGAAAGTCGGGTGATAGCTCCGTTGAGAGGTCAGTTGGCTCGTGTGCCTGGGGTGAAGAGTGTCAGCTCGGATGCCAGGATGGATGTTGGCAGCATTTTGTTGAAGTTTGAGGCTGGTTCCGATATTGGTCAGATGTTTATTGAGGTCAACGAGAAGGTTGACATGGCGATGGGAAAAATGCCCAAGGAGGTGGCTCGTCCTAAGGTTATCAAGGCGAGCGCCACGGATATTCCTGCGTTCTACCTTGACATATCCTTTAGGAATGAGAAACCTGGCGAGCCTGCCTCTGCAAGGTTTGCACAGTTGAGCGACTTTGCGAGAAATGTAGTTTGCCGTCGCTTGGAGCAGCTTCCTTCTGCTGCTATGGTGGATGTGAGCGGAATGGCATCCTCGGAGATCCTGTGTGTGCCAGACGATGACAGGTTGGTGGCTTCTGGCATTACGATGGAAGAGTTGCAAAAAGCCTTGCTGGATAATGACATTCAAGTGTCTGCTCTTACCGTTCAGGATGGCATCTATCGCTATAATGTTCATTTTGATAGTCAAGTTCTTACGCTCGATGATGTGCGCAATATCTATGTCAACCATGAGGGACGCTTGCTTCAGTTGAGAGAACTTTGTGACATTCAGGAACTTCCTGCCCTTCGTAAAAACATCAATCGTCATGATGGGAGAAATTGTGTCACCTTGGCTGTCGTCAAGCAGAGTGATGCGCAAATGGCAGACTTGCAGAAGGCTGTCGATGAGATGCTTGAAGATATGAGGAAGACTTATCCGACAATGCAGTTTGATGTGACTAGAGACCAGACTCAGTTGTTGGCTTATTCCATTCACAATTTGGAATGGAACTTGTTGGCGGCAGCTTTCTTCACCTTATTGGTCCTGCTCTTCTTTATGCGAAAGTGGCGCTTGGCATTATTGGTTTCATTCTCTATTCCTTTGTCGCTTATCATCACCTTGCTTTGTTTCAGGTTGCTGGGTATTTCCTTAAATATCATTTCTCTCTCGGGCTTGATACTTGGTGTGGGTATGATAGTAGACAATTCTATCATTGTTATTGACAATGTCTTACAAAGGTTTCGTCAGGGAAGGGGGGTGGTTGAGGCTGTGTGTCAAGGTACGGCAGAGGTGTTTACGCCGATGCTGAGCTCGGTGTTGACCACTTGCAGTGTGTTCCTTCCATTGACATTTGTGGGAGGAATGGCTGGTGCCTTGTTCTTCGACCAAAGCATGGGCATAACAATAGCCCTTTTTTCCTCTTTATTGGTGGCCATGGTGGTGTTGCCAGTCTATTTTCGTCAGCTTTATCGCAAGTTGCATGCAGTCGGCGACAGCTTGGAGCCTTTGGTGCAACATCGTTTGATAGTTGGATGGTATGAGAGGGTACAGGCATGGATGTTTCGACATTTGCGCTTATGTCTGGTGCTTTTCCTATTGGCAATACCGGGAGCAGTGTGCGTATACTTGGTTTCGGAGAAAAGACTGATGCCTGCCGTGGATTATACGGATGGCATCATGTATGTAGACTGGAATGCAGGAATCTCGGTGGGAGAGAATGATAATCGTATAACAGAGATATTGGGTAAGTTTAGGGGACGTTTGGAAACGACAACTTCGATGGTGGGAACCCAAGATTTCCTGTTGTTTCATACACAAGACCTAACCTCGTCAGAGGCATTGGTGTATTTCAAATGTAAGTCGAAGACTGAGTTTGAGAATGTAAAACGCCAAATGAAGGCATTCTTGATGGAACTGTATCCTGATGCTTCGGTATCCTTTTCTCCTTCGGGCAACCTGTTCGACTTGATATTCTCGTCAGGTGAGCCAGAGTTATGTCTCAATCTGCAAGATCATAATGGGCATCGCCCTACGGTGGAGCAGTCGAAGGCTTTTACCGATACTTTGCGTACTCACTTTCCTGGGCTTTCTATTCCTTCGGTAGTGACGGAAGAGAATTTGCACTTGGTGGCAAATGTTGAGCAAATGACGATGTATGGCATCAGTTATGGGCAACTTTGCGACCGGTTGCGACAGCTATCGGGTACCAATGAGGTGCTGAGTATCAATCATGGGGCGGGGAATGTGCCTGTCATCATCGGCAATTTCAAGGCCGACCGATTCCAAATCCTGTCTAGTAGCATCAAGAACAATGAGGGAGTGGATGTTCCGCTCAACCTGTTATTAAAGGAGCGTATGGTGCTCGATTACAAGCATCTGTATGGCTCGGAGGGAGGCGAGTATGTGCCGATTGCCCTCAATGTCTCCAGTGGGGACGTGAGAAGGGTACTCGACTTTGTTTCTGCTTATGAGAAACGCCATGATGATGTCAGAATACTGGCTAGCGGTGACTATTTCTCTAGCCGTCGGATGGTGACAGGACTGTTATGGGTGCTTGCCGTTTCGCTCTTGTTGCTGTTCTTTATCTTGGCTGCTCAGTTTGAGAGTATGGTTCAACCTGTCATTATCTTATCGGAAATTGTGGTTGATGTTTTCTTTGTATTGCTCATTCTATGGCTTCTAGGCGTGTCTATAGATATGATGTCGATGATAGGCATCATTGTGATGGCAGGTATTGTCATCAACGACTCTATCCTGAAGATAGATACCATCAATGTGCGCCGCCGTCAAGGCTTGGAGTTGGTGCAGGCGATTGAGCGAGCTGGCCATGAACGACTGATGCCTATCATCATGACCTCACTCACCACCATTTTCTCATTGTTGCCTTTCATGTCGAGAGGTTCGATAGGTGCAGACATGCAGTTTCCTTTGTCCCTGGCGATATTGGTAGGCATGATTGTGGGCACGTTGGTCAGTATCTTCTATGTGCCTCTCATCTATTATGTGATTTATAGGAAGAAAAGTAAAGACTAGAGCGCAGAATGAAAATATCTTCATTTACAGTAATGTTGACCTTTGTGGTCTTGATGGTGATAGGTGTGGCTGTTGTGCCCCTTTTGGATGTAGGTGTTGAACCGACTCCTAGGCAGGGGAAGACAATCACCATTACCTATGATTGGCCCAATGTGTCGGCAAAGGTGGTAGAGCAAAATCTCACCTCGCCGATAGAGGGCATGGTGTCTTCGCTGAAAGGGGTGGAAAGCGTGGCTTCCAATTCTTATTTCGGTCATAACGAGATTTTTGTTAATCTCAAGGAACAGGCTGATGTGTCGGCTGTTCGCTTTGAGATTTCTTCCCTTCTTAGGCAGTCGTATGGTCGGTTGCCTAAGGGGGTGTCTTATCCTGCAGTGTCGGGAGGCGAGGTGGTAAATGCTCGCTCTTCGCATCGTGAAGAGACTTTGCTGCTCACTTATCAGGTGAATGCCGATATGCAGCCCGAAGCAATCAAGAACTATTTGCAGCACAATGTGGAGAAAAAACTCCAGGCTGTGGAAGGAGTTTGCAAGGTTGAGGTGGTCGGTACAACTGATCGTTACATGGATGTCAATTACGACCCGATGGTTCTCTCTGCGTATGGAGTGACGGCTAATGACATCGCCGATGGTATTCGCAACTACATAGGGCAGGATGCCATTGTTGGCACAGTCACTCATCAAACAGGCGATGGAATCAAGGAAAGAATCTCTGTGCATCTCACGACCGATGCCTTTGGCAAGCCTTTGGAGCAAATGCCGCTCAAGAATGTAGAAGGTAAAATGATTTACCTCAATGATTTGGCGATGGTGAGAGAGCGCCAAGTGGAGCCTGACAACTATTATCGGGTCAATGGGCTCAATACGGTTTATGTCAATGTGTTCATCCCTGCTGCTGGAAAGAAGACGGGAATGTCGGACAAAGTGCAGGAGGAGATGGAGAAAATCAAGGCGGGGATTCAACGGAACATTTATTTTCAGTTGTCATACGACAGTGCCAAGCTGCAAAGAGAAGAGATGTCGAAGTTGATAGGGCGCACTCTGTTGGCTTTGTCTATCTTGTTGCTTTTCGTATGGCTAACCAATCGCAATGTGAAGTATCTCTTGATAGTTGCTTCTACCTTGGCTGCCAATCTCTTGCTGGCTTGCATTGCATTCTGGGCGTTGCATGTCAAGCTGCATGTCTATTCGTTGGCTGGCATTACGGTGTCGCTTGGCTTGATAATCGACTCTACGATTGTGATGGCAGATCATTATGGGTATTATCATAACAGGAAGGCTTTCCTTTCCGTTTTGGCAGCTATGCTCACCACGATAGGCTCCATGATAGTCGTGTTTTTCCTGCCAAAGGATTTGCTGCAGAATCTGTACGACTTTGCCTGGGTGGTCATCATCAATCTGGTGGTTTCGCTTTTGGTGGCATTGTTCTTTGTGCCTGCCATCATTGATAGGTTGGGCTATGCTGGTCGTAGGCAGCGGTTGCGGCATGGACGGCTGGTGGTGCGTTGGAATCGTTGCTATCGCAAGTATCTTGCTTTTACTTCTAGGCGTAGGTGGATATATTATGGCTTGTTGGCATTGTTGTATTATGCCCCTTTCCATTATCATGTGTTCAGTGAGGTGATAGCCGCCAAGGAGCCATCACGAAACCAGCAAGCGGAAAAGGTACTTCATATAGAGGCAAAAATGCCTATTGGTGGAACGGCTGTGCAACTGAACCAAAAGATGCTGATAGTAGAGGATTTCTTGAAAAAGTATAGGGATATCAAGCAGTTTACAACCCGCATAGATGGAAGGCGGGGAGGCATAGAGGTTAAATTTAAGAAGAATGTGGAGAAAGGCAGTTTTCCTTATCGTCTCGAAAATGATGTAATAGGCAAGGTCATTACCATCGGTGGTGCCGACTGGGCTACCTATGGCATCAGCGAGCGTGGATTTAGCAATTCTCTCAATTTGCAGCATCGTTCTGAAATCTTGGTTCTCTCTGGCTATAATTATGACCAGTTGTATCGCTTGGCCGAAGATCTGGAGGAATATCTAGGTAAAAATAGGCGTGTGAGAGACCTTATCATACAGACTCCTGGTTATGAGAACCAAGAGGATGAGTATTATATGAAGTATCACCAGGGGAATTTGGCTCTTTATGGTGTTCGTTCGGGCGAGGTTTATCAATCGGCGGCAGAGATGTTGAATCCTGTCTATGTGGGATATGATAAGGACAAAAATGTAGGGAGCGATGTATATCTGACTCCTATGTCCACTAGCACTCTCGACCTATGGCATTTGGAGAATGAACAAATGAATGTTGGCGATGGTGAGGTTATCTTGCCTGAGGTAATGTCGGTGAAGCGTCGTGAGGCTAAGAATGTCATTCCTAAGAAAAATCAAGAATATGTGCTCAATGTGGCATTCAATGTGCTGGGGGCTTACACTTATACGGAAGAATATCTAAAGGAGGTGGTAGCACATTTCAAGAAGGTTCTGCCTGTAGGCTATCGTTGTCAGAATGCTTTCTGGCAGAGTCCTGTGGAAGACCCCTCCAATTATTGGCTGCTCTTGTTGGTGGCGGTGGTTGTGTTCTTCATTTGTGCTATCCATTTTGAGTCCATTCGTGTGGCATGGGGCATCTTGTCGGTAGTTCCTCTGGCTATGATAGGAGCCTTCTTGGTGTTTTGGACGACAGGTGTGCAGTTTGGCAGTGGTGGCTTTGCTTCCTTGGTTTTGTTGATAGGTATCGTTGTCAATTCGAGCATCTATATCCTCAGTCAGTATCGTGGTGTCAGCGCAGTGTCTCGTCGTGGTGAAATCAGCAATTATGTGTGTGCCTATAGCCATAAGATTATTCCTGTCTTCTTGACGGTGGCCTCTACAATGATGGGCATGATACCTTTTTTCTTTGATAGGACGGAAGAGCCTTTTTGGTTCTCCTTTGCCACAGGAGTGGTTGGAGGATTGGCTTTTTCTATTCCTGCCTTGGTGTTTGTCATGCCGTTGTTTGTGAGGTTTCGTGACAGAAATTAACAGCCCCTCTACCGACGGTTAAGTATAAAGGCTTGCAAATTCTCCCAACGAGAAATTGCAAGCCTTTATGATAATGATGTATTTCTTGTTTACTTCTTGGTGGCTCTGATGAAGAAGCCTATCAAGCAGATGTAGGCGATGAGAGAGCAAACCTCGCTCATAGGGTTCGCCCACCAACTGTCGGCGATGCTAGCCTCTACGCCGCCAAACTTCAAGAGGGCGCTCACCACACCCATCAAGGCTCCACCTGCGATGAAACCGCTGGCTATCAATGTGCCCTTCTCGCCACGCTCGGCATTCACCTTGGCATCCTTGGTGCGAGAGGTGACATACCAGTTCACTGCACCACCTACCAGCAGTGGCACGTTCAGCTCCAATGGTATGAACATGCCCAGGGCGAAAGCCAGGGCAGGAATCTTGAAGTAGGTGAGCACGATGGCGATGACGGCACCGATGGCGTAGAGAATCCAAGGGGCTCCCACGCCGTTCATCAGTGGGTCGATGACGGCAGCCATGGCGTTGGCCTGAGGAGCGGCGAGCGAGCCAGAGGCAAAGCCGTATGTCTCGTTCAGAAGCATCATCACGCCGCCCACGGTGGCAGCACTCACCAAGGTGCCGAGGAACTTCCATCCCTCCTGCTTCTTAGGAGTAGTGCCGAGCCAGTAACCTATCTTGAGGTCGGTGATGAACGAGCCAGCCACCGAGAGGGCGGTGCATACCACACCACCCATGATGAGGGCTGCCAGCATGCCGCCAGGACCTCTCAAGCCCACGCTCACCATTACCACGGAGGCGAAGATGAGGGTCATCAGCGTCATGCCCGACACAGGGTTGCTGCCCACGATGGCGATGGCATTCGCCGCCACAGTGGTAAAGAGGAAGGCGATGGCTGCCACCAGCAGGATGGCGATGACGGCGAAGAGGAGGTTGCCGTCCATCACGCCAAACCAGAAGAAGAGGAAGGTGACGAGGATGGTGACAATCGAACCGATGGCGATGATCTTGAACGAGATGTCGCGCTGGGTGCGCTTCACGTTCTCGTCAGCCTCGCTCTTGCCCTTCAGCTCCTTGGCAGCCAAGCCCACGGCACTCTTGATGATGCCCCAGCTCTTGATGATGCCGATGATGCCCGCCATGGCGATTCCGCCGATACCGATGCTGCGGGCGTAAGCCTTGAATATTTCCTCTGGGCTCATCTCGCCCACGGTCTTCACGATGCTAGGGTCCCATGCGCTGAGCACGGTGTCGTGGAAGGCAACGCTCATGCCAGGCACGATCAACCACCATACCACGAGCGAGCCGAGGCAGGTGTAGAAGGCATACTTCAGGCCGATGATGTAGCCCAGACCGAGCACGGCGGCACCCGTGTTCACCTTGAACACGAGTTTCGCCTTGTCTGCCAAGTCGCATCCCCAACTGACTACACGACTGGTAAAATTCTCGTTCCACCAGCCGAGGCTAGCCACGATGAAGTCGTAGAGACCGCCCACCAGTCCGGCGATGAGCAAAGGCTTGGCTTGGTCGCCGCCCTTGGCTCCGCTCACCAGCACCTGCGTAGTGGCTGTAGCCTCTGGGAATGGGTACTTGCCGTGCATGTCGCTCACGAAGTACTTGCGGAAAGGTATCAAGAAGAGGATTCCCAATACGCCTCCGAGAGCCGATGCCATGAAGATTTTCATAAACGAGGTGGTCATCTCCGGGTACTTAGCCTGTAGGATGTAGATGGCTGGCAATGTGAAGATGGCACCTGCCACCACTGCTCCCGAGCAGGCACCGATGCTCTGTATGATGACGTTCTCGCCCAGCGCCTTGCTGCGCTTGGTGGCAGTGCTCACGCCCACGGCGATGATGGCGATAGGAATGGCTGCCTCGAACACCTGGCCTACCTTCAGACCGAGGTAGGCGGCTGCGGCAGAGAAGATGATGGCCATCACGATGCCCCAAGTAACCGACCATCCGTTTACCTCTGGGTAAACCTTGTCGGCAGGCATCAGCGGCTTGTACTGCTCGCCGTCTTTCAACTCCCTGAAGGCGTTCTCAGGGAGCTGCATGTTTTCTTTTTCTTCCATTATTTTATTGATAATGTTAAGTGTTAAATGTTAAATGTTAAATGGGCTGCCGAGGCAACTTAACATTTAACACTTAACATTTAACATTGACTTTGTTACTTCTCGATTCTGATGATGTACTCGCTCATGAAGCTGGCTCCTGGCTGGAGACGGTTCATCAAGTACTTGCCTGCGAACTCGCCGTCGTACTCAGCCCAGTCGTGGATGCCATACCATGGCTCGATGCAGATGAAAGGAGCGTGCTTGCCCGTAGGGTTCCAGATGCCCACGGCTGGGGTCTTGAACTCCAATGTTACGTGAGGCTCGCCCTGCTCGTTGAGGATGCTCACCTGCTTCACCTGGCTCTTGTCGAAGATCACGGCGTCGTCGGCGAAAGTCTCCTCGCTCACCTCCCAGATGCCGTTGTCGGTCTCCACGGTCTCCTTGGCTTGGCGGTCGATGCAACCACCCACGTTGCCGAAGAGGCGAACAGGAGCCTCGTTGTCGAGCTTCAAGGTGGCCTTCATCTCCTCGCCCTTCTTGCATCCTGGCACCATGAACGCTGGGTGACCGCCAATCTGGAACATGATTTCCTTCGTGTCGGTGTTCTCCACATGCCAGATGACGTGAATCTCGTTGCCCTCCAGGCGGTAAGAGATGGCTAGGTTGAAGTGGTAAGGATAGTTCTTCTGGGTCTCCTCGTTGTCGATGAGGGCGAAGGTGAGTCGGTCGGCGGTCTTGCCTACGAGCTTGAACTCCGTGTCGCGTGCGAAACCATGGCGAGGCAGGGTGTACTCCTTGCCGTCGATGCGATAGATGTCTTTCCAGAGACCGCACACGATAGGGAAGAGGATAGGCGAGTGGCGATTCCAGTATTTCTCGTCGCCGTCCCAAAGATATTCGTTACCATTGGCATCCTTGATGCTCTGAAGTTCTGCTCCCAGAGGAGAAATCTCCAAGGTGAGCTGGTCGTTCTTGATTTGTTCCATTTTTTATTCTTGTTGTTTAGTTGTTATTGTTTTATGGGGCAAAGGTACAACTTATTTTCTAAAAAGAATAAAGTTTTGGACGATTTTGTTATCCCATCTCGATTTTTTGCTGTAATTTTGCACCCCGAAAAAAGAAAATGTTATGACAAGCAGTAATAAAGTGAAAGGATTTGCGGCAGGCATCATCGCCGCCGTGTGTTATGGAACCAATCCCCTCGGTACGCTCGAACTCTATAAGGATGGGTTCAGCTCTGGTTCGGTGTTGATCTATCGCTATCTCCTGGCAGTGGTGATGTTTGCCATCGTGATGTTGTGGAAGGGGGAAAGCTTCAAGGTCAAGTGGGGGCACGCCATTCGGTTGGCCATGCTGGGAGCGATGTTCTCGCTCTCCTCGTGCACCCTCTACCTCAGCTTCCATTATATGGCGGCAGGCATTGCGAGCACTCTGCTCTTTGTCTATCCCATCATGACGGCGGTGCTGATGACGGTGTTCTTCCATGAGAAGGTGACGTGGACTACTACCATTGCCATTCTCTTGGCGGTGTCGGGCGTCGGGCTCCTCTATCAGGGCGACGGCAACGACAAGTTGAGCACGGCGGGCTTCGCCCTTGTCATGTGTTCCTCGCTGCTCTATGCGCTATACATCATCTCGGTGAACCAGTGGAAGAACACGGGGATGTCGAGCATCAAGTTCACCTTTTATATATTGGTGTTCGGACTGGTCACGATGTTTGTCTATTCGTTGCTTGCTGGCGAGAGCATCCAGCTGCTGGGTACGCCAAAGCAGTGGTTGTGTGCGGCGCAGTTGGCTCTCCTGCCTACGGTGTTGTCTCTCTTCTTCATGACCATCTCCATCAATCTCATCGGCAGCACGCCAGCCGCCATCATGGGAGCCTTGGAGCCAGTGACGGCGGTCGTCATCGGTGTCTTCGTCTTCGGCGAGAGCTTCTCCTTGCAGTTGGGCATCGGCATCCTTGCCATCCTGGCAGGTGTTACGCTGATTATTCTCCGAAAGCGGGCGGCATAATGTCATTGTTTCGAATATAAAGTGTTGAGAGTAAGGGTGTGTCATCAGTAGTTGGTGGCACACCCTTACTTATTTTTTGTTAAATCGAAGAGAACTCTTGCTTCCTATTAAATAAAATTGTATCTTTGCAGAAGAGAAATCTATATTCAACGTCGTTGAATATAGATTCAACATCGCTGAACGTGTATTCAACGACGCTGAACGTACATTCAATGATGTTGAATATAAAAAACTCTTAGGACTAAAGACAATTATTCTTAGAAAGAAATAGTTTAATAGTTAAGGTAAATAACAATCTTAATCAAGGAAAGGAATCTGATATATGGCTAAGTACAAATTACAGGAGATGCAGGATTTGCGCAATAGTGGCAAGCGCAAGGTTTATCCCAAGATGGTGCTGCATCGCACGTTGAACCAAAAAGAGTTTCTAGAGTGGATGCACAAGTATAATCGAGCCCTCTCGCCAAATATGGTCGAGGCAGCTCTCACCGAGGTTCGCGACATGCTGGTCCGCTTGCTCTCCGAGGGTTATAATGTGACGCTCGACGAGCTGGGCACCTTCTCCTTGTCGCTAGGCTTCGAGGACGACAAGCCTCGGGAGATGCAGGACGATGGCGACAAGATGACGTATCGCAAGGTGGGTGTGAAGAACATCAACTTCAAGGCCTCCCCCGAGTTTGTGAAAGACATGAAGCGCGATACCGACCGCTATCTGGAGCGCGACATGAGTGGCGTGACCGTCATCCGCAAGCAGCTCTACACCCAGGAGCAGCGCATCGCCCGGGCCCTGGAATACATCGAGGAGAATGATTTCATCACCCTCTCCGCCTATGCCTCCCTCAACAACCTGAGCCGCACCGCCGCCTCGCTGGAGCTGAAGAAAATCTGCGCCAAGGAGGATTCGCCCATCCGCTCCACTGGGCAGAGAAGCCATAAGGTATGGGTGAGGAGAAAGGGGGAAGCGTAGCTGGAGAATACTTCAAGAAGAGCAAGGCTCTCGACCATGAGATAGACAAACTTGGCAGAGATACAGTGTATCTTGGGGATTGAGGTGAATGTTGATGAATTGTAATTTGTGGGACGGTGTCCCACAAATTCTAAATAACAATGATACAGAATTATGGCAAACGAAATGATTAAAACATCCGATAATATGGCGGACTTATATAATAAGGTGTCTGGTCTTATAGAACAGGCAAGGGCTTACGTGAAGACTTCTGTCAATACGGCGGAGGTCTATACCAAGTATTATATTGG
>CAVKXW010000073.1:0-16093 GCA_963660215.1 Bacteroidaceae bacterium | reverse complement strand
ATAGAAGATATGAAGCTAGTATTAAGTCGTTTTCGCACAGTACGTGGCGCCGTCATCGGTCGCCTGAGTCAAGAAATAACCGACGGCCAGGGCTCGTTCGCCGAGCATGAGCGCATCTGCGACACCGTGGAGCGCGAGGGTGGTAACCTGCCCCCCGGCGAGTATCGGGTGGAGATAGCCAAGTGCCCGCTGCTCCATCGCAAGATGCTGTTCCTGCATGGCTTGCCCTCGGCACAGTCGGCATCCTGCGACGAGGCTCCGTCGCCATCCATCTGCCAGGCTTGCGCCCTGGAGCGCAGGCACCATGAGCGTGGGCACCTCGCAGCCCTCCATGCAGTGAGGTGCCCCATGTTTCAGCCTGGCAACGGTCCCTTCACGCTTCGCCAGGGCGGCATCTTGGTGGGCGAGGCGTGCCCTCCAGGTTTCGTCATCCACAGCCAGGACACCTTCCTCTTGCTCTACGACCGCATCAAGAAGGCCATCGGCCGAGGCGGCGAAGCCTGGGTGGAGGTGAGGGAGGAATGGGATTGATATTTCTTCCTTTTGCGATATTTCTGTCCAAAATCCTTGGCGGTTTCGCTAAAAACTTGTATCTTTGTGCCGAAAATATAATTATGGAGGAACGATCATGATATATTCCGTAGCCAATCCGATATACGACTCTGTGTTCAAGTTCTTGATGGAAGACGAGCGCATAGCCAAGACCGTGCTTGCCGCCTTGCTGAAGAAAGAGGTGGTGAGCGTGGAGATGCGCCGTCACGAACACCCGAACATAACCCGCGACAACATCTCGATGTTTCGGATAGATTTTGCCGCACGTGTCAAAGAGGATGATGGGAGCGTTCGGCTCATCCTCATCGAACTGCAGAAAACATGGCTCGACACGGAGACCTTGCGTTTCAGGCGTTATCTAGCTGCTCAGTATAATGCAGAAGAGAATATGTTGAAAGAAGGGGAGAATGAGGGCTTTGCAGTACCGATGGTGGCTGTTTACTTGTTGGGGCATCGTGTGGGCGACATCGACAAGGCCGTGGTGTATGTAAACCATAAGGCATTGGATTATGATGGCGAAGAAGTGGAGAATGGCATGAAAGACCCATTCATCAATAGCTTGACCCATGACAGCATCTTGGTGCAGATACCTTTGCTCCATGGCAAGATCAACAACCATCTAGACAAGGTGCTTAGTGTGTTCGACCAGACTCAGAGAGACAAGAAAAATCAACAGATAGTATGCATTGATGCCGATAACTACAAGGATGATTCCGAAATGCTGTATATTCTTCATCGCTTAAGTCTAGCCTCCATGAGTGCGGAGATACGACAGGAAATGAATGATGAGGATGAATATTATTCGGCCATTGAAGCTCGTGATACTCAGTTGATGAAACTTAATAAAATTATAAGTGAGAAGGCGACTCAAATCAATGAGCAGGCGACTCAAATCAATGAGCAGGCAACTCAAATCAATGAGCAGGCGACTCAAATCAATGAGCAGGCGACTCAAATCAATGAGCAGGCGACTCAAATCAATGAGCAGGCGACTCAAATCAATGAGCAGGCGACTCAAATCAATGAGCAGGCGACTCAAATCAATGAGCAGGCGACTCAAATCAAAAACATGGCACAAGCTATGTTGAACAATGGAATGTCGTTAGAGTCGGTTGCTAAAATGATGAATCGTACCCCCGAAGAGGTAAAGACTATATTAGAAAGGTAACAATGTTACCTTTCTTTTTTATATCACATAATTCTCGGAAAAGACAATGAAGAAAATATATCGTTTACTCAGTGGTGTCATCGTGGCACTGGCCTTGGCCTCCTGCCAGAGTGGAAGGACGGAGGCTGGCGACGTGGACGCTGGCGACACCGTCGGGATGAAGTATGCCCAGTTGCTCACGCTCGTGAAGCATGGGGCGGAGAGTGCCGATGCATCCAGCTATGCGTATGCCGAGGCTATCATCGGCAATCCGTGGAAGAAGGGCACGCCCCTGCATCGCTACATCCTTGTGCCGAAGGGCAAGGAGGGAGACGAAACGGTGGTCAACCTTGCCAAGCGTCGTGCTGGCGGTACGAGATGCGCCACCGACACCGTGCGCACGCCTGTGGAGAGCAGCGTGGTCTTTACCTCTCCCCACTGCCAGCTGATGTACGAGCTGGGGGCGGAGCGTGCCATCCGTGGCGTGTGCGACCTCGGATACATCAATATTCCTGACATCAAGAAGAGGGCTTCTGCACAAGAGGCTGGATCTATTGTGGATTGCGGCTCCAGCATGGCTCCCGACATCGAGCGAATCATCGCCCTCAAGCCCCAAACCCTCCTCATCTCGCCATTCGAGAACAGCGGCGGCTATGGCAAGCTAGACAAACTCCGCATCCCTATCATAGAGACTGCCGACTATATGGAAACCTCGCCATTGGGCAGGGCAGAATGGATGAAGTTCTACGGTATGCTCTTCGGCGAGGTGGTCAGTGATGGGAAGGAGCCAAAGACCGTGCATCCGCTGTCGTACGAGACGAGAGCCGACTCTCTCTTCGCCAAGATAGAGAGGGAGTATCTGGCATTGAAGGCTCAGGCGGCAAAGCTCCCGAAGGGTCGCTCCGTACTGACGGAAAGGAAGACAGGCGGCGTATGGTATGTGCCTGGAGGTCAGAGCACAATGGGCGTTTTGCTGAAGGATGCCAACGCCCGATACATCTTTGCCGACGATACCCATAGCGGAAGTCTGGCGATGAGCCCGGAGCAGATATTGGCTCGTGGAAAGGAGGTGGAGGTCTGGGCTTTCAAGTACTTCGAGCCACAGCCCCTCACTCGCCCACAGCTCTTGCAGGAGTACAAGGGATACGAGTCTCTGAAGGCTTTCCAGACGAGGAACATCTACGAGTGCAACACCATTACGCAGCCTTACTTCGAGCTGACCAGCTTCCACCCGGAGGTGCTGCTCAGGGAGTTCATCATCCTCTCGCACATCGAACATCAGAAGCAGTTCGGTGACTTGAGGTTCTATCAGAAAATAAAATGAGTAAGCGAATCATTACAATCTCTTTGGGAATATTGCTGCTGGCGTTGCTCTTCCTAGCCAATCTAGCGTGGGGCAGCGTGAGCATCCCATGGCGTGATGTCTTGGGCATCCTGTTTGCCAACGGCGGCTTCGATGACACCTATCGCTACATCCTCTTGGAGTCGCGCCTTCCGCAAGCTATCACGGCATTGCTCTCTGGCGCAGCCCTAGCCACGAGCGGCTTGCTCCTGCAGACCGCCTTTCGCAATCCCTTGGCGGGACCGGATGTCTTCGGCATCAGCAGTGGGGCAGGCTTGGCTGTCGCCATCGTGATGCTAGCCTTCGGGGGCAACATCGCTTTTGGGGGCTTGGGACTGGATGGGGGATATTCCATCGGCGGCTTCCTCGCCGTGCTCCTCGCCGCCTTCGCAGGGGCGACTCTCGTGATGGGCATCATCGTGCTGTTCTCGCAGGTGGTGCGCAGCCAGACGGTGCTCCTCATCATCGGTCTGATGGTGGGCTACGTGGCGAGCAGTGCCATCTCGCTCCTCAATTTCTTCAGCACGGCAGAGGGAGTGAAGTCGTACATGGTTTGGGGCATGGGCAACTTCGGCAACGTGTCGATGGGGGAGGTCGGATGGTTCGTACCCCTCGCCCTCCTTGGCTTGCTAGCCTCGCTCTTATTGGTGAAACCCCTCAACGCCATGCTCCTCGGAGAGCAGTATGCCGAGAACCTGGGCTTTCATATCCGTCGTCTGCGCCTCCTGCTCCTGGTGGTTACGGGCATCCTCACGGCAGTGGTCACCGCCTTCTGCGGTCCCGTCGCCTTCATCGGCTTGGCGACACCCCACATCGCCCGTCTCGTGATAGGCACGGAGAATCACCGCCGCCTCCTCCCGATGACGATGCTCATGGGCTCCCTGCTGACCCTTGTCTGCAATCTGCTCTGCACGCTGCCCCAGGGCGGTGGCATCATCCCCCTTAATGCCGTCACCCCATTGTTCGGTGCCCCCGTCATCATCTATGTCTTATTAAAAAAGCGTTACTAGTTGCTTTCTGTGAGAACTAGTAACGCTTTTTTATTTTCACTCCACGTAATCCACCTTGATGACGATGACGCGGATGTTCTGGTCGTCGGTGTCGTTGTTGATCTTGGCGATGTGCCAGTCGCTAGGGAAGAAGAGGAAGAACTCGCCTGGGGTGCTGTCGTAGAAGCGAGCCTTCTGCTTGTCGTAGTCGTAATGTATCACGTCGGGGCGGTACTTGCAGTTGGGACGGCTCGTGTAATGGTCGATGATGCCGAAACGCTCCACGCCCTTCACCACGTACTGGAAGTCGATGTGGTGATGGTGGCTCTCCGTGCCACGCTTCTCGAGCGGACCGTTCTCGCTGTCCTCCACGCTTACCACGAGCGACGAGCCTGGTATCTGGTGCTTGCCCTTGGGGATGCTGAGGAGGTCGGTCTTGGCGAGGTAGTCGAAGAGCGCCTTCCACTGCTCTGGGTTCTTCTGATACTGCAGGTAGAAGTCTACGAGGTTCACGCTAGGGTGAGGGTTCGCCTTGTCGAAACCATTTCGCCATGCGCCGCTCTCAGCCCAAGCCTTCGCCTCCTTCTGGAGCTCAGGCTTGTCGCCGTAATATTGCGTGTAATAACCCTGCGCGGAGACAGCCAGGGATGCGCCTAATAAGAGGGCAATGCCCAATATTGTCTTTTTCATTTTCTGATTTGATGAGTTTTAGTTGAAGTGGTGAGCCATCAGACGAGGCTCACCACAGGGATAGTTTTTTACTTGTTCACGACATTGATAGGCTTTCCCTCGATGAAAGCCTTCACGTTGGCAGCCACCTGCTTGTTCAGTCGCTCGCGAGCCTCGTAGGTAGCCCAGGCGATGTGAGGGGTGAGGTAGGCGTTGGGCTGGTTCCACAGAGGGTTTTCCTTCGACGGCGGCTCCTGCTCCATCACGTCTGCGCCATAGGCTCCCAGTTCGCCTGCTTGCAGGGCGGCAGCCACGGCCTCCTCGTCTACCAATGGTCCACGACCCGTGTTGATGAGGATGGCGATGTCCTTCATCTTCTCCAGGCTCTCCTCGTCGATGAAGTGGAAGGTGTCGTCGGTGAGCGGACAGTGCAGCGAGAGGATGTCGCTCGTGGCGAGCAATCCGTCCTTGCTTACCTTCTGTATCCACTCAGGCAGGTCGGTGGCGTTCTTGCTGGTGCAGGCGCATACGTCCATGCCGAACTGGCGTGCGATGTTGGCCACCTTCATGCCGATGTTGCCTAGCCCCATGATGCCGAGCGTCTTGCCCGACAGCTCCATCAGAGGGGTGTCCCAGTAGCAGAAGTCGGGGTTGTAAGCCCATCGGTCGTTGCGGTTCTGCTGGGCGTAGTGCTCCACACGGTTGGTGATGGCTAGGATGAGGGCGAAGGTCTGCTGCGCCACGCTGTCGGTACTGTAGGCAGGGATGTTGGTCACGATGATGCCCAGTTCCTTGGCAGCCTTGATGTCCACCACGTTGTAGCCTGTCGCCTGTATGCCGATATATTTCAAGTTAGGGAGCTGCTTCAAGGTCTCGGCATCCATCTGCACCTTGTTCAGCAGGATGATGTCGGCATCCTTCGAGCGCTCCACCTTCTCCTCGTCTGATGTGCGAGGATATACCACCACCTCGCCGAGCTGCTCCAGCAGGTGATAGTCGAGGTCGCCAGGGTTGGCGGCGTATCCGTCTAAGATAACAATCTTCATAGTTTCTTCTTTCTATTCATCCATCAAGAAGTTCTTGAACGAAGCAAAATCCTTCGTCATCTGAATGCTCTTCTTCTCGCCCTTCATGAATTCGGCGAGGCGAGCAGGTATCTCGATGTCGGCACCCAGGATGCTGTCCACCTTCTCCTTGAACTTGGCTGGATGGGCTGTCTCCAAGAACACGCCGACCTCGCCTGGCTTCAACTGCTCTTTCAAAGCGCGATAGCCGCAAGCTCCGTGAGGGTCAAGCACATACTTGGTCTCGCTATAGCATTGCTTCATGGTCTCGGCTATCTGCTCATCCTTGTAGGTGGCACCGCTGATGTAGGCGGCGATGGCGTCGTGATCGCCCTTGTAGAGGTCGTAGATGCGAGCGAAGTTGCTTGGGTCGCCCACGTCCATGGCATTGGCGATGGTCTGCTTGCTAGGCTGAGGATTGTACTCGCCAGTCTGCAGATAGTTGTAGAAAATATCGTTGGCATTGTTGGCGGCAATAAAACGGTGGATAGGCAATCCCATCTCATGGCCGAACAAGCCAGCCGTGATATTGCCGAAGTTGCCGCTAGGCACACAGATGACGAGCTTGTCTGCCAAGCCTTTCTCCTTCATGCGAGCATAGGCGTTGAAGTAGTAGAAAGCCTGAGGCAGGAAACGAGCCACGTTGATACTGTTGGCAGAGGTGAGCTTCATGTGCTTGTTCAGCTCCTCGTCCATGAAGGCAGACTTCACCAGAGCCTGGCAGTCGTCGAACACGCCGTCCACCTCCAGGGCTGTGATGTTCTGTCCGAGGGTAGTGAACTGGCTCTCCTGTATCTTGCTCACCTTTCCCTTAGGGTAGAGCACGTACACATGGATGCCGTCCACGCCGAGGAATCCGTTGGCAACGGCACTACCAGTATCGCCTGATGTAGCCACGAGCACGTTCACTTCCTCCTTGCCCTCCTGGCGCACGAAGTACTGCAAGAGGCGAGCCATGAAGCGTGCGCCCACGTCCTTGAAGGCGAGGGTAGGGCCATGGAATAGTTCCAGGGAGTAGATGTTTGGCTCTACCTCCACCACTGGGCAGTCGAATGCCAAGGTGTCGTATACGATTTTCTTCAAAGACTCGGCATCCACGTCCTCGCCGAAGAAGGCATCAGCCACCTTGTAGGCGATTTCCTGGAAAGAGAGTTTCTCGATGTTGTCGAAGAAGTCCTGAGGCAACTTCTTGATGATTTCTGGCATGTAGAGACCACGGTCTTCTGCCAATCCCTTGACTACCGCCTTGTGCAGGTCGGCGATAGGCGCTTTCTTATTTGTTGAATAGTATTTCATTGTTGTAAATGAAGAGTGAAGAACGAAGAGTGAAGAATGCTCTTGTCCTTCGGGTTAAACTTTTAATTGATAGCCATGAACGTATTCATGAAGTCTTGCAACTGGATGAGTCCGTAACCGCCACTCACGCAACTTACCTCATCGTATTTCTCTACGTCATCAGGCTCGATGCCTGGGTAGTAGATGATGAAAGGCACTGGCTCCTTCACGTGAGTACGAATCTCTACTGGAGTAGGGTGGTCTGGCAAAACTGCGATGCAAACTGGCTCGTCCCATTTGGAAACCTCGTCATAGATGGGCTTTATCAAACGGCTGTCTAGGTATTCGATGGTCTTGAGCTTCAGCTCCAAGTCGCCGTCGTGACCAGCCTCGTCGCTCGCTTCCACATGTACATATACAAAATCGTCGCCGTCCTTCAGAGCCTGGATGGCAGCTTGTGCCTTGCCCTCGTAGTTGGTGTTGGCGAGACCTGTCGCTCCCTCTACGATGATGTTTCTCAATCCTGCGTAGTGACCGATGCCTCGGATGAGGTCTACGGCAGAGATGACGGAGCCTTTCTTGATTTGTGGGTACATCTCTGAGAGGGTGAGCATGTGAGGGCGATAACCGCCGCCCCAAGGCCAGATGAGGTTTGCCATGCGCTCGCCACGCTCTCGGCGTGCCACATTGAATGGGTGGCTCTCCAAAAGCTCTTGGCTCTTCAAAATCAACTCGTTGAGCAAGTCGGCTGTCTCTTGTGCGCCCATGCGATACTCGTCGGCGAGAGGGTCGATGGCATTGCCGTTGGCATCCTTGTTATGACCAGCGAGCAACGCAGCATCCACATTCTCCATCGGCTTCACCAAGAGCGGCTTCCACTGCTCGTTAGGATGGTCGTGAGGAGGGGCGCAGTCTACATACTTGTTGCCACCCTTCACGATGAGCAAGTGGCGGTATTGGATGCCTGTGATAAACTTCACGATGCCTGGGTATTGGCTAGCCAACTTCTCGTTGAGATACTTGATGAGTACATCCGCATCCGCTGTCTCGAGGTTGCCACCGTTGTGGGTTACGATGATGCCGTCGTTCACGTTGATGATGTTGCAGCGCAGGGCGAAGTCATTAGGGCTCATCTCATATCCGATGCTGGCAGCCTCCAGAGGGCCGCGTCCCTCGTACACCTCGTTCTGGTCGTAGCCCATGATAGAGCTGTTGGCTACCTCCGAGCCTGGGTGAAATCCGTCTGGCACCGTTACCAGGCGACCCGTCTTGCCTTTCTTGGCAAGCATGTCCATATATGGTTTGTTGGCGTATTGCAGGAGGGTCTTGCCGCCCAGTCGCTCCACTGGGTGGTCGGCCATTCCGTCGCCAAGAATTACAATATGCTTCATGTTGTTTTTAATGTTAAGTGTTAAGTGTTAAGTGTTAAATGAAAAGCAAGTCTGCTCTTTACCGTAGGCTAACTCAACATTTAACATTTAACATTCAACATTAAATAATTAAATGTTTGCGATACTCATGATGTTGGCGAATACACCGGCAGCCGTCACGCTGGCACCGGCACCGTAACCCTGAATCATCATCGGGTACTCCTTGTAGCGCTCGGTGGTGAGCATCACGATGTTGTTGCTGCCCTCCAGGTTGTAGAATGGGTGCTCAGGACCCACAGCCTGCAAGCCTACGCTGGTCTTGCCGTCTTCCAGCTTGGCTACGAAGCGCCAACGCTTGTGCTCCACGTCGAGAGCCTTGCGCTTTGCCTCGAAGTCGGCGTCGAGCTTAGGCAGCTTCTTCCAGAAGTCGTCGATGCTGCCCTTGAAGTAGGAGTCGGGCACAAAGAGGTTCTTCTCCACGTCTTCCTGCTCCACACGGTATCCTGCCTCGCGAGAGAGGATGACGAGCTTTCTCACCACGTCCATGCCGCTCAGGTCGATGCGTGGGTCTGGCTCGCTGTAGCCCTTCTCCTTGGCGAGGCGCACGGTCTCGGAGAATGGCACCACGCCCGAGATGGCGTTGAAGATAAAGTTGAGCGTACCCGAGAGAACTGCCTCAATCTTAAGGATTTTGTCGCCCGAGTTGCGCAGGTCGTTGATGGTGCCGATGATAGGCAGACCAGCGCCCACGTTGGTCTCGAATCGGAATACCACGCCACGCTGGATGGCTGTCTTCTTCAGCTTCTCGTAGTTCTCGTATTCGCTCGAAGCCGCAATCTTGTTGGCTGCGATGATGCTCACGTTGTGCTCCAAGAGGCTCTGGTAGAGGGCTGCCACATCCTTGCTGGCGGTGCAATCCACGAATACGCTGTTGAAGATGTTCATCGCCAGGATGGTGTCGCGCAATACCTCAGGGGTGCTAGGATCAGACTTCTTCAGTTCCTCGCGATAGTTGTCGAGGTCGAGTCCGTCACGGTTGAAGATGGCGTTCTTTGATGAGGCGATGCCCACCACGTTCAGCTTCAGCTTGCTGCGCTCCATGAGGTCGGCGTACTGGTTCTTGATTTGCTCGATGAGCTTGCCGCCCACGGTACCCACGCCACAGATGAAGAGGTTGAGCACCTTGTATTCTGATAGGAAGAAGTTGTCGTGCAATACGTTGAGCGACTTTCGCAAGTAGTCGCTCTTCACGACGAACGAGATGTTGGTTTCCGAGGCACCCTGCGCACAGGCTATGACGGAGATGCCGCTACGACCCAGCGTACCGAAGAGCTTGCCGGCGATACCTGCGGCGTGCTTCATGTTCTCGCCCACGATGGCGATGGTGGCAAGGCCTGTCTCGGCATGCATAGGGAACATCGCTCCGTCGGCTATCTCGTTCTTGAACTCCTCGTTCAGCACGTTCACGGCCTCCTCTACATCCTGCTCACGCACACCGATGGAGGTGGAGTTCTCGGAGGATGCCTGTGAAACCATGAACACGGAGATTCCCTCGTTGGCAAGGGCGGTGAAGATGCGGCGGTTCACGCCGATGACGCCCACCATGGAGAGACCCGTCACGGTGATGAGGGCAGTGCCGTTGATGGAGGAGATACCCTTGATAGGCTTCTGGTCGCCGTCTATCTTGTTCTTGATGATGGTGCCAGGGGCGTCAGGGTTGAAGGTATTCTTTACCTTGATAGGAATATTCTTGATGCAAACTGGGTAGATGGTAGGAGGGTAGATGACCTTTGCGCCAAAGTTGCAAAGCTCCATCGCCTCGATGTAACTCAGTTCGTTGATGGTATAAGCTGACTTGATGACACGTGGGTCGGCTGTCATGAATCCGTCCACGTCGGTCCAGATTTCGAGCACCTCTGCGTCGAGGGCAGCGGCGATGATGGCAGCCGTGTAGTCGCTACCGCCACGACCCAGGTTGGTGGTGCGCTCGGTATGCTTGTCTCGGCTGATGAAACCCGGTACGAGAGATATGCGAGGCAGCTCCTCAAAAGTGTCCTTCACCAGCTTGTTGGTCAGCTCGCTGTCGAGGGTGTGCTTGCCCTTGCCGTTGATGCGCTCGGTCTTGATGAAGTTGCGCGAGTCAAACCACTTGGCGCCACGTATCAGCGTGGCTACAATCTTGGACGAGAGCCTTTCGCCATAGCTCACGATGGCATCCTGCGTCTTCTCGCTGAGGTCGTGGATGAGGTACACACCAAAATAGATGCTCTTCAACTGCTCGAAGAGGGCATCGACCGATTTGAACAAGTTTTCTCTGTCTGCGGTGTCTGTGATGATGGTGTCTATCATCTTGTGGTGGCGATCAACCATGGCGTCGAATTCCGCTCTCCATTGTTCATCGCCCTTGAGGGCAAGCTGGGAGGTTTGCAAGAGTTTGTCGGTGATACCGCCAAGTGCGCTCACGACAACCACTACACTCTGTTTCTTAGCCTCATTCTCTACGATACGCTTTAAGCTGAGGATGCTTTTTACGGAACCAACAGATGTTCCGCCGAATTTTAATACTTTCATGTTGTTACATTTTTTACGTTGGTAATGTAATGCCTCCCCCGAAACGACCGGGGCTGAAGCAGAACTTGAGGGCAAAAATACGAATATTCTATCAAACTGCCAAGGATTTTTCGTAAAAAGTAACAAAATGTAGGCGAAAATACTTATTTTGTGGTATGAGTTTCCTGTTTCAGTGCCCTATACATTATTATATAGGGAAATACCTAGGTTAGCCCATCGACAAGAGAGTCGCCCTGTAAGGGCAAAAGCATTTGAATACACCTATGCTTTTGCCCTTACAGGGCGACTCTTTTTGGTGTATATGTTTACCTGCCTGTAGCCTGCAGGTACTCTCGCTTCTTCACCTCGTAATTAGTGAAAGACTCCACGTACTTGTCTCGGCTCTGCTGATAGAGGGTCTGGGCATCGAGCAGGTCGGTGATGGTAGAGGTACCCGCATGGTAGTAATCGGTATTGAGGCGGAGGTTCTCCGTGCTTGCATTCACCGACTCCTGGGCGATGGCTATCTGCTTGTAGGCATCCGTCATGTCGTTCCATGCCTTGCGCATCTTCACCATCAGAAGCTCGCTCTTGTCTTGCTTGTCGTTGAGGGCATTCGCCACCTGAATCTTCTGGCGCTTCATGTCGTGAGAGCCGCCCCACCAGTTGGAGATTGGCACCGAGACGGTGAGAATGCCCACGAGGTTGTTTTGCGACTTGTCCATGATGTTGTTATAGGTGTAACCACCACCTACGGCTACCGACGGCAGGTTCTTGCCCACGGACAGCTTGTACTGTAGTTTGTTAGCCTCGATTTGCTTGTCGAGGAGCTGGTACTCGTTTGTTTGGGCGAGAGAAGACTCTGGGGATTGATAAAGCTGCTGAGGGGATTCGGGAAGCTTGTAGGTTTCTGTGGATTCCACGACAGCAAGCCCTACAGGTTTTTCTGCGGATTTGTAATCCGCTGAAAGTTTAGCATTGCTGTTTGCTGCTTGCTTGTCATAGGATTTAAAATCCGACGAAGTTTTGCCTGATAAAGTATTCCTTTCGCTTGTCAACTGATAGTTGACCTCGATTTCTTCCCCTGCGCGTCCCATCACTTGCGCCAGCAAGTCCTTCATGGTCGATGCAGCATTCTGCACTTGTATTCGCTGTGTCTTGACCTCGTTCTGTCGGAGTTGCACTTGCAGCAGGTCGTTGCGGTTGCGGATGCCTGCGTCCACGGCAGCCTGCGCATCCTTGCGAACGCTCTCCAGTTGGCGGTCGAGCTGGTCGAGGGTAACGAGCTTCTCCTTGAGCATCACGATGCTCCAATAGTATTGCTCGGTACTGAGGCGGATGTCGTTCTCGCTCATGTTTCGTTGCAAGCGAGCCACATCCTCCCCCACCTTGGCGAGTTTGTTACTGTTGATTATCTGACCGCCCATGAAGACGGGTTGCATCGCCTGTACACCTGCCATCACGCCGTTCTTGGCGAAAGCCATGTCCATGCCCATCACGTTCATCTGGATGAGGCTCTCCTTCGCCATAAACCCCATGCCCGATGCGGTGACGGTAGGGAAATACTTGGTCCAAGCCTCCTTGCGCTGCTCCTCCGACATCGCTATCTGGTTGGTGGAGTTGCGGAGCTTGGCATTGTTCTTCACCGCCTCGCCGAGGCATTCGTCGAGCGAATAAACCTTCTTGTCCTGGGCGGAGATTGGCAATGCACCTGTTAATCCCCCCAATATCATCATTGAAAATATAATCTTCTTCATTTTATCTTCTTCATTATTATTTAAGTTCCGAAAGTTTCTCTTTTTCATTCACAGAAACGAGGGCTTCTACTCTTTTTCCAAGTCTATCGCAGCCTGTCTCTGCGCTTCCTTCCCCTCGAACACCAGCAGGTAGCCCACTGGCAGCACGGTGAGGATGAACACCATGGAGATGATGGCACCATATCCGATGACCGTTCCCATCGGCATCCAAAGCGTGCTACCGCCCAGTATCATCGGAACCACGCCCATGGACGCTGCGGCGGAGGTGAGGAAGATAGGGCGCATACGGCGGCTTGCCGAGTGCCAGATGGCATCCTTCAGGAGCATCCCCTCTTTGTCGCGCAACTCCTCGGCATAGTCGTACATGATGATGCCATTCCTCACGATGATTCCCATCAGGCAGACCAAGCCCAGCACACACGTCACGCTGAACTGCACGCCCTGTATGGTGATGCCTGCGGCGGCACTGAAGAGGCACAGCAGCATCGCCGTGAAGATGAGGAGCGAGAGATTGATTTTGTGGAAATGGGAGAGCAGGATGAAGAATATCATCAACGCTGCCACCACCAGGCTATAGAGCACTGGAGTCATCTTCTCCGCACTGTCCTCGTAGTCGCCGCCGAGCGTCATCTTTACGCCAGGCGTGAGCTGCGCCTTTTCCAGCTTCTCTTGCATGCGAGTGGTTACCTCCATCGCATTCTTGCCACGCTCCAAGTCTGCCATCACCGTGATGGTAGGCACGCCGTTGCGGCGAACTATCTGACCGTTCTCGGTGGTAGGCACGAGGGTGGCTATCTGGCGAAGAGGCACGGTCTTCAGACCGCCCATCACAGGCACACGCTCGTCCAAGAGATTGTCCACGGCGGAGGCATCCGAGCGATGGCTCTTCAATACCACAGGCACATCCTTGTCAGCCTCCCAGACATCGGTCACGCCCAATCCCTTGCCATATCGCATGGCGAGCAGGGTCTCGATGTCGGTGTTGGTGATGCCCAGGCGTGAAGCCTCTTCCTCCTTCAGCTTGACGGTCACTGTGGTCTGTGGCTCCTTGTAGTCGGTGCGGATGAGCCTCATCTCAGGCATCGTATGGAGGATGGCCTTGATTCTCTCGGCATCGCCCATGAGTGCCTTTTCTACCTCGCTTTCATTCTTCTGGGCAAGCGAACTTCCGCTTTCCGCACTCAGTCGAATCTCTATCGGACAGTTTGGCTCGCTGTAGCTCAACTGCTTGAACTTGACCTGTGCCTCAGGGAAGTAGTCGGCATACTTGTCGGCGTACTCATCGAGCATCTGCTCGGTGGCATCCTCGTCGGTGGTGTTGACGATGAACTGCGCATAGTTCTTGTCGGCTATCTGAGGAGCGTAGGCGGTGTGGAATCGTGGCGACGAGCATCCCTTGAAAGATGTGACGGAGACCACTCGTTTGTCCTTGCGCAAGACTTGCTCCACCTGGTCGGCGATGCGCTCCGTCTTCTCCAGCGATGAAGAGGTAGGCAGATAGATTTCCACGGCAAACTGGTTGCGCTGGGCTGGTGGCATCATCTGCTGTGGCAGGTTCTTCATCCACAATCCACCGCCTATGATGGCGAGGATGCCGAGGCTAACCGTGGTCTTCGGCCAACGGAAGCAGAGAGTCAAGAGCTTGTCGTAATACTTCTGCAAGAGGTCGAGGAAGGAAAATGGCTTTTTCCTTTTCTGGGCGTTCTCTCCCTCGTTGTTATCCCCAGGGCGTTGCCCTGGGCTTTGTGCTTCTAGGCCTTCAGCCTGTGCTCCTAGGCTTTGGCTTTCCTTTCGGTCGCTGATTTCCAATTCAGCCTGTACTCCCTTCAGCGGCTTTCTGATGAACCAGAACTGGATGAACGGCACCACCAGCGACGCCACTGCCAACGACACCACCAGCACGATGCTTATCGCCCAAGGGAACGAGAGGAGGAAGTCATGCATCTGTCCCTTACATATAATAAGGAATGGGAAGAAGGTGATACTGATGGCGAGCGTCGCCGTAAACACAGACTTGAAGAAGCGGGTGGCACTGTTGATGGCGGCATTCCAGCGGCTCACTCCCTCGCCCAACTGCTCCAGGTAGTTGTCGATGATGACGATGGCATCGTCCACAATCATTCCCAATGTCACGATGAGGGCGGCGAGCGTCACGGTGTTCAGTTCGATGCCAAAGGCATGATACAGTCCCAGCGAGGTAAAAATGGTGATAGGAATGGTGGATGCTGCCACCAAAGCCACCCTCATAGGCAGGAGCAACATCACCACCAAGACCACAGCCACGATGGCAATGACTATCTCGTGCAGGAAGTTGACCACGCTGGCGCTCACCACCTTGCTCTGGTCGGTGATGCGAGAGATGCTCACCTCCTTAGGCAGCGACTGCTGGCATTGCGCCATCGCCTCGTCGATTGCCTCACCCATCTTTACGATGTTCTGTCCTTTCTTCATCTCCACGCTCAGCAGCAGACACTTCTTGCCATTGCTCGTGATGCGGCTGTCTGCCTCGGGATATTCACGGTGCACGGTGGCGATGTCCTTGAGGCGGACCACGGTGCCCGAAGGGGAGGTATAGACGATTTGCTGCTCGATGTCATAGATATTGTTGAGCGACTTCGCCACGTTCACTGGCAAGGTGTATTCCGTGTTCTTGATGCGCCCAGCGGTGGTGACAAAGCCTTTCTTGAAGAGCGAGAGAGCTACCATCTGGTCGTTGAGACCATAGTTTGCGAGGCGGTCGTTGTCGAGGGTTACGGCGATTTGCTCCTGTTGCATACCGCTCACGGTCATGCGACCTACGCTAGGGATGGCACGCAGTTGGTCTTGCAATCGGTCCATGTAGTCGGACAGTTCACGATAGGTTTTCTCCGTGCTCTCCATCGTGATGAGGAGGGCGGAGGTGTCGCCGAAGTCGTCCTTCACCTGTACGGCGAGCACGTTTTTGGGCAACTGGTCCTTGAAGACCTGTACACCGTGCTTGAACTTCGACCAGAACTCGTCCTTGTTGGTGAGGTCGTCGTTGAGCTGCACCATAATGTAGGTGATGCCGTCACGGCTCATCGAATAAGTTTTCTCCTTTCTTACCTCCTCGTAAGTAAAGATGTAGTCTTCGAGGGGCTTGGTAACTTGCTGTTCCATCTCCTTGGCGGTGTTGCCAGGGGCTACCGCTATCACGATGCCTTGGCGCACCGTGAAGTCGGGGAACTCGTTCTTGCGCATGTTGGGCAGGCTGTAAATGCCGAAGGCAATGAGACAGCATACCACGAGTATGACGATTTGGCGATAGTGCATCGCCAATTCCACGAGATTTCGTTTCTTCTTTTCCATTATTGCTGTAATTTATTGAGCAAAAGCCTTTTTTACCTTTTTACTCTTTTA